>NZ_JAHXBG010000007.1:0-300000 GCF_020103725.1 Hyalangium gracile | reverse complement strand
GCGACGGATGCGCACCTGGAGGAGCAGATCCGCCAGGGCCTCTTCAAGGCCCCGCTGCTGCATCGGCTGGCCAGCTTCGAGATCCGTGTCCCCCCGCTGCGCTCCCGCCGCGAGGACATCGGCCCGCTCTTCCTCCACTTCGCCCGACAGGAGCTGGAGGCGCTCGGCGAAGCCTGGCGCCTGGAGCCCGAGGATCCCCGCGCGGAGCCATGGCTGCCGTCCTCCCTGGCGACTCGGCTGGTGCGCCATGCCTGGCCGGGCAACATCCGCCAGCTGCGCAACGTAGCGCGGCAGCTCGTCGTCCGCAGCCGAGGCCAACCCCAGGCGCAGGTCAATCCCCAGCTCGAGCAGGAGCTGGAGCCGGTGGCCACTCCGGCTCTCACCGTGGCGCCCGCCTCGCGACCATCCGAAGAGCCAGCCACGCCCACGCCCACCCGGCGCAAGGCTTCGGAGGTGGGCCAGGAGGAGCTGCTGGCGGCCCTGCGCGAGAGCGCATGGGACGTCAAGGCAGCGGCCAGCCGGTTGGGAATCTCCCGGGCCTCGCTCTACGACTTGATCGACAAGAGCCCGAACGTGCGCACCTCCAAGGCCCTGAGTCCGGAGGAGGTTCACCGCTGCTTCCAGGAGTGCCGGGGCGACGTGGACGCCATGGCGCAGCGGCTTGAGGTCTCCCGGCGGGGGCTGCTGCGCCGCCTGCGGGAGCTGGGCCTGGCGCCGGTCGGCTCCTGAGCGCCCTCCGAGGCTCGGAGTGCCGGCCGGCACGCTCCGGCACACCTCCGGCACACCCTCTCGCGCCGCCGACACACCGGGGCGGCACGCCCGGCACCCTCGCACCGAGCGCGCGCTCGGAGAGAGCGCCCGGCACGGCGTGTGCTCTGGGTCCGAGCACGCCAGCACGGTGCTGGCGCCCAAGCCTCTCCCTTGGAGGACCCCATGAAGAAGTTCCTGCCGCTCTTGATGCTCACCCCTGCGATGGCGTTTGGCCCCGGCTGCGGCACGGAGGCGCTCCCGAGCGAGTCCACCGAGCCGCTCGCCCCCACGACGACGGAGGCCCGCCTCGGCACGGGCTTCCTCGCGGCCCCCCAGAGTGCCCTGGCGGGGACCGTGGTGGGCTCCGATGGCTCACGCCTGTACTACCTGGGCTCGGAGAACCACGTCCATGAGATGAAGTTCACCGGCTCGTGGGTGCACACGGATCTGAACTCGGTCGTCCCGGCCGATCCTGTCTACGGCCCGGCTCGAGACGCCGCGCCCAACAGCCGCCTGGCGGCCTTCGTGGTGAAGGACTCCAGCGGCCAGAGCGTCCCGCGCGTGTACTACGTGGGCGGCAACAACCGCGTGTACGAGCTGTGGCTCGGGCAGCGCTGGTACTACCGGGATCTGCTCTCGAGCGCCTCGGGAGCGCCGCTCGCCGCGCCGGGGGCCGCCCTGGCGGGAACCGTGGTGGGCAACGGGGGCTCGCGTGTGTACTACCTGGCCGCGGACAACCACGTCCACGAGCTGAAGTGGGACGAGCAGAGCATGACGTGGAGCCACACGGACCTGAACGCCATCGTCCAGGCGGACCCTGTCCAAGGTCCGGTCCGCAACGCCGCGCCCAACAGCCCGCTGTTGGCCACCGTGGTGAAGGAGCCCGGCGGCCAGATGTACCCGCGCGTGGCCTATGTGGGGAACGACGGCCACATCTACCAGCTGTGGCTGGGCCAGCGCTGGAACTACCGGGATCTCACCGCGAGCGCCCCGGGAGCCGCGCTCGCCGCGCCGGGCACCGCGATGGCCGGAGCCGCCATGCCGAACGGTGACTCGGGCCTGTACTACATGGCCGCCGACAAGCACATCCACGAGCTGAAGTGGAACAACGCGAGCGCGACGTGGAGCCACACGGACCTGAACTCCATCATCCCGGCCGACCCCGTCTACGGGCCGGTGCGCGATGCCTCGGCCAGCAGCGGCCTGACGGCCACCTCGGTGCAGGACGCCACGGGGCAGACCAATCCGCGCGTGTACTATGTGGGCAGCGACAGCCGCGTCTACGAGCTGTGGCTGGGCCAGCGCTGGTACTACCGCAACCTGTTCGCGAGCGCTCCCGGCGCGGGGGCCGCGGCGGCCAGCAGCGCGATGGCGAGCTTCACCCTCAACGGAAACCTCTCGCGCGCCTACTACGAGGGGACGAACAACCACCTCTATGAGATGCAGTGGAACGGCCAGAGCTGGAGCTCCGTGGACCTGAGCACGACCGCCAACTGAGAATGCCACGCTTGCCAGTGGCAGGTGGGCTGCTCGAGCTACGCGCCCCCTGCCGCTGGCGCGTGTCGTTCCCTCGCAGAGAATGGAGTCCCCGCCATGCCCGACACCATCGCGCTGACCGTCACCATCCATGCGGACAGCTACACGTACGAGCCTGAGCCCAATCCTCCAGACAAACTGCCCGTATTGAAACCCGGGCAGAAGATCCAGTTCCTGAGCAGGTCGAGCGTGAAGGGCTCCACCGTCGTCACGCTGAAAGAAAACTGGGGCCTGTCTCCCGAAATGAACCGATTCACCCTCACACAACCCACGACGACCGGCCCAGACCAGCCGCTGCCCATGGCCCAGTCCGTGACCGTCGGGAACGTGCCGCCTGGCAAGTACCACTTCTGCTTCGAGGTCAGGAAGCTGAAGTCGGGGCCTCTGGGTGATACGAAGCAAGGGGAAGTGGAAGTGCAGCCGGATCCAGATCCAAAGGATCACGAGCAGAAGTAGCGCCACCGACGGTGGCCGCGGGCGAACTAGGGAGTCGTGGTGCGAGCCTGGCTCCGGCTCGCCAGCCAGCGCTCCCTCACCGCCTGGACCTCTCCCAGATGGCGCCGAGCCTCCTCATCCCGGGGATTGCGCTCGAGCGCCCCTTGGAGCGCCTTCGAGGCCTGCTCCAGGCTCGGCCGGGGATCGCTCCCGTGCTCCAGCTGCCAGGTGGCCAGGGTGAGCCAGGCCCAACCCGTGCCCGTCCAGGGGAGCGACGAGCCTGGCATCCCCTCCATGGCCCGCTGATAGGCCCCGAGCGCCGCGCGGACGCTCGGGCCGGGATCCTCTCCCCGCTTCCGCTGGTAGACGGCGCGCCACGCACTCACCTCGCCGAGGTTCTGGTCCACGAGGCCGTGCCGCGCATCCAGCTTCCGGGCCTGCTCGAGGGCGGCCTGGGCCTGCTCGAGTGAAGGATCCGGGCTCCTCCCCAGCTCCCAGTCCTGGCGGGCCTGCAGGAGCCGCGCGATGCCCAGCCCGTTGTGAAGCAGCGGCTGCTGGGGATTGATGGCCAGCGCCTCCTGGTAGAGCGAGACGGCCCGCTCCAGCTCGGGCCCGGCATCGCGTCCCTGCTCGCGCAGACGGCGGGCTCGCGCCTCCTGCACCCGAGCCTCGTAGAACCAGGGCACGTAGCTGCGGGGGTTGAGCGCGCGGGCCCGCTCGAGCGCGCTGAAGGCCTGTTCCAGATCGCGCTCCGACTCCTGTGAACGCGAGGCCCGCTTGAGGTAGGCGGCGCCGAGATTGACCCAGGCATCCATCTGCCGCTCGTCGAGCTTGATGGCGTCGCGGTAGGCCTCGATGGACTGGTTGCGATGCGCGAGCGAGTCCGCGCCCGTGTCATCCTCGTAGTCGGCCCACGCGTTGAAGATCAGCCCGAGGCTCGTGAAGTAGCCGTAGCTGCGGTCCTCGGCGGAGACACTCTCGAAGGCCTCATGGGCCTGACGGAGCAGCTCTCTCGGATCCTGGCCTCGCTCCTGGAGGGCGCGCGCCTGCAGGCGCAGGCTCAGGCCCAGCTCCAGGCGGGCCCGCGAGTGTCGAGGCTGGAGCGCCAGGGCGCCGCGAGCAGCCGCGGTGGCCTGCTCCAGCAGCGGCTCCACCTGTCCGCCACGAGGAGCCAGGAACTCGGCCAGCCTGCGGTGGAAGCGGGACTGCTGCACCCAGGAGTCGGCATGGTCGGGCG
Organism: Hyalangium gracile; assembly: GCF_020103725.1. Classification (NCBI taxonomy): domain Bacteria; kingdom Pseudomonadati; phylum Myxococcota; class Myxococcia; order Myxococcales; family Archangiaceae; genus Hyalangium; species Hyalangium gracile. Next base: position 296,042 of record NZ_JAHXBG010000007.1, on the reverse strand, counting down.
CGACGGTGAGGGCGCGCGTGAGCGCCTGAAGTCCCCGCTCGTAGAGGGGCTTCACCTCTCCCTGGCCGTAGAGCTCCATGAGCAGCGCGCCGTACTCCAGCCGCGCCAGGGAGTAGTGCACGGCCGGCACGCTCTCGGCGGTGGCGGCGGCCGCGGCGTAGGCCTGCCTCCCGGCCTCGAAATCGGCCAGGGCTCCGGCGCGATCTCCCTGGCCCCAGCGCGCCGTGGCGCGGGCCACCCGCACATCGCCTCGCAGCAGGGGCGCCTCGTGGAACCAGGGCAGACCGGGCCCCATGGCGTCCAGGTGGGTCAGCGCCTCGTCGTAGCGCCCCTCGTAGAAGGCCAACAGCGCCGCGCCGTAGTGGGGGGATGGCAGCTCCACGCCCTCGCTCCGCCTCAGCCAGGAGAGGGTGGGCTCGCGGTACTGGCGCTCGAACTCGCGGCGGCGGGCCTCGCGCTCCTCGGGGTTGCGCACCCGCTCCACCTCCAGGAGCTTCTCCTGGTAGAGCTGCCCCATCACCAGCGCCAGCGCATAGGCGACTCGCGGCTCGCGGAAGCCCGCCTGCCACGCGGACTCCAGTCGGGCCCGTGCGCCCTCGACGTCTCCGAGCGCCATCATCGCCCGGCCCACGGCGTAGTGGCCGGGGCCCACCGCGCGCTCGCCGCCCTCGCGGATCTCCGCCTCCAGTTCCTCCATGCGCTGACGCAGCACCTGTCGATCCTCGCGCGTGTCGTGCAGCCGCGAGAGCCCTGAGTAGCGGGCCTGGGCCTCGATGCGCTCCACCTTCTCGGTGAAGCCGCGGGAGATGCGCTCACGCAGGGCCAGCTCGCGGCGGGTCCAGACGGCCTGCCCCAGGGCGAGCATCACCCCGAGCAGGGCCACGGCGCCCAGGGCCACCGCGGCCCGGTGTCGACGCACCTTGCGCGCCAGCCGCTGCCACGGCCCCACCGGACGTGCGCGCACCGGCTCGCCATTGAGGAAGCGCTCCAGGTCCTCGGCCAGCGCGCGCGCCGAGTCGTAGCGCGCCGAGCGCTCCTTCTCTAGGCACTTGAGGGCGATGGCCTCCAGGTCCGCCGGCACGTCCGCGTCGAGCGCGCGAGGCGGGCGAGGCTCCTCGGACTGGATGCGGGCGAGCACCTCCAGCTCATTGCCCCCGGTGAAGGGGAGCTGGCCGGTGAGCAGGTGGTAGAGCGTAGCGCCCAGGCTGTAGACGTCCGCGCGTCGATCCAGCCGGGCCACCTCGCCCCGGGCCTGCTCGGGAGCCATGAAGTGGGGCGTGCCGAGCACCGTCCCCGTGGACAGGGACTCCTCGCGCCAGTCGCGCGCCAGGCCGAAGTCCAGGACGTAGGGGTGCAGGCGCCCATCCTCCGAGCGCTCCACCAGGATGTTGGAGGGCTTGAGATCCCGATGGATGAGGCCGGCGCGGTGAGCGGCGTGCACGCCCTCGGCCACCTCCCTCAACACCAGGGCCTTCTGCTCCAGCGAGAGCCCCGGCGCGAGCTGGCCCAGCGTCTGCCCCTCCACGTACTGCATGGCGATATAGGTGACGCCCCGGATCTCCCCCACCTCGTACACCTGGCACACGCGCTCGTGCCGGACACGGGCCTGGGCACGGGCCTCGGAGAGGAAGCGGCGTGCCAGCTCGGGAGCCGCGTCGCGCACGAACTTGAGGGCCACGTTGCGGCGCAGCTGCACGTCATAGGCGAGGAACACCCGGCCCATGCCACCCTGCCCGAGGAAGCGCACCGCCTGATAGCGCTCCCAGCCGGGCACGGGAAAGGCGGGCCCCTGCGCTTCGACCGAGGCCAGTGGCGCACCGGGTTCCAGCGTCTCGGCCTCTTGTGGGGAGCTGCCGGGCCGAGATGCCTTGGGCTCCGCGCGCGTTCGAGACGGGTCCGTGTTCGCCATGCCGGCCATCCTCCTCGAAGCTACCGGTCGCTGAGCGTATCGAAGAAGACCTGCTCGAAGCGCGCCTGATCCTCCTGCGTCGCGGCGACGTCGATCGCCTTCGCCTCGGAGGATTGCGGCAACTTCTCGCGGGTTACCTGGGCCGTGCCCCCTTCGCGGCGAAGTCGCGAGTGAGGCCTTCGTACTCGGTCATCTCCGGGAACCTCTCGAAGGAGTGCACGGCCGCCGTCGCCGCCCATGGCAGCTTCACTTCCGTGTAGGTCTCGATGAACGGCACGAACCAGCTCCAGTCGTCGAGCATGCTCGGCCGGAGGTTCACGAAGAAGTCCATGCCCTCCGGCCGCGTGAACATCCACGTCATGCAGTAGCCGCAGAACATGTGCTGCGTCGGCCCGTGCAGCCCACCCACCACCGGCTCTCCGGAGAGAACCTCGAAGCCGGGCGTCGGGATCGCCATCGACAGGCTGAAAGCGCTCGAGCTCATGCGCTGACAGCCGGTGCAGTGACACGCCATGGTGAGGAGCGGCGGGAGGGTGACCCGCAGGCGAACCTTCCCGCAGCGGCACCCACCCTCCCAAGGCAACTTCCATTCAGACCCAGGTTTCTCCATGCCCGGAGAGTGGGCCGCTGGCCAGCCGCCGGCAAGAGAAACCGCGAACCCTCCTCCACGAACTGCACATCGCAGCCCCATCTTCCCTCTCGAGGCTCCAGCCTGGCCACCCCGCACGCCAGCAGCGCCAGGCTGTCGAGTGTGGCAGCGTCTCTCCAGTTCCCAAAGAGGGGGATACACGATGAGGGTAGATCGTTTTTCTTTCGCATGTGCCGCGGCTCTGGCTCTGATGGCATGTGGCCGTGAGACGGAGCTCGCCGCTCTGTTGTCGCCCGAGGCGGTGCGGCCCCGGGAGCTCACCGCCTCCTTGTCGGGTGCGGCGCAGAGGCCCAACCCCGTTCAAACCGCCGGCTCGGGCTCGGTCGTGTCCTGGGTGGAAGGCACGAGGCTCATCGTCCAGGGCAGCTTCCGCGGCCTCTCGGCGAACGCCACGGCGGCTCACTTCCATGGACTCGCCGACGAGAACAGCACCGCTCCTGTCTTCTGCTCGCTCCGGGTGCCCATTGCCGCCACCGGGGCGATCGCCTCGGGGACGGAGGTTGGCTCCTGTGGCACCATGGAGCTGACCGCCGCGGACGTGGCGAACCTCCAGGGCGGCAAGCTCTACGTCAACATCCACACGACCCTGCACGCCGGCGGCGAGCTTCGCGGGCAGCTGCGCCCCAGGCCCCCTTCGGAGGGCTGGGGATCGGCGCTCCTCAAGCTGGACGGCAAGAGGCTGGATATCTTCGGAAGCTTCGAGGGGCTGGAGAGCAACGCCGTGTCCGCGCAGATCCGCGGCCCCGCCGACGAGAGCAGCACCGGTCCCGTCTTCTGCTCACTCCAGGTGCCCACGTCTCGGAGCGGAGCGTTCGAGCTGGGCCAGGGCACCGATTCGTGCGGCGACCGGGCGCTGAGCACCTCGGAGGTGGAGCAGTTCAAGAGCGGCGGGATGTACATCCTCCTCAACACCGAGACCCGGCCCAACGGCGAGCTCCGCGGCCAGATCTTCCTGGGCAACCTGGACGACTGAGTCAGCTGTGCCCGTGGTGAGAATATCGGGAGCCCGACAAAAGGGCTCCCGCCTGTTGGATACCTCACGCCCTCCTGCACCGGGAGGGAGGGCGAACGGCAAGGAAATACCTATCAATCGGAATACCCAGAACCCATGGGCACGCTGACACCCGCGAGGAGAACCCCATGAAGAAGGCTCCGATGATGGAAGCTCCCTGCACCGTCCAGGGTGTGGGGATGAAACGGTGGGCCGTTGCCTGGCTCGCCACCCTGTGCCTGGGCGTGGGCATCTCGGCCTGCGGCCCCGAGGCGTCCCTCACCGAGCCTCTGTCGTTGGAGAGCACGTCCCAGGAGCTCACCTCCGCCAACGGCCTGTCCACCAACGGCCTGTCCGCCAACGGCCTGTCCGCCAACGGCCTGTCCGCCAACGGCCTGTCCGCCAACGGCCTGTCCGCCGCGGCCTTCACCCAATGGTTCACCCACAACCCCGCGAACGCGAACATGCTGATGACGTATGTCGTGCGTTGCGCGGTGCCGGCGGGGCAGAGCCGCTCGTACACCCACAGCCAGACGGGGCAGACCTATACCTGGGCGGGAGGACTGGGGCTCGCACCGGACTGGGCCAACGGTCACCCGGCCAGCACCAACGACCAGCAGGTCGTCACGGCCTGCCTGCTGGCCCACGTCAACCGCTACGGAGAGCACGTGACCATCTCCGTGCTGGGAATGAGTGCGGGGGGCACTCCCATCCCCTTCACCGCCAGCGAGCTGTCGGCCTACTCCGTTCGTGAGGCCTGCTTCTTCGGGAACATCTTCGTCCCGAACAGCCTCTTCTTCGGAGTCGACCGGCCCATCAATGACGAAGGCGAGTACCTCACCCGGGCTTGCGGAGCGGTGGACTCTGGGGCTCCATCCACGCAGTGCGCCCCCATGCGCTTCGTCGGCCGGTGCTCGCAACGCTGTGCGCCAGGGCCCCATGGCACGTACTACGCGAGCTGCTCCGTCAATGGCGTGAGCTACCGGCCCATGACGACCCGGATGAAGTGGTCGGACTACACCCACCTCTTCCCCGATGACTCGGACGACGATGACGATGACGATGACGATGACGATGACGACTAGTGGCTGGGGAACGCGGCGGTAGCGGCGACTTCCCACCGTCGCGGAGGGCGCTCCCTCGAGTGAGGGAGGAGGAAGCGACCAGGGAGCCCGAAGCTCCCTCGAGCGGGGGCGGAGCCGGGGCGCAAGAGCAGCTCCCTGGATGAATCGTCCCAGCCACTTGGACGGCCGGTCAAATCATTTGGACGAATCGGCATAGCACGTCCAACGAGCTTGGTGCACACCTTCCATACACGTCGTGCTTGCACCCGAAGGAGCCAACCATGGCCCAGACTCGTTGGAAGACCCTCCCCACCCTCATCGAGCCGTACTCCTATGCGGCGCTGCGCATCGTCACCGGCGCGCTCTTCGCGTTTCACGGCATGCAGAAGCTCTTCGGCATCTACGGTGGGAACGTCCAAACGTTCGGCACCCAGCTCTGGCTTGGCGGAGTCATCGAGCTCGTCGCCGGCGGCTTGATCGCGCTCGGTCTGCTCACCCGGCCCGCGGCCTTCCTGTCGTCGGGCACGATGGCGGTCGCCTACATCCAGTTCCACTGGAAGTTCGCCTTCGCCGATGGGAAGTGGATCCCCACCCTCAACATGGGCGAGCTGGCCGTGGTGTTCTGCTTCCTGTTCCTCTTCATCTTCGCCTACGGGCCGGGCCGCTTCGCGCTCGATCTCTGGAAGCCCGCGGGCAGGCGCCAGTCCCCGCCGCCGCACGCGCCGCACACCGCGCGCCCCACCTCCGCGTGATGACACGCGCGATGGCCCTTGGAGCGGGCCACCGCGCGGAGCACTTCCGAGCCGCTGCCGGGGGCTAGCGCCAGGGTGGCGGCCACGCGAACGGGGCCACGCAGCCATCCGCGGGGACATAGTCCCCGAACCACGGACGTGAGCCGACCGAGAGCGTGATCTTGATGTAGCCCCGGCCACTGGTCCAGACGGTGTTGTTCTCCACCACCGTGCCGTCGAACGAGTACCAGACGCGCTGGCTGGGCGTGGGGGCCGGGAGCGGATCCAGGACGATTCCGCCGCCCGAGGCATTGCCTCCACTGACTGAAGACGATGTTGGCCGTCGCCGTCACCCGGACGACGGCGCGCTTTCTCAGTGCTGGCGTATAGTACCCGCTGCGCGCATCGCGGCCCGTCCGCCCTCCCCGTTGCGCCAGGCGCAACGGCTGTTGTCTGGGGCGCAACAAGGCGCCAGGACTGACGCCTCTCCCGCGGCCCTGCTGGCCGAGCCAACCCCAGAATCTTCCTCTCCCCATGTGCTGACAGTCGTGCTGGCGTGCCCCGTGCAATCTCGGCGCGGCGCCGTGAATCGCAGCGCTTCTTCCATCGCCCCTTTGCAAGGAATCAGCACATGCCTGCCCTCCGCAGCCTCACGCTTCGTCGACTCGTCAGAGACACACTTGCGCCGTCCCGTGCCAGCATGCTCCGCGCCGGTGCATCGCTGACGGCCCTGCTCCTCTCCACGGGGTGCGGGATGCCCGAAGGCGACGAGCCGGCTACCGGTGAGGTTCGACAGGCGAGCACCAGCGCCGTGCTGGGCACGGCCGCCTGCAATGACCGGGTGCTCTTGAAGTCCTGGAAGGGCGACTACCTGCACCGCCCCGACAGTCCGCAGGGTGTCACCACCTGGGGCAACATCTCCGGCAGCATCTGGACCGTCGAGTGTATGGCCAACGGGAAGCTCCAGCTCCGCTCGTGGAAGGGCGACTACCTGCACCGCCCCGACAGCCCGCAGGGCGTCACCACCTGGGGCTTTGGAGAGTGGACGGCCGAGAACGCGCAAGGAGGAAAGGTCCGGCTGCGCTCGTGGAAGGGCGACTACCTGCACCGCCCCGACAGCCCGCAGGGCGTCACCACCTGGAGCTCTGGCGACTGGACGGTCGAGCCGGATCCCTCCCAGCGTCCCCCGAGCTCCGGCGGCAACACGCTCTATGGCCACTGGCAGGGCTCCGGCGGACAGAACCCATACAGCACGGGCAATCGCGTGTTCTTGCTGGACCACACGGGCGTCGCGGAAACCCAGACCTTCACCCTCACCTCCTCCGCGGATTCCTATCTCTACCTCCTCGACGCGAGCGGCAACGTGCTCGCCCAGGACGACAACGGAGGTGGAGGCGGCCACGCCCGTCTGTCCCTCACCCTGTCACCGGGGAGCTACAAGCTGGTCGCGGCGACCACCACGGCGGGACAGAGCGCGGAGTTCCTGCTGAGCTCGGACAAGGCCCGCTTGCGCTACTCGCAGCGGCTGGAGCTCCAGCCCTCGAGCCGCTTCCACTGGATCTACGATGACTCCGGCTCGGGTGCCGACAACGATGTCTCCGTCTGGCGGCCGGACCTCAGTCAGACCCCGGGCTTCTATTCGCTCGGCGATGTCGCCATGGGGAGCCACGGGCGGGCCCCCGGGATGACCTTCGTGGTGCGGGGCGAGGGTGACGTGCTGGCGAGGCCGCTCGACTACAACTGGATCTGGAGCGACTGGGGCTCCGGCGGCACTCACGACGGCTCCTTCTGGGAGCCCGTGGCTCCCGCGGGCTATACCTGCCTGGGCGCGGTGGCGGCGCTGGGCTACTCCAAGCCTTCGACGGACCTCATCCGCTGCGTGAAGAATGAGTACGTGCTGCCCGCCGTGCCCAGCTGGGTGTGGAACGACAGTGGCTCGGGCGCGGATCATGACGTGTCGCTCTGGCAGGCTGCTCCGCAGGATCATCGGAGCCTGAGCCCGTCCACCTTCGTGGCCCGGCCGAACCACGGGGATACCGGGGGCAACCGCTACTGGGCCCTCAACAAGAGCGCCACGGCCAACGAGCACCTGAGGGGTGGGGCCGTGGACACGTGGGCCGTCACGGCGTTCGCTCCTCGCGTGTGGCTGGCTCCGGACGAGTACTACTGGCCCTCCTCCACCCAGTTCCATCTGGCCAACGTGCACGAGGAGAACGGCCACCTGGTGACCAACCAGCCGCTGGGCTGTGACTCCTGCACGGATCCCCAGTTCCTGGACGGCCAGCGGCCGGATCAGACGTCCGTGCCCGTCTACGCCCAGATCATCCGCCGGACCCAGGGCGGCCAGCCCACGAACGTGACGGACATCCTCTATTGGACCTTCTACCCGTACAACAATGGCAAGCGGGTGTGCATCGGGTGGTACTCGCCCTGGGGCTGCGTGGGCGGCTACTCCACCTTCGGCAACCACGTGGGTGACTGGGAGCACCTCACGGTGCGCTTCATCGACGGCCGTCCGGCGCAGGTCTATCTGAGCCAGCACGCCAATGGGCAGACGTTCACCTTCGGAGACAAGGGGATGCTCTTCACGGGCTGGCACCCGGAGGTCTTCGCGGCCCACGGCTCCCACGGCCTGTACCCGGATGCGGCCCGGCACATCTATGAGACGATCTTCAACGGCGACTTCCTGGCGGATGACACGGGCTATGGGCTGGCGTGGAACACCTGGGACAATGTGGTGGCCATCCCCTGGCAGCCGCTGGGGAGCTATACGGGAAGCCTGGCCTGGCTGAACATCACCGCCGCCTGGGGCAACCCCGCGAGCGGTTGCGACAACCCGACGGGCTACTGCGTCAACAGCGGCGGCCCGGGAGCGCTGATGACGAGGTCCGTGTCCAACCCGGAGTTCATGACGCTCGAGTGACGGCACGGCCGTGAGGGCCCCGCGCATTCAGGTGGGGCCCTCGGCCCGGACAACTGATCCTCGACAAGGACTCACTCCCAACACATGCCGACGTGTTCTGCCTGGCCAACTTCGCCACAGTGCTCGTCGGCACCCAGCGCTTCAAAGAGGCTGTCCAGTGCCTCCGGCTCGAGGGGCTGCTCTTCCACGAGCTACCGTTGCGCTGAGCGCGTATCCCCTGGCGGCGGGTTCGATTCCCGCCGCTTCCACATAGAGCAACCCGCCGCTCTCAAGCGCTCTCGCTCTGAGAAGGGGGCGGAGCGCCGTGCTCGGTGATGATGCCATGAGCCACGGCCAGCCCCAGCCCCGTGCACGCTCCCCGGGGATTTGGTGGTGAAGAACGGATGGGTATCAGCCGCGGCGGCCCCAGCAAGCGCCCTGGTAGGGCTGGCCGATGCTGTTGCAGTAGCCTGCGGCCAGAACCCGCACTCCCCATGGCCGATGTAGGAGCACGCACCGAGATCAGCCCCCAGGCGGCCTCGCCGGTGTCCCTCCAGTAGTTGGTCCCCCCGCAGTTGGCGAGGCAGCGGCGACCGCCCGCATCCCAGCCCATGCAGATGGCGTGATCACCGGGGCTACAGACGGCCTGCTCCACCTCGCCGAGGTTCTCGCCGGGCGCCGCGGCCTGCTCCTCGCTCGCGCCCGCCATGGGATCGGCCCCCGCCGCCTCCTCCTCGACGCCACAGCCGGACGCGAGGGCAACGACGACGGAGAGCATGAGACCAGGGATGAGAGACCTACGCATGTTCGATACCTCTGGGTATGGAAGTGGGAATCAGGTCAAGCCACCTGGATGCTCCGCGCTGTTGCCCAGCAGGTCGCCTCCGTAGGCGCAGCCGTAGGCAGCATCGGCGTACTCCCTCTGGCGAATCCACAGCGGGTGGGGCGTCTGGATAATGCCTTCAACCTCGCTACAGGTAAAACACACATGTCCAAGATCTCGAAGAAGAGCACGGCGACCCCCGTGAAGACGTCGAGCACCAGCAAGCAAACACCTGCCACGAATAAAGTGGAGTCCAAGGGCGCGCAGCCCTCTGCTTCGCAGGCCAAAGCCAAGGCCAAGGCCCCTGTCCCGCAGGACAGCTTCGAAGCACCAGGGCCTCACGTACGCACCGACAAGCACGGGAAGACGATCGTGGACCTCGGCTCTGGCAACAACCACGCGACCATTCGCCAGCAGAAGGACGGCGGGCTGACGGTCACCTCGGACGGCAGGACCGTGAAGCTCACCGCGCAGCAAGCTCGGAACATGGTCATCCACGGAGGCGCTGGCAAAGACACCATCGTCGCGGACAAGAGCGTCAAGGTGGGGCTGCGCATCGATGGCGGCAGCGGCAATGACACGATTATCGGCGGCAAGGGCAACGACCGGATTTCGGGGGGCAAGGGCCATGACGTCCTGAAAGGCGGTCTGGGCAAGGACACGCTCTCCGGGGGCACCGGCAACGACAGGCTCTCCGGCGGCAACGGCAACGACAGGCTCGTGGGCGGACAGGGCAAAGACACGCTCTCCGGCGGCAACGGCCGTGACGTCTTGAACGGTGGCCAAGGCAACGATCGGCTCGTCGGCGGCAGTGGCAACGACACGCTCATCGGGGGGCAGGGTCACGATCGGCTCTCTGGCGGCAGCGGACATGACGTCCTGAGAGGCGACCGGGGCAACGACACGCTCTCCGGCGGCAGTGGCAACGACACGCTCATCGGCGGCCGGGGTAACAATCGGCTCTCCGGCGGCAGTGGCAATGACACGCTCATCGGGGGCCAGGGCACCAACGCGCTCTCCGGCGACAGCGGCGACGACGTGCTCATCGGCGGACAGGGGACACGCTCATCGGGGGCCAGGGCACCAACGCGCTCTCCGGCGACAGCGGCGACGACGTGCTCATCGGCGGACAGGGCCACAACACTCTCTCCGGTGGCGACGGCAACGACAGGCTCATCGGCGGACAGGGTCACAACGCGCTCTCCGGCGGCAGTGGCAACGACACGCTCATCGGGGGCCAGGGCACCAACACGCTCTCCGGCGACAGCGGCGACGACGTGCTCATCGGCGGCCAGGGCCACAACACGCTCTCCGGCGGCGACGGCAACGACAGGCTCACCGGAGGCCAGGGCCACAACACTCTCTCCGGCGACAGCGGCAACGACACGCTCATCGGCGGCCAGGGCCACAACACGCTCTCCGGCGGCGATGGCAACGATGTGCTCCTGGGCGGTCGAGGCAACAACGCGCTCTCCGGCGACAGCGGCAACGACACGCTCATCGGCGGCCAGGGCCACAACACGCTCTCCGGCGGCGATGGCAACGATGTGCTCCTGGGCGGCCGAGGCAACAACACGCTCTCCGGCGGCAGCGGCAACGACGTGCTCATCGGCGGCCAGGGCCACAACACGCTCTCCGGCGGCGATGGCAACGATGTACTCCTGGGCGGCCGAGGCAACAACACGCTCTCCGGCGGCAGCGGCAACGACGTGCTCATCGGCGGCCGAGGCAACAACACGCTCTCGGGCGGCGACGGCAACGATGTGCTCGTCGGCGGTCGAGGCAACGACAGGCTCTCCGGCGACAGCGGCAACGACGTGCTCATCGGCGGCCGAGGCAACGACACGCTCTCGGGCGGCGACGGCAACGATGTGCTCATCGGCGGTCGCGGCAACGACAGGCTCTCGGGCGGCAACGGCAACGATGTGCTCCTGGGCGGTCGCGGCAACGACAGGCTCTCCGGCGACAGCGGCAACGACGTGCTCATCGGCGGCCGAGGCAACGACACGCTCTCGGGCGGCGACGGCAACGATGTGCTCATCGGCGGTCGCGGCAACGACAGGCTCTCGGGCGGCAACGGCAACGATGTGCTCCTGGGCGGTCGCGGCAACGACAGGCTCTCCGGCGACAGCGGCAATGACGTACTCGCAGGCGGCCGAGGCAATGACAGGCTCTCGGGCGGCGCTGGCAACGACGTGCTCATCGGCGGCCGAGGCAACAACAGGAGCAGAAGGAGGACATGAGCCCTATTGGGCGTAGCGGGCGGGAGCAGCGCGGAGGTGAGGGACGCTGACGGGGAGCCCATGAGCCGCACTCCAGGCCAGCGTGCAAGCCATTCAGCTCCAGCAGCCACACTCCTGCCCAGCCCTGCCGCCTTCCCAGCCGGGACGCGGCAGGGGCCTGGCTCTCTTGGCCGGCTGTGGCGGCTTGAGCTTCAACACCACGCCCTCTGGAGCGGCCCTCGCGCAGGGGCCAGGTGCACACTCGCCGGGGGCACCCCGAAAGAGCGCGCCGTGGAACAACCGTCGACTCGAGAGCGCCGTCGAGGCCCAGCTGGTCGAGTGGGTCCGGGCCCGTACCGCTCGAAGTCCGGCTGGCCCGTCGACATCCCTTCAGCTCGGAAGATGTTTCCGGTACAGGCTGACGTTCGTGGGGCGCGATCCGTCGGGAAGCTTCACCTGCTGGACGACGCGCATCATCGTGCCTCCGTCGTCGAGCTGCCGCTCGGCGAACATCAGCGCCTGGCCGCCCCTGAAAGCCACCGAATCGAGGCGACGCGCGGAAGGCACCGAGACGGCGAGCGCATCGGCCAGTTCGCCGCCCGCGAAACGAGCGGGCTCGCCGTCAGGAATGCCGGAGAAGGTGACCTGGTGGCTCGCACCAGCGGCGTCTACCCAGTCGATCGTGAAAGTCAGGCGCCCCTCGGCCTCGGAGATGACGTACCGGCCCGCGCGCGGGGGCAGCCCCTGCTCGTAGTTGCAGGATTCGGGAATCAGAACCCAGGTGCCCAGAAAGCCGGCCCAGGGGCGTTGCGAGGATGACGAACTCATGGCGCGCCTGGAGGAGTCTACCAGGCCGGGGCCGGCGGTCACCTGGCGGCTTGCCGTCCCGCGCGCAGGACGGCCAGGCGCTTCGTACCGCCGAACACGACCGACACGCCCGGGAGGGGCCGGCCGAGCTCGCGCGCGAGCGTGGTCTTGCCCGCGCCCGCCTTGCCGCGGATGAAGTGGAGCGTCGCCATCGGGGGCGGCTCCTCTTTCCGTGAGTCCGAACGTACTGCTCTACTTTGCGTCGACCCGGCGGTGATGCAGCGCCATCGCGCCGGATGCGAGGCGCTTCGTCGAGAGGAGCTCGAGGCGCCGCGAGCGCTCGAGGCCCTGAAACAAGGTCGGGCCATGGCCGGCGAGAACCGGGTGGACGACGAAGCGATACTCATCGATGAGCCCCAGCCGCTCGAGCCCAGCCGCCAGCATGGGGCTGCCCACGAGGACGCCGCGCGGGGTCTTCTCCTTGAGCTGCGTCACGGCCTCGTGCAAATCCCCCGCGAGGCGGAAGGTGTTGTTCCACGGAAAGTCGTGTCGCGAGGCCGAGACGACATACTTCGGCTTGGCATCCAGCTTCTGCGCCCACTCCCGCATCGCTCGGGGGGCCTTCTCGTCGCGCGCCACCGCCGGCCAGTAGCTCTCCATCATCTCGTAGGTGATGCGCCCCCACAGCATCGCCCCGGCCGCTTCCATGAGCTGCGTGAAGTGGTCGTGCAGCTCGTCGTCCGCGATCCCCTCCCGATGGTCGTAGCACCCGTCCAAGGTCACGTTGAGCGCGAAGGTCAAGATTCCCATGGGATTCCTCCAGTCGTGATTGCAAACTGCAACCAGTTGCACCCTACTACTATCGGTAGACTTGTCGTGCAAGCCGGCACTTCGGCTCGGCAGCCCGGCGCAGGCTTGTTGGCCTGCTTCATCTCGGCTCGTCCGAGGTTGGCTGGCGAGGAGCTGGGTACGATGCGAGGTAGCACTTTCCGGCATGGTCATACATGAGGTCGCCGCACGGGGATGTCTGGCCCTCGAGAGGACCTATCCAGCAGGCTCCCTTGATTTCTCGCTCCGCACGCGGAGCGCAAGGAGGCTTGCGCTGTCCGGGCAGGCCCCCGTTCGTGGGCATGGGCCTGCCCAGTGACAGGAAGGGCGGCAGCGAGACTCCGGCCGCCTCCACACTGGTGAGCGCCTCCTCCGCGGCCCCGGCGTCTGGAGTCTCTGGAGACGGCGCCTCAGCCCTCTCCTCCTCGAAGGGGTTCGACACCGTTACCGTCCGCTCCCGAAGAGCCAAAGAGCCCCCCACGAGCACCGCCAGGGTGGCAAGAGCCGTTCCAGCGGGGAGCCAAGGGGCGGTCCTGCGGCGTGGGCCTGGGCGGGACGTCCGGTCCGTGGCGGCTGCAGCGGGGGTTGGGAGGATGGGTGCGCGGGCCTCGGGCTGTTGCGCGGCAAGGCCGAGAGCAGCGACCAACGACGAAGCTCGAGGTCGCCGGAGGGGCTCCTCGGAGAGGCACGCGAGCAGCAGCTCGTCGAGGCTCGAGCTTACCGTCGCGAGGTCCCTCGGAGGGAGGATCCGGCGCGGAGGGCCGGACACCTCCTCGAGTGGAGGCGGGTAGGTGCCGGTAACGAGCCGGTAGGCAGTGACGCCCAGCGCATACACATCATCAGCGGCATTCGGCTCGTACCGCTCACCAGAGCGACGGTGTGCCCAGTGCCAGCGGAGGCTCTCCGGGCTCCTGTAGGAGGTAGTGCCAGGCCCGAGTGAACTCTCCGTGACCGGAGTGGCCCCGAGGTGCACGGCGCACCCCCAGTCGAGCAGCACGGCGCGTCCCTCGGCGGAGACGAGCACGTTGGCTCCCTTGACGTCCCGGTGCACGCCACCGAGGGCGTGAGCGGCAGCCAGCGCGCTGGTGAGCTGCGCGAGGATCTGGAGTACCTGACGGGAGGTACGAGGCTGCGCCCGGGCCCACAGGTATAAGGGCATGCCCTCCACCCACTCCATGGCCAGGTAGGGATGGTGGGTGCCCCGCGAGGACGTCCACCAGCCCCTGTCCTCGAAGCGCGGCACGGAAGGGTGCTGGAGGCTCTGGAGCAGTGTGACTTCCCGGCTAAAGCGCGGATCGTCAGGAGCCACCGCCACCTTCAGGGCGAAAGGTCCCGCCTCGGGATGACCCGCACGCTCGACGCGGAAGACGACGCCGAAGCTGCCCCGGTCGTGCCTCTCACGCACCAGCCATGGGCCGATCCCGACTCCGGGAACGAGCTCGGGATGTGGATGAGTCTCGCGGACCTGCATGGCACGTCTCCAGGTAGGTAGGCCGCAGCGCACCCTACCCCAGGGGTGGGTGCCGCGCCACACTCCCGGCTCTACTGCGTAGCGCTCACCACCGCGCGACCTGCTTGGGGTTTGCTTCCGCCTTGAGGCGGGTTCGATTCCCGCCGCCTATGCCGCCAAGTTCATCTGCAAGGCCAAGGGACGCGACTTCGTTGTGTCGCCGCTGGAAAGCCTCTGGTCAGCCCCGAACCCCGAAAGCTTCACTGCGAGGCGCAAGGACGAGTGGGACTGGACCCTGATGATCATGGTCCCTGACTTCGTGGACGAGGAGACGTTTCAGGAAGCCAAGCCCCGGAGCGCGTCCAAGTTGGGAGAGCTCTCCGCCATCGGTGATCCTCGGAAGACCCCAGCCAAGAAGCTCAAGCCCCTGATCCGCCAGCCCGTACGGAAGAGCTGAAGGTCAGCCTCCATGGGTTGCGTGCGATACAGAGGACAGCAACCAGTCCAGCGCGACTGGGACGGCCCCGAGCACCGAGACGTGTCCGTCCCGAGGGCGAAGCCACAGCTCCGCCGTCGGGCAGAGCCGGAGCAGCCGCTCGGCGTGGGCGGGCGGCACGACCCGGTCCTCTCCTCCCTGCACGAGCAGCACCGGCGCGGCGACGCGGCCGAGCTCGAACCCCCATGGGCTGACGAAGGCGATGTCGTCATCCACCAGGCCATCCGGTCCCGCCGAGCCCGCGCGCACAGCGTCCTCACCGAGCGACTTCCACGGCCCGTTGAGCGCGGCCCAGTCCAGCGAGGTGAAGCTCTCCTCGTCGAACTCCTCCGTCTCCGCATGCCGGGCTCGCGCCGCGCGGCCGAGCACCGCGGCGCGGAGTCCTCCGGGGGAAATCATTCCGGCGAACCAGTCGGGGGAGGACTCGTAAGGAGCGATCCCCGCCAGGCACACCGCGCCCACCACCCGGCCGGAGAGGACACCAGCGCAGGCGAGGGCATGCGGCCCTCCGCCAGACGCGCCCATCACCGCGAACCGGTCGACACCGAGCGCGTCGACCACCTGCTCGACGTCACCCGCCGCCGAGGCCACGTCCCGGCCCACGTTCGGTGTCGAACCGCCGTAGCTCGGCCGGCCGTACGACACGACCCGGATGCGCCTCACCGCCACGGCCGCGACGAGCGGCTCGAGCAGCGCTCCCGTCTGCGGCGATCCGTGGTGCCACACGACCGTCAGCGCAGTCGGCGCTCCCGTGTCACCCGTATCGTGGACGCGCAGACGCCGTCCGTCCCGCAGCTCGACATCCCGTTCGCTCGCCATGCGCGGACTCTACGCCCCCAGCCATGCCTCACGTGTCTTGGGAACGTCGGCCCACGCGGCTGTCACGGACGTGGCCAGCAGCGCGGCCAGGAGTCCTGCACCTGGGCGGCCCGGGCGGCCAGGTGGTGACTCCAGTCAGCAGGCAGAACGGCAGTCACCAGTCTCCCCTCCCCTCTACGGGGCCGCTCTCGAGGGAAAACGGCTCATTTCAGGCCTTTAGGGAGCCCAGGAGCCGTTGGCATGCTCCCTGCTCCAGGTCATGGCATCTCCACTGCCTCGAATGGAATCCCCGCCATGACCTCGCCCATCGCCCCTCGCAACACCGCCGTTCGCCTCCCCACCCAGGACGTCGCCGCTGCCCGCGTGGGCGTCGCGCAGACCGCCAGCCAGCCCGGTGCTGCTCTGGAGGGTGGAGCCAGGCGCACCTGCGGGGTGAACATGCACCAGGACGGCTTCAGCGCGGGCCCGCAGCCCGGTGCGCAGTGGAACCAGTTCCTGCAGGGGCTGCAGGGCCTCGACGCGGGCAAGCAGCAGGAGCAGATCATCCAGGCTCACCAGCAGATGGTGCAGGCCCAGGTGCAGCAGCAGCTTCAGCAGCTGCAGCAGATGATTCAGCAGCAGCAGCAGATGCTCCAGGGCGCCGCCGGGGCCACCCCGCCCGCCGGTGGCGTTGAGGCGGTCGGTGGCGCCAGCGCCGCCGCCCCGACGGCTCCGGCCGCTCCGCAGGCCCCCGCGGGCGACAGTGGCAGCGTCGCCGCTCCCCAGCAGGCCCCCGTGGAGCCCACGTCCACTCCCACCACGGACTCCGGCTCCGTCAGCGCGTCGGGTGACGCCAGGCTGGGAGCCGGGTTCCCCTCGGCCTTGGGCCAGTTCAAGGGCGCGATCGAGTCCGCGGCTGCCAAGGCTGGAGTGCCCGCGTCCATGCTGACCGCGCAGATCTGGCAGGAGTCCCGCGGCAACATCGCCGCCGTCACCACCAACGGTGGCAACGGCCTGACGGACACCGGCCTGATGCAGGTCAACCCCAACACCTTCGGCGAGCTGCAGGCCAAGTACCCGGAGCTGCAGGGCAAGAACCTGGCGGATCCGGAGACCAACATCCTGGCCGGCGCCTTCTACATGAAGGACATGAAGGAGCAGTTCGGGAGCTGGGACCTGGCGCTGCGCGCCTACAACTCGGGTCCCAACGGTGTGGACCGCGGCAACCCCAACGCCATTCCCGCCGGCACGGGTGACGCCACCTACGTCACCAAGGTGAAGCAGTTCTGGGACACCATCCAGACGGGCAACGGCACTCTGCCCGCGTAGGCCCAGCGCTTCCATCCGAACGTTCGGTTCGGCAGCGTTCCGAACGAACCCCTGCCTCCGTCCGAACGTTCGGACGAACGCCGTTCCCAATCTTCCTCGAAGCGTGCCTTGTGGGTGTGCCAGGTGCCGTGCGCAAGAAGCGCGAGGCTCAGAACGGGTGGCCCTCGGTTTCGACGATGAGCTCACCGGCGCGTGCTCGAGCCGTAAGCCGCGTCTGTTCCCGACTTCTATCTCTACTATCCGAGTCAAACCCAGCGCTCTGCCTCGCTCGGGCTCTTCGTCGAGACGGTTCGTGAGCTGCCTTGACACCCGCCTCGCTCAAATCAGGCGCTCGAGCGCTGCTGACTCAGCGGAGGCTCCGATAGATGGCGAGGTCACCGGAGAGCGACACCGGTGTGAGCCATGAGCACGAGGGCAACCGCAGATCGACGCTGCACACGCGTATCTCGCGCGTCCGAGCGATCAACTCGAGGTCGGCCATCACTCGGTCGAGCCGCTCACCGCTGAACGGGCAATAGAGGAAGAACACCGTGCCGTTCGTGATGTAGCTCGCAAGCTCCGCGGCATCGCCTTCGACCACCGAGACCCGTTCGGCGTTCAATCGTGACGCGAGCTCGCGTGCGCCGCGGACGAGCTCAGGCTGGATCTCGATCCCAATCGCGCCCGCCCCCGTCAAGAAGTGCGTCAGCGCCGTGGCTCTCCCCAGACCGGAGCCAATGTCCACGAACACATCCTCGGCGCCCACCTTCGCGCCATCGATCACGCGCAGCAGCGTATCGACCGAGCTCGGCAGATACGGAACGCACCCGCGCGGCAGTTCAGGACCATCTGGCGGCAGCCCTTCGAGCCCAAAGACCTGATCGAGCCAACCATCGCGCTCGCTCGCAGGCACGCTCGTCAGCGCCGCGCGGAATTCCAGCGGGCCCGCCCGACGCGTCGATAACGCCCTGCGCATTTCTTCAGGGTCCAACGCTCCACCTCTTTCCAGCTGAATCGAGCCGGCCCAGCGGCTGCCCGTCCAACGTCTAGGACTGCTCCCTCCTGGGTCAGTCCACAACCGCGGTGGCTTCGATCTCGACGAGGATGCCCGGCTCATAGAGCACGGAGACCCCGATCAGCGATGCCGGCGCCGGCACGATCTGCAGCTCCTGGGCGACCTGCTCGATGCCGGCGAGGAAGTCGGGCATCTTCTCGCGCTTCCAGTCCACCACATAGAAGGTCAGTCGGACGACGTCGCGGAACGTGGCCCCGGCAGCCGCAAGGGCGATGGCGACGTTGCGGTAGGCCTGCGCCACCTGTCCCGCCAGGTCCCCCCGCGCGACGAGCTGACCATTCGCGTCGTACGCGACCTGCCCTGCGATGTGCACCTGCCGGGAGCCGGTGGCAATCGCCACCTGTCGGTACACATCGGTCTTCATCATTCCGTCAGGGTTGAGCAGGGTTACGGGCATGGGAGAGCTCCAACTGGCAATGCCGGGAGAAGGGGTGGTTGCCGCGCTCATATACCAGGAGCATTGACGCATGGTGTTCCCGGCGCCTTATCGACCAGAGGGTCGAGCAATGGGGCGCGAAGTCGCTCGGATGCCGCTTGCATCGCTGCCTGGGCGCCTGGGAGCCCGCACGGCTCTTCTGGTAGGCTGATGTGACCCAGGAAGTTCCCTGCTTCCTCCCACCCGAGAGTTCCGCCAGTGACCCTAGAGCCTGTACCCGCCCCCCCTGCCACCCAGGAGGCGCGCTGCTTTGTCCACCCTGAAATGCCCGCGCTCGGCGCGTGCACGCGGTGTGGGACCTTCTTCTGCGCGCAGGACCGCCGCACCGTCGACAGCAAGGACTACTGTGCCTCCTGCGCGACGCGCCCGGAGGTGGACTATCTGGAGGCGTTCCGGCTCAAGTACTGGGGCAAGCGCGACCTCTGGGCCTGGCTCATCGGCTTCGGCGCGCTCATCAACGCCATCGTCGGGCTGGTGCTGTTGGCCTCGGGCGCGGAGCAGCTGCTCTTCGCGCTCATGACGTTGGTCTCGGCGGCCGTCGGCATGTGCTTCTGGGCGGGGCTGTCCTTCGCCCGGCTGGCGCTGTGCTTCGTGCCCGTCGTGTCGATGATCGTGGGCGTGGCCACCCAGGGCCCGGCGGGGCTCGCGTCCGGCGTGATGCCCCTCATCATCACCCTCGTCATCTACAATGACACACGCAACAAGCTCTTCTTCCGCGAGGAGGTGTCTCCCGAGGCGCTCCAGAAGGCGTGGCACCTGTACTCCAACAACCGCATCGCTCGGGCGGGCTTCCTTCTGAGCATCCTGGGGATCCTCATGCCCCCCGTCGCGCCAGTGGCGCTCTTGTGCTCCATCATCGGCCTGCGACGCGTGGACCCGACGGCGCACCCGCCCATCGGGCGCAGGGGCCAGGCCATCGCCGGCATCGTGCTGGGCGTGCTGGGCATCCTGTGGGGCCTGACGGTCCTGGGCTTCATGGTGGCCAACGGGCGCTGAAGAAGACCGGCCCCATCGACTCTCCGTCTGCGGCTGGCCCCGCCTCCCGGGCCAGTCTGGTCCGAACTGGTATGACAAGCAGACCAGCTCGGAAAGACCGCGCCCGGCAGGGAGCCCTACCGGGCGGGGGGGCCGCTACCGGCAGAGGGTCTGCTCGGGCAGCGGGTTGATGTGACCCTCGGCGTTGCCCTCGAACGACTCGGCGTAGATGCCGCCGTCGAAGCTGCCGTCGCTGAAGTCCACATGGGCGTAGGGGGCCAGGACGGTGCCCCAGAAGCCGAAGCCCCGAGCCTCGATGCGGGTGGTGTCGACGAAGTTGAAGAGCACCCCGTGCTGGTCGATGCCACCGCTGAAGGCGATGCCGAAGCCGGTGAAGGTGGCGGAGGCGCCGCGGATGTTCACCACCATCAGCGAGCCGGCGGGCGCCTCGATGGAGAAGTACTTGGCGCCGGTGAAGGCGCTGGCGGCCACGTCCACCACGTTGGCGGAGGCGTCGGTGCCGCGCACGAAGATGCCTCCCCAGCCCTCACGGCGGGTGGTGCCGTTGACGGGCAGGGCCGCCAGCTGAGCGGACATCTGCTTGAGCTGGGCGCCGCGAGCCGCGAAGTCGATGGGCATGCCCTGGGCCGGCGCTCCACGCGGGAAGATGACGGAGGGGTTCGTGCTGAAGTTGCCGCCGTAGCGGACATCGCCGAACACAGCCCCGCGAGAGAGGGACAGGTTGCCGCCCACGACCAGGACGTTGTTGGTGTCGCTGGTCTCGAGCCCGTTGCCGACGGAGAAGTCCGTCATGGACATGCTCCCGCCCACGGCCACCTTGCCCACCACATCATGGCCGCCGGAGTAGTCCTTCAGCAGGAACAGGTTGTAGTCGTCCAGCTTCACCTTGATGCACTCGGGCTCGGGCTGCTGCTGCAGGCATAGCGAGCGGCGGGGCAGCGGGTTGATGTGCCCCTCGGCGTTGCCCGTGAAGGACCTGGCGTAGATGCCGCCGTCGAAGCTGCCGTCGCTGAAGTCCACATGGGCGTAGGGGGCCAGGACGGTGCCCCAGAAGCCGAAGCCCCGAGCCTCGATGCGGGTGGTGTCGACGAAGTTGAAGAGCACCCCGTGCTGGTCGATGCCACCGCTGAAGGCGATGCCGAAGCCGGTGAAGGTGGCGGAGGCGCCGCGGATGTTCACCACCATCAGCGAGCCGGCGGGCGCCTCGATGGAGAAGTACTTGGCGCCGGTGAAGGCGCTGGCGGCCACGTCCACCACGTTGGCGGAGGCGTCGGTGCCGCGCACGAAGATGCCTCCCCAGCCCTCACGGCGGGTGGTGCCGTTGACGGGCAGGGCCGCCAGCTGAGCGGACATCTGCTTGAGCTGGGCGCCGCGAGCCGCGAAGTCGATGGGCGTGCCCTGGGCCGGCGCTCCACGCGGGAAGATGACGGACGGGTCCGTGGTGAAGGTGCCGCCGTACCGGGTGTCCCCGAAGACAGCGCCACGCGACAGGGCGAGGTTGCCTCCGGTCACCAGGACGTTGGCGGTATCGCTGGCGTCGAGCCCGTTGCCGACGGAGAAGTTCGTCATGGAGAGGTTGCCACCCACGGCCACCTTGCCCACCACGTCATGGCCGCCGGAGTAGTCCTCCAGGACGAACAGGTTGTAGTCGGCCAGGTTCACATCGATGCACCCCGACTCCGCCACACTCACCTGAGCGGAGGTGGTCCGGGTGTCGTGGGAGGGAGTGCTCTCTGCGACATCCGCGCAGGCTGTCAGCAGAGCGAGCGAAACCACCACCAGATTCCGCCCTGAATTCCAGAGGTTATCGATATGAAAGTTCATGTGCGCTCCCCCTCTACGAAGTCGGATCATGGCCGCCGAGGTAGGAATCTTTTACCTAAGGTGTTGAAAGGGGCGCAAGTGGAATTCAGTTACAAATGCATTTTTACCGTGACTATCAAATCCCGAGATTCGAGAAATGGCAGGCCCGCCGCTATGCCGTCGCGGCCCGCATCAGGGGCTCGAGCGCACCGAGCACGAGCCGGACGCGCTTCACGGAGCGCAGCTCGCGGTGGTAGGCGAGGAACAACGGCACCGTTGGGAGCCGGGCCTCCGTCTCGAGCTGAATGAGCTCCGAGCCTGGCGTCACCGTCCCGGCGGCCATCACGATGATGCCCTGCCCCTGCTCGGCCGCCTCCCGCAGCGCGAAGTAGGAGTTGCTCCGGAACACGAACCGCTTCGCGCCCTGCTCTGTCAGCCACTGGGCTTGAGGCATCTTGTTCAGGTGGGTCTCGAAGCCGAGGAAGTCGTGCCGGCCCATGTCGTCCCGCTTGATGCGGCCATCCCGAACCCGGCGCTCCACATACGAGCGCGCCGCATAGAGCGCGAGCTGGATCCGCCCGACCTCGCGCTCGATGAGCACAGGCGACGTCGAGCGAGCCAGGCGAATACCGATGTCCGCCTCGCGCTTCGAGAGATCGGCCATGCGTGTCTCGGAGACGATCTCGAAGAGCAGGGCGGGATGTGTCCGCCGCAGGTCCGAGAGCACCCGGGTGACGGGCGCGATGAAGCCCTCGGACAGCGACAGCCGCACGGAGCCGCTCGCCGCCGAGTCGCCTTCATCGCGCCTCACGGCCTGCAGCCCAAACTCGAACTGCTCCGCGAGATCGATCAGCTCGAGCGCATCCGGCTCCACGGAGGTCCCCGCACTCGAGCGATGCACCAGCGGCCGGCCGAGAGCCTTCTCGAGCGCCTCGATCCGTCGAGCGGTGCTCGAGGTCGACATCCCGAGCGCGCGGCCCGCGGCGAGGAAGCTCCCGTGGCGGTGGAGGGCGAGCAGCACCCGCAGATCATCCCATGACGGCTCGTAAGGGGTTTCCATGCGTGGAAACCAGCTTACCAACCCTGCCCGTTTCCAGAAAACGCACCGCCCGCTACTCATCAGCCCATGAACGACTTCGACTTCGCGGGGAAGACCGTACTCGTCACAGGCAGCTCCATGGGAATCGGAGAGGCCTTCGCGCGGGAGCTCGACGCACGCGGCGCGAAGCTCGTGCTCGTCGCGCGCAGCAAGGACAAGCTCGAGGCGCTCGCATCAGGACTCCAGAGCGCCCAGGTCATCGCGGAAGACCTGGCGAAGCCGGACGCCGCCCGACGCGTGCTCGATGAAGTGACGCGGCGCGGGCTGGAGCTCGACGTGCTCATCAACAACGCGGGCTTCGGGGTGCATGGGCCGTTCATGGACGTCCCCCTCGAGTCCCAGCGGGGCCAGATCGAGCTCAACATCGGAGCCCTGGTCGAGCTCACGCACGCCTTCCTCCCCATGCTCGAGCGGCGGCGGGGAGGCATCATCCACGTCGCCTCGGTCGCCGGGTACCAGCCGACGCCGTACTTCGCCGTCTACGGAGCGACCAAGGCCTTCGTGCTCTCGTTCAGTGAAGCGCTCTGGGCCGAGTACAAGGACCGCGGAGTGCGCGTGGTGTGCGTATCCCCTGGAGCCACGGACACGCAGTTCTTCGCTCGCGCGGGCGATGCGGCCAGCGCAGGCGTGAGGCGAGTGCCACCGGAAGGCGTCGTGCGGCTCGGGCTCGAAGCCTTCCAGAAGAACCGCTCGTCGGTCGTCCATGGCTTCGCGAACAGGGTGGGCACGTCCCTGGTTCCGCTCTTCCCTCGGGCCTTCGTGGCGAAGATGTTCGCACGCCTCACGGCGCCCAAGCCGCCCGCCCTGCCCGCTCCCGCGCGCTGAGCCCTCTCCCCTCGAAGGGCCTACGACGATGAGCGCCTACCTGTCCGCGGGGCCCTCGGCCTGGCTCGCGATCCAGCGCGCCAGGTCCATCACGGAGAGCATCCCCACGACGACATCGTCCTTCGTGACGACCGGGATGTGATGGACGCCCCTGGAGGCAAACATCCGAGCGGCCTCGGCCAGGGAGGCCGTCTCGACCAGCCGCGCGACGTCCGTCGTCATGATGCCCTCGACGATGACGCCCAGGCAGTCGGGAGGAAAGTGGCCGCCTTCCTCGAGCGCGTCCTCCTCGTCCTCCTCATCGTGGGTGCAGCCCCGGACGAGATCACTCTTCGACACCATCCCGATGAGCACGCCCCCGTCCTCCACCACGGGCGCCGCGCGGATGTGCTTCTTCTCGAAGACGTGCGCGAGCTCATCCAGGTTCAGCTCGCTGTCCACGCAGGTGACCTTCGCCGTCATCACCTCGGAGACCGGCGTCGTCCTCAGCCTGGTGCCCAGGTCGTCCGGCGTGCCCTCCGCCTCGGCGCTGGCCGAGGGAACCCTGCACTGGAGCGAGGCGGCCCCCGAGGCGGTGGAGAGCAGGCTCACGTAGCGCTCGCAGCTCATGCAGCGCTCGAGCGGCACCGAGCCCTTCGCCACGGAGCAGTGAACCGAGCGCGACTCCTCGCTCTGGCCTTCGCTGTACTCGGTGGACCGCACCTGAACGGGGAAGTGCGCCGTCGTCTCCGCTTCGCCAGTTCGCTTCATGTCAGCTCCTTGCGCCATCAGCTCCCCGAGATTGCAACCCTCGCGCCACGGAGCCCTTCGAGGCATGAGCGCTGCTCCTCCCGGTGCTGAAGCCAGGCCGCCGAGCGAGCGGCCTCGCGCAACATCTGCGCGCCAACAGGCCAGCACGCCCTGTTCTGCGCCTGGGCACCGCCAGCGAGCCCTGGCGGTGCTCGCCTCCGTGGTGCCCATCCCACCTCGAGCTAGAGGTGGAACCGCTTGTCCAGCTTGGTGAGCTGGCTGGTGAAGCCCTCGATCTGCATCGCGGTGAACTGAGCGTCGTGCATGGGGGTCAGGGTGACCACCATCCGGACGCTGCCTCCCGAGGGGAAGAGCTCCAGCACCATCGTGCTGTCGTAGGGCTTCACCCCGGGCAGGAAGTCGATGATGTGGGTGAGCGCCAGCCGCTGGTGGGGCTTGAACTCGGAGAACGTGCCCCGGGTCTCATGGGAGACGGGCTGGCCCATCTTCTTCATCTGCGCCACCATCTCGGGCGCGTCGGCGATCATGTCGTAGTGCAGGAGGCCGCCCAGCTTCGCCTCCAGGGCTTTGACTTCCACGCGGAAGCCTTGCGGCCCCCACCACGACTCGAAGCCGTCCTTCGTCGTCCACAGCTCCCACAGCTCCTCGACCCGCGCCTTGTACGTGCGCTCGATCACCACGTTCTTCCTGTCACTCATGGCTGTGTCCCCTCTTCTGCTTCTGTCGTTGTTCCAGCGCCGCTCCAAACCGGTCCAGCCGCGCCTCCCACAAGGCGCGGTACTGAGCGAGCCACTCCTCCAGTTCATGGAACGGCTCCGGCCTGAGCGAGTAGAGCCGCCGCTGTCCATCCGGTCGCACCGAGACGAAGCCGGACTCGTGGAGGATGCGGAGGTGCCGGGAGACCCCTGACTGGTGGATTCCCGCCTCCTCGACGATGTCATTCACCTGTCGCTCGCCTTGCCGCAGCGTCTCCACGATTCGGCGGCGGGTGGGGTCCGCAAGCGTCTGAAAGGCATCGAGTCTCATGCTCATGCATATACATATCGATGCATATATCGGGCGTCAAGGGGCCACGCCCCGGGACCCGGGGAGCGACTCAGGCAGTGCTCGCAAGCAGAGGAGCGTCCGCTTCAGGGGCTCGGCGGCAGTCCGGGGGCGGGCGTGCCAGGCCGCAGCAAGCGGGCGTGGGATGAGGAGAGCGAGAGCTGCGCGGGCTTCGAAGCAGCCGCGCGAGACAGCCCTGACCGGTGCGCGTGCGCATCAGCGCGACTGTCGTGAGCCGCGCTGATGCGCTCCTGTGATGACGGCGCGGAGTGCTACTCCGAGTACTCGTACGTGGCGACGCGGCGCCAGTTGCGGTTGTAGGTGTGGCGCCGGGTGAACCAGCCGCTGTGGCAGCTGCCGGTGTTGCTGGCGGTGTAGCCGTAGACGAAGCCGTTGTGGACGCGGGCGTTGAGTTCGGGCGAGCCGGGGTTCTCGCAGGGCTGGGTGACGCGGACGGCCTGGTAGGCGGCCTCGGCGAACACTTCCTCCTGGCCCTCGAAGTCGTAGAGGGAGTGGACGCGGGTGGCGGCGAAGGAGGAAATCTGATTGGCCTGCTGAGCGTCGGTCTGCGTGAAGAAGGCGTGCAGCTGGGCGAGGGCGGCGGCCTCGGAGGTGATCGCACCGGTGAGGCGGTGAACGGCGCCGTCCGTGTCGGAGAGCGCGGCGCGGATGGAGGTGATGCCGGCCGAGCCCTGGTAGACGGAGGTGTCGCCCCAGGTGAAGCTGAAGGCGGTGCCGGCCGTGTAGGCGTTGAGCGCGCAGGAGCCGTTGGCGCCGGCGGTCTCGACGAGGATGACCTTGCGGAGGCGGTGCTCCGGGTTCAGGAGGGCGATGCACTCGTTGCCGGCGACGCCGTCGTAGTTGCCGGCGGGGAGCACGGCCTCGACGATGTTGTAGACGCGGAACGTGGGGTCCGTGACCTCCTGCTCGATGGCCTGGAGGGTGTCGGGGGAGTCCCCATCCGTCTCAGGGCCGAGGCAGCCAGCAGCGACGGAGGAGGCGAGGAGGAGGGCGGAAAGTGGGAGAGAAGTGCGCATGGCGGCGCGGAAGCTAGCACGCGCTATTCGAGCGATCCCAAAAATTCGGTGAAATCAGAAGAAACAATAAAGTCACAGAAAAGCCACTGAATGGATGAACGCCTCGAAGCCCACGCCTGGCGGCCCAAGCCGGCTTCAGCCCCTCGCCCCGGGGTGGACACGATCGCTCACCCGAGGGCCCTGGTCGTTCCAAGGGAGCCGCGGTTGACGCAGGGGGAAGGCGGGCGTCTGCTGGCGGCATGTCCGCCACCCCTCTTCCCGTCTCGGCGGTCGAGGCCCCAGCCCGCCCGGTGGATGACTCCGAGCGGGTGGTCCTCCTGGACGTGCTGCGCGGCTTCGCGCTGTGCGGCGTCTTCGTCTCCAACAGCTTCACCTGGTTCAGCGGCCGCAACCTCCTGCCGCGCGCGCAGGCCCAGGCACTGGCGGCACCTCCGCTCGAGGCGGCCGTCAATGCCCTCTACCACTTCCTGGTGAACCAGAAGTTCGTCACCCTCTTCTCCTTCCTCTTCGGGCTGGGCTTCTCCATCCAGCTCACTCGCGCCGAGGCTCGGGGCAGTCCCGTCGTCCCGCTGTACTCGCGACGGCTGCTGGTGCTGCTGGGCTTCGGCGGGGTGCACCTCTTCGGGGTGTGGGCAGGCGACGTGCTGTCCACCTACGCGGTGCTGGGCTTCGTGCTGCTGCTCTTCCGTCAGCGCTCCGACCGCACGGTGCTGGCCTGGGCGCTGGTGCTGCTGGTGGCGGCGCCGCTGCTGATCCCCATCCTCCAGCGCTTCGGTCCCGTCCTGCTGCACGGCGCCGAGGCCGCGGCCCAGGCGGCCAAGGTCCATGAGGAGCACTCCGCCCAGATGCGCGCACGGTTCCTCGCGGGCCTCTCGAGCCACTCCTTCTGGACGAGCCAGAGGGAGAACGCGCGCTACTTCCTCTGGGAGATGCTCCCCCAGGTCAACCGCCTGCTCTGGATGCTGGGCATCCTGGGCCGCTTCCTGCTGGGGCTGCTCGCGGGAAGGCACCTGCTCATGCAGGAAGTGGAGCGCAACCGCCCCTGGCATCGCCGGCTGCTCGTCTGGGGGCTGGTGCCGGGCCTGCTGGGCAATGGCGCATGGGTGGTGGTGATGCACCTGCGCGCCGCGGGGGTGGTGGATCCGGCGAGGGATGCGTGGATGGTGCTCATGCCCGCCATCCAGGAGCTGGGCTTTCTGGGGCTGGCCGCGGTGTACGTGGCGGCCTTCGCCCTGCTCTTCCAGCGCGAGCGGTGGCGCCAGGGCATGCGGGTGCTGGCTCCGGTGGGGCGCATGGCGCTCACCCACTACCTGCTCCAGTCGGTGGTGAGCCTCTGCCTCTATGACGGATGGGGGCTGGGCCTCGTGGGCCGGCTGCCGCCCTCGCGCTGCGTGGCGCTCACGCTGGCCGTCTTCGCCCTTCAGGTGGCCATCAGCCACGTGTGGCTGTCGCGCTTCCGCTTCGGCCCGGCCGAGTGGCTGTGGCGCTCACTCACCTACGGCCGCGCGCAGCCCATGCGTCCTGCGCCCGCGCGTGCCACGGAGTCGTCGAGCCTGGGCGGAACCTCCGACTCGCGAGGGGATTAACCCGAAAAATTCGCCTCCCTTCTCCTGGCTCGCGGGAGGGGGGCTGCGGCTCCCGCCTCCTCGCAATGGCGGAGCACAGCGCCCCCTTGTCTCGAGAAGCCGCGAACAGTCGGGAGAAACCTCATGAAGCGCACCCGTTTCCAGTGCGAGCGCGCCATCCTCGGCAGCGCTCTTCTCGTGGCCCTGGCGGCCTGCTCGGGAGCCTCCGAGTCACCTGAGCCGGAACCCGTTCCCCCGGCGGATCGGCTGCCACCTGCTCGACCCTTCCGGGGGTTCCGACAGGCCTCACCTCGCCCTCGAAGTCCTCGACGTCGGTCAGCATGTCGTGGACCGCGCCAGCGGCGGGGACGGGCTGCAGCCTCGTGGGCTACGATCTCTACAGCGGCACGTCCCTGGTGGCGCAGACGAGCGGCACCAGCACCCAGCATCGGGTACTACGGCCGTGGGTGGGCGGGCGAGGCAGGCACGAACTGAGCTACAAGAAGGAGCAGGGCCTCGGCGGTGCGTTCTTCTGGGAGCTGTCGGGTGACACCAGCAACGGTGCGCTGCTCAACGCCCTCTACGACAACCGCTAGGCATATCTGTTCGGGCCAGGACAGGCGGTGCAGCCCCTTGGGGCGACACGCCTGCCCAGGAGGCCCACCGAAAAACCGTTTCCGGTCCTCACGGGCGCCCACTATCCTGCGCCCCCGAGCAGCCCGGCCCCGCTTCTGTCCGCGAGCCCCTGGCCAGCCGCGCGCCGCTCGCCCAGGAGACGATATGTCGAGCGAGTACCCCCAGGAGCAGTTACTGGCGTTCGTCCAGGCCATGGCCAACGTGGCGGCGAGCGATGGCCGCGTCACCGAGGACGAGCGTCAGCAGCTCGATGATGTGGTGGCGGGCATCGGCCTGTCGCCCCGCGATGCGCAGGTCACCGCGCTCATCGAGAAGGAGTTCCAGAAGCCTGGCCGCCTCACCGACATCGTCAGCAAGATTCGAATCCGCGAGCTGCGTGTCTCCCTGCTGCGCATGCTCGTCGAGGTGGCGTGCGCCGACGGCGAGATCGCGAACGAGGAGCGCGCGTCGGTGAAGGAGGCCGCCAGCGCCTTCGGTTTCGACGTGTCGGTCGCCGACGAGCTCATCGACTGGACGATCGCCTCGATCAAGCTCGAGCAGCGCGAGCGCGAGATCATGGCGAAGCTGCTCTGAGCCGCCGCGGATTCCCGCCGCGGGGGGCACTGTCCACTGTGTGGGGTGCTTCGGACATTCTCGTCCGGTGGAAGACCCGGCCCGGGTTCAGCTCGAAGGAGGCAGGGTCCTGGGGCGTGGACCAGGCCCCTCCCTGTCGGCCGGGCTGGTTGCGAACTGGTATGACAAGCATACCAGTCGGTGGCGCTCTGGCCCGACACGGGCACCTCGCCGGGAGGCGGTAGGGACGCGGGAGCGGTGTGCGCATCGCGCGCCGGGGCCCCGGCGTACCGCACCAGGTTGCGCTGCTCGATGAGCTGTTGGCCGGTGGACTCGTCGCTGCTCATCACCAGCGGGCCCGCGCTGTCCGGAATGCTGGACGGCAGTCACCACGCGGTGCCCGCAGTCACCAGGCGAGCCACTCAGAGGGGAGTCGCGGAATTCTCCGCGTCCCTGGCGGTGACAGGAGTCACCGCTCCCGGGTTCCGAACCATCGCCGACCTCTCCAGGAAAGCCCCGCCTTTCGAGAGGACCGCGCCTTCCCTGCCAGGCTGGCACGCCTCCTGCTCGAGGCGGCGGCCGCAGCCCCACCTCAAAGGAACCCTCATGAACCGCAGTCTCAGCAGGCTCACCACCCTGACCGCGCTGTTCGCCGGTCTGACCACCTTCTCTGTCACCGCCACGGCGGCCGAGCCCGAGGCCGTGCCCCTTCCGGACGCCGCGCCAGAGGTCCTCTCCGCGATGCAGCGCGACCTGCGCCTGCCCCCGGAGCAGGCCCAGCGCCGGCTGGCCACGGAGGCGGTGGCCGCGCGCCTCGAGCACTCGCTGCGCGAGGAGCTGGGCGACACCTTCGGCGGTGCCTGGATGAACGAGGACGGCAGCAAGCTCATCGTCGGCATCACCGACGCGTCCCGCGCCGACGCCATCCGCCGCGCTGGTGCCGAGCCCCGACTGGTGGCGCGCAGCGAGAAGCAGCTCGAGAAGGTGAAGGCGCAGCTGGACCGCAATGCCCTGCGCGCGGGCCGGTCCGTCCACAGCTGGTACGTCGACGTCACCACCAACACCGTCGTCGTCACCGCCCAGGACTCCGCCCTGTGGAGCGCCCGCTCCTTCCTCGCCGGCCTCGGCGTGGCGGCGGACGGCGCGATTCGCGTGGTGCCTTCGAAGGAGGAGCCCCGCACGATGTATGACCTGCGCGGCGGTGATGCCTACTACCCGGGCAACGCGCGCTGCTCGATCGGCTTCTCCGTCAACGGAGGCTTCGTCACCGCGGGCCACTGCGGCGGCGTGGGCACCACCACCTCCGGCTCCAACTGGGCGGCCCAGGGCACCGTGCGCGGCTCGAGCTTCCCCGGCAACGACTACGGGTGGGTGCAGGTCAACGGCTCCTGGCTCTCGCAGCCGTGGGTGAACAACTACGCGGGCGGCGTGGCCCACGTCGCCGGCTCCAACGAGGCCGCGGTGGGCGCCTCCATCTGTCGCTCGGGCTCCACCACCGGCTGGCGCTGCGGCACCATCCAGGCCAAGAACGTCACCGTCAACTACGCCCAGGGCGCCGTCTATGGGATGACCCAGAGCAACGCCTGCTGCGAGGGCGGCGACTCCGGCGGCTCCTGGCTCTCCGGTGACCAGGCCCAGGGCGTCACCTCGGGTGGCTCGGGCAACTGCACCACGGGTGGCACCACGTTCTTCCAGCCGCTCAGGCCCATCCTCTCCGCCTATGGCCTGACGCTCACCACCACCGCCCCCGCCGGCGGTCGCGCCATCGTCTCGCGCTGGAATGGCAAGTGCATCGACATTCCCAACTCGAACAACGCCGACGGCACCCCGCTGCAGATGTGGGACTGCAATGGCACCGGCGCCCAGAGCTGGACCTTCTACTCCGATGGCACCGTCCGGGCGCTCGGCAAGTGCATGGACGTGGCCTGGGGCTCCACGGCGAATGGCGCCACCATCCAGCTCGTCGCCTGCAACGGCAACCCGGCCCAGAAGTTCGTGCTGAGCGCCGCGGGGGACCTAGTGAACCCGCAGGCCAACAAGTGCGTGGACATCAAGGACTGGAACGGGGCCAGCGGCGCCCGCCTGCAGACCTGGGAGTGCGGCGGCACCGCCAACCAGAAGTGGTTCCTGCGCTGACGCGCCCGACGCCCGGGGCCAGGGGAGTGAAGGCCCCGGGCGCCGCTGGGACTACGGCGGTGCCGCTGATGTCCTCGGCGTGGAAGAGGCACTGCGTGTCGCAGTCATAGGCCACGAGCCGCGCGCCATTGCTGGAGTGGACGGCGATGGAGCGCGCCGTCGTCTGCCCCGAGCGCATGAAGAAGTGGGCGTCGCGCGGCTGGTAGCTGGACACGGACTCGACGCGCGGCCCCGGCGTCACGGACTGCCACAGCCGGAGGTTGCGCTTGCACTCGGCGGCGACGGTGCTGCGGATGAGCATGTTGCCCACCCTGGTGTCGATGCAGCCGTCCTCCGAGCCCCGGAAGTAGCTGTCCTCCACGAGGACGTCGCTCGCCGTGCTCTCCCCATCGATACCGTCCCCCTGGGTGTACGGATACAGGAGGGGGCCCGTTGCGTCAGAGGCTCATCACGAGCGCTTTCGCCGTGAGCCCCCGGGCAGCGGCAACACCGGCTCGGCCAGCGTCGCCAGGGCATCCACGAAGAGCCGGACCTTCGCCGGAAGGTTCAGCCGGCTCGGGTAGACGACGTGGATGGCCCGCAGCGCCGCGGGCCTGGGACCGAAGAGGGTCTTCAGCCGGCCGTCATGGACCGCGTCCCGGCAGAGGATGGCCGGGACTCGCGCGATGCCAACCCCGGCGATCGCCGCCTCGCACGCGAGCTCGAGATCATTCACGGTCAGGACCGGATCGATTCGAGACTTCACTCCCTCCGCCTCCCACGTCTCGAACGCATTGAAGCCGATGCAGCGCGCGGAGCGCAGCTCCCTGGCGCTCGGCGTGCCGTACTTCGCCAGGAAGCGAGGGCTCGCCACGAAATGGATTGGACCCTCGCCGAGCTTTCGCGCCACGAGCGACGAATCATCGAGCGGGCCGATGTGGATCCCGACATCCAGTCCCTCTTCGACGAGGTGGACCCGGCGGTCCGCCAGCATCAGTTCCACCCGCGCCTGGGGATAGCGGGCGAGGTACTCCGAGATAACGGGTGTCAGGTACTTCCGGCCATAGAGCACCGGCGAAGACACCCGCAGCAGGCCGGTGGGCTCCGCCTGCCGCTGCTGCACCTCACTGTTCGCCTCGTCGATCTGCGCGGCGATGGCGGAGCAGCGCTCGTAGTACGTCGCTCCGGCCTGGGTGACCCGCAGGCGCCGCGTGGTTCGTTCGAGGAGCCGCACCCCGAGCCGCTCCTCCAGGTTGCGGATGCGCTCGCTGATGGTCTGCTTGGTGACGCCGAGCCGGTGCGCCGCCCGGGTGAAGCTCTCCTCTCGGACGACCGCGACGAAGAGCATCATGTCGGCGGGTGGGATCATGACTGTCAAGCCTAGCCTGACAATGAGTTCGCCTGGGGCCGGATTGTCTGGGAGTCCCCAGCCGCCGCATGTTGCCGCCTCCCGCCACCCTCAGGAGCGCGCCCATGAAGCTCTACTTTGCCCCCCGAACCCGAGCGGTCCGTCCCCGCTGGCTGCTGGAGGAGCTCGGGGTACCCTACGAGCTGGTCAGGCTCGATCTCGCCCGACAGGAGAACAGCACCCCCGCCTACCTGGCGGTGCATCCGCTGGGCGAGCTCCCCGCCCTGGTGGATGGAGACGTCACGCTGCTCGAGTCCCTGGCCATCTGTCTCCATCTGGCCGACCGGTTCCCGGAGAAGCACCTGGCTCCGCCGCTGGGCTCCGTGGAGCGCGGCCCCTATTACCAGTGGATGGCCTTCGCCGAGCTGACCCTCGATCCGGCGGTGATGGCGCTCTACAGGCACGTGCAGCTGCCCGAGGAGCAGAAGGACAGCGCGCACTCGAACGCGGAGCTGGCCAGGCACAGGGCCCGCCTCACGCCCGTGCTCGACGTCGTCCGCGCGGGCCTCGGCGGCCGTGAGTTCCTCGTGGGACAGTCCTTCACCGCCGCCGATGTGGTGATGGCGTCCATCCTTCACCTGGCCAACACGCTGAAGCTGCTCGACGGGCATCCCCAGCTGGTGGAGTACGTCAGGCGCCACACTCAACGTCCGGCGGTGCGCAAGGCCGCCTCGGGGTGAGCCCTCGCGTGCTACCCTCGCACCCCATGCAGGAAGCTCTCTCCGCCCTCATCGAGGCCGTGCAGGCAACGCACCCCGGACAGATCCTCATCGTCACCGGCGCGGGCGTCAGCCATGCCAGCGGCATTCCCACCTTCCGAGGCACCGACAAGGACGCCATCTGGAAGCGCGATGTCATGGAGCTCGGCACCTACCGGTTCTTCCGCGAGAACCCCGCGGGCTCCTGGCAATGGTACCTCTCGCGTTTCGCGAAGCTCGAGGGCGCGCGGCCCAACCCGGGGCACCTCGCCATCACCGCGCTGGAGCGCTTCCAGCTCGCCCGGGGCGGCGACTTCCTGCTGGTCACGCAGAACATCGACACCCTGCACGAGCAGGCGGGCACCCAGCGCATGATCAAGGTGCACGGCAGCAGCGATCGCTTCCGCTGCTCCGTGCCGGACTGCTCGCTGGGCGAGCCCGAGGGCTCCATCGCCGCCAGCGAAGTCGACCTCACCGCCTTCCGGAAGGAGCCGGTGGAGGCCAACGTGCCGCGCTGCCCGGCGTGCGGCGGCTTCCTGCGCATGCACGTCCTGTGGTTCGACGAGTACTACGCCGAGCACCGGGACTATGGCTGGCACGCCGCGTGCCGTGCCGCGGAGCAGGAGGCTCGCCTGGTCATCTTCGCTGGCACGTCGTTCGCGGTGGGGGTGACGGACATGGTGCTGCGCGCGGCACGCATGCGCGACGTGCCCGTCTTCAACATCGACCCCACCCCGCGCATCAGCGACGATGACGTCACGTCCATCGCCGCCGGCGCGGAGGTCGCCCTGGTCGAGGTGTGCAAGGCGCTCGGAGTGGCGGTGTAGCGCTCTCAGGGAACGCGGAGCTTCGCCACCACCTGCGCGAAGCCGTCGGTGAAGTTCAGGCCCGCGCCCTCGTTCGCCTTGTACACACGGACGTCATACGTCCCGGGCGGAAGGAAGGCGGTGAAGCTGAAGCTTGGATCCTTGCACCGCACGGACGCGGTCTGCACGAAGCTGGAGGACACGTCCTTGAACGAGATGTTCGCGAGGGTGGAGTTCTGGCTCGACGAGTTCGCGCAATAGGACGCATCCAGGGTGGGCGCCAGGTTGTTCACCGTCAGCCGGCCCGACACGGTGCGCACGACTCGGTCGAGCACGAGGTTTGTCACCGGCCCACTGACCGTCAGGTCGGGGTATGTCCCGTGAACGAAGTTCGTCGAGGAGGAGTCCGCGTAAAAACCCTTCCGCGTCTCCACCTTGAAGCTCCCCGCTGGCACCAGCGTCGAGAAGCTGAAGTCGGGCTTCTGGCAGGTGATGGAGGCGCTGGCGTCAGTCCCCGAGATGATCGCGTTATCGAAGAGCACCTCCGCGAGCTTCGAGGTCTTGTTTTCATTCAGGCCACAGTACGCCTCGTGACCGGTGGGCGTCCCACCATTGAGGGTGATCCTCCCCGAGACCGGATGCATCACCTCGTTCAGCACGACGTTGCTCATGGCCCCCGACACAGTGAGCTGAGAGAAGGCGTAGCTCCCGTTCGCGAGATTCGTCGTCTCGCTATCGAAAGGCCGAGCGCTGATCCCGTAGGCATTCGCGGGGAGCACCGTGGAGAACAGGAAGTTGTCGGAGCAGCTCAGCGTCACCGTGCCGTCGAAGCCGTCCGCGGGATCGAACGTCAGGATGGCCATCCGGTCCGTTGAACGGCAGGGGTTCTTCAGGATGGGAGCGGCACCGTTGACCGTGAGCTTCCCGGAGACCGGGTACACCACCTCGTTGAACAGGACGTTCGACAGGGCCCCCGTGACGTTGAGGGACTGCTTCACCCCCACGGGAGACAGGTTCGACACCGGGGGGCCATAGTCCCCTCCGTCGTGCACGTACACCGAGTGCCTGCCCGGCGGCAGGAGGGTCGAGAAGCTGAAGTCCGCTGTACAGGGGACGTCGATGGAGCCCAGGAACCGCAGATCTTCGGAGGAAGCGACGAGGCGCGCGACCCGGAGCGAGCTGGTGCAGGTGCCCGACTTCAAGGTGGGTGTCGCGCCGTTGACGGTGATCTTCCCGCTCACGGCATGCGCCACCTGATTGTAGACCACGTTGGAGACGGGACCCGAGACGACGAGGTTGGGCGTCATGTTCATCGAGCCGGGGAGGATGCGCGGCCCCACGGTGCCCGACCCGAAGGCCGGCTTGATGGTGGGCTTGTACTCCCCGGCGGGGAGCAGCGTCTCGAAGGTGAACTGACTGCTCTGGGCGCAGTTGATGTAGACGCTCGCCAGGCTGCCTTCGCCAGCAGGCGTCGTCACCCGGCTCAACGAGATATCCACGAGATGGGTGCCTGGAGCGTTGGCGCAGGCCGCGGTGTTCGCGAGCGTGGGGACGCTCCCATTGACCGTCAGCTTTCCGGAGACCGGATACACGAGCTCATTGATCTTCAGGTCCGGCTGGTCCGCATGGATGTCCACATTGCTCGCCGCGCGCATCCGCAGCGGCGCCATCCGCAGGTTGGCGTCGTTGGAGGAGTATGGCTCCACGAAGACGTCGTAGGTGCCGGGCGCGACCCTCGTGGAGAAGTTGAACCCATTGTGGTTGCAGCGCACGGACGCCACGAACTCCGCGCCGCTGGCCTTGTGCTGGAACGTCAGCCTCGCCAGCTCGCGGGAGGGATAGCTGCAATAGCTCGAGTCATAGGTGGGGATCGCGCCGTTCACCGTCAGGTGACCGTTCACCGTCACCATGTCCGTGTTGAGGATGAGGGAGGTCAGCGATCCGCCTTCGCAGACCAGCGCGGAGCTGCACGTGAACCCGTTGGGGCAAGGCGGCGAGCAGGGGCTGGTAGCCACACAGCGCTCCTGGGTGCAGGACTCCGACGCCGTGCAGTCCTTCCCCACCCAGTCCAGGCAGCCCCCCTGGACGAGCTGACAGGTCTCCTGCCGCCGGTCGCTGGCGCATCGCTGCGCCCCAGCGGTACAGGTGTCCGTGCAGGAGTCGGTCGAGCACTGGCCGTTACGACAGACCCCCGCCCCGCAGCTGGTGGTCGCGCCCCACTCGGTGCAGCCGGTCATCTGTCGCTCACAGGTCTGGACGCCCGCGCCGTCACACCGGGCCTGTCCCTGGGTGCATTGATCGCTGCAGCGCTCCACGCACGCGCCGCCACTGCAGACGAGCCCACCCTGGCAGGCCTGCGCCGCGGCGAAGGCGAGGCAACCGTCGGCCCCGCGGACGCACTCCGCGCGCTTGCCTGCCTCGCAGCGTGCTGCGCCTTCCTGGCAGGTGTCGCGGCAGCTCGCGAGCTTGCACACGCCCGCGACGCACTGCTCCAGCGAGCCACAGCCTCCACACGCGGCGCCTCCCGAGCCGCAGGCGAGAGCCTGGTCGCCTGGAGCACAGACGCCGTCGCTCTGACAACAGCCGAGACAGTTGGAGGCGTCGCAGGTGGTGGTGCTGTCACCTCCGCACGCGGAGACGACCAGAAGCAGGGAGAATGCTATCGCCGTGCGGGCGAAGCCGGGCGCGGACATCGGGAGCTCCTTCGAGGATGGGCGCCGGCTACTTGAAACCATGCAACGTTGGCGCGGCTTGAACGAAACGCAGATTGCGGTTCGCTGTCTCGAGGGCATGAGGAGGGGTGAAGCGAAGCCCTCAGGAGGCGCGCACCTCCAGGCCCAACACGGGCAGCTGGAGCACCTCGCCCGCGTGCGCCGAGGCGAGCAGGTGCGGCAGTGCGCGCTCCTCTCGCCCCGCCTCCCTCCAGTGGTGGGCCAGAAGACTGGCCGGAGCCCTCTCCCGCTCGAGCACCGTGGCCAGCCGGCCATGGAGCAGCCGCGCGGCCGCGGAGGGAAGGGAGGCCCGGACCGCCTCGAGGACCAGGTCATGGCTGAAGCGCTCCCCCACCAGGATCTGCGCCGCCTCCAGCTCGCAGAGCGCCGCGTGCACCGCGCTGGCGGGTACCTCGAGCGCCTCGGGAGCCAGCGCGGCGCGGAAGTGCGAGTCCGCGAGCGCGGCCAGCTGGGCCGTCTGAAGCGCCAGGGGCGAGAGCCGCGCCAGCCGGCGCTGGATGAGCGGGCCTACGCGGCCAGGAGGTGGCAGGCGATGGGGCCACTCCTGGTGCAGGGAGTCGGTCTCGATGAGGTGCTTGAGCGTCTCGATGATGGCCAGCGGGTTGCCTCCCGTATAACGCGCCAGGTTGTCGGCGTGGGCCTCGGCGCCGGGCAGCTCCAGCCCCGCCAGCAGCTGACGCACCTCCTCCGGAGACAGCGGCCCCAGCTCGATGATGCGCGCCATCCCCGAGTCCACGAGCTGCCGGACGTAGGCCTCCGCGTACGGGGGGAGCTCACCGCGACGGTAACAGTCGATGAAGCAGGGGCGCGGTGAGGAGCCAGCACCGGACTCCAGCATCCGCTTGAGCGCGTAGACGAACACCCGGGCGCTGGCCCTGTCCCAGTACTGCACATCATCCGCGACGACGAGGCGCTCATGCGCGAGGAGCTGCCCCATCGCCTCGACGTTCGCTTCGTAGAAGCGCAGCTCGGCCGCCTCGGAGGCCAGAGGCGGCAACGGGCGCGCGTCTCCCAGCTCCGGCACGATGCGCGAGAGCTCCGCGCGCACCCAGTCCGCCAGCTTCACGTCCGGTCGGCGCGCCAGGAGCACGCGGAAGGTCCGTGCCTGCGAGGAGAAGGGGATGTCCGGATCCTCGGGGCGCCCCTCCATCCGCACCCACCGCCCCTGCGAGGCCGCGAACTCCTCGGCCAGGCGGGACTTTCCGCTCCCCGGCTCGCCGGAGATGAACAGGAGCTGGCCCGAGTTCAACCCGTCCTGCAGCTGGCGCCAGGCGGCGGCACGGCCCACGAGCACCGGAGGGCGCAGCACGGACACGGGCAGCGAGGGGAAGGCGACAGGTACCGGGCGGGGAAGCGAAGTGCCCTTCTCGATCTGGCGCACCAGGGCCAGGGTGTCGGGCATGGGAGTCACCCCCAGGTCCTGCGCGAGCGTCGAGCGCAGGCGCTCGAAGGCGGTGAGGGCCGCGCTCCGATCTCCTCGCAGGTGGTGCAGGCGGATGAGGTGACAGCCGGCCTGCTCTGACGAGGGCTCCTGCCGCACCCAGTCCTGGGCCAGGGTGAGCGCGGCCGTCCAATCACACAGGGCCAGGTGGCGCCGGAGCTCCGCCTCGCGCGCATTGCGCACCCAGCCCTCCACGGCGGCGCGGGCGCCATCCAGCCATCCGGCCAGCTCCTCGCAGTCGTCAAAGTCGAGGCCACACAGCAGCACGCCGCCGCCGCCAGCGCGCACCGCTTCCAGCACCTCGGCGTGGGACTGAGCCACCGCCGCGTGCCTCAGGAGCGCGACATCCAGCCGCGGCGAGGACCCCAGGGCCAGCCGTTCGGAGTCCGCCTCCACCAGCTCCAGGCCGCCGGACGCCAGCCGCAGGCGACGCAGGAGCTGGCGCATGTTGCCGCGCGCCGTGGCAGAAGGAGAGTCGGGCCACAGCAGGGTCGCCACGGAGGACTTGGGCGAGGGCCCCTCCAAACCCAGATAGGCCAGCAGCGCCGCGGCCCGCCGCTCCAACCTCACCCGCTGCCCCTCCGGGCCCTCCAGCTGGGCGAGCCCCAGCACCTGAGCTTTCCATGCAGTCGCCACCACCTGGGTTCTCCTTGGACGCGAATGATGCGGTGTCCCGCTCGCGACTCCGGCCCGTGAGGACATCCACATCACTTCCCCGAAGCATGACCAGGCCTCTGGAGGCCCGAATCCAGATGATTATTCCCAAACATGCTCAGCCTCGCACCCGCCCGTCATTCAAAGCTCACATGTCCCAGAAATTGAGGCTCGCGTGTCTCCACGATGAAAGCTCGCATGTCCCAGAAAATGGGGCTCGCGTGTCGCGGCGCCGTGCAGCCCTCCTCGCCCTCGTCACGCGCCCATCACGCCGCCCCGATAGACAGGCCACACCCGCTCGCAATCTCGCGCAGCTGGTGCAGCGGAGCTGTCCGGCCCGCTGCCTTGGAAACACATCATGCCGAGGGTAGACATGAAGAAGCTTTGGAAGATGGGAACGATGGCGCTGGCTCTGGCGGTGGGCGTGACGGCGGGCGCGGCCATGGCGGCCAGCGGGGCTCCGGCGCAGCAGGTGGAGGGGGCTCCCGGCGCGCAGGCCCTGTGGTGTCCGACGCCCGCGCAGTGCGATCGGGCCGACCGGCTCTGCCTGGACTACGAGCTGACTCCGCAGCAGTGCGAGATCCTCACGCTCTGCATCGAGTGCGGCGTCGAGTGGTGAGTCCGCGCCTCAGGGAAGCTTCACCCTGAAAGGCACGGCGATCCGGCGTGGCCAACGCTGGATCGCCGTGTCGTTGCATCGTCGGCTTCAGCGGAGAAAGGCAGCCCTGCCCTCGAGGGCGATGAGCTGTCTTCACGCAGGCAGCCGCCGCTGAGACGGTCGACCATCGCGCAGAGGCGCGAGGATCCTCGCGTGCTTCATGACATTCGCCAGTCCACGAGGATTCCCACCGTGAAGAACTCCCTCCACCCTGTGTGGAAATGTTTCCACGGACGATCGGACCTCAACGGGGGGAGTCGGGTCAGGCGGCGGTCGAGTCCGCGCTGACACTGCCACTCACCCTCTTCCTGATCCTCGGGACGCTGCAGCTCTTCATGATGCTGCAGGGTCGGGTCATGGCTGAGTACGCGGCCTTCGAGGCGGCGCGCGCGGGCAGCCGGCACCACGGCGACTGCAAGCACATGGCGCACGCGGCCCTGGCGGGACTGCTGCCGAGCATCGTGCCCTATCTCGGCAACGGGACGCCGGGAAGCACTCCCGAGGAGAAGCTAGCGATGGCCTGGCGCCAGCGCGTAGGCAGCACGGAGAACCCTGATCCCCGGTACCTGCCAGGCGTGGACGGGACGCATGACGGGCCTGTCTTCTGGCTGGTGCGCGAGCAGCCCTTGTCCGCCGACGTGCCTCATCCGGAGGACTTCAGGTTCGACGCCCCCTTCCAGGAAGGCGGTGGCATGCGGCTGGAGGTGCGTCTCATCTACTGGTTCCCGCTGAAGATCCCCTTCGCGGACTGGGTGATGAGCCACATGTTCCTGGCATCCCTCGGCCTGAGGGACTTCAACGGGGCCAACCCGCTGATGCTCGCGCGGAGGCAGGCGGGCTGGAAGGCGGGCAAGTCGCCCCGGTCATTGGACGACGGAATCCGGGAAGAGCTCGTGAGCCGCCTGGCGGCCAGGCAGTACGTCTTTCCCATCCAGGCCACGCACGGCATGCGGATGATGACGCCGGCTCGGGCGAGGCACTTCCAGAACCAGAACTGCGGCAGCGCTCCGCAGAGCTTGTGAGGTCGCGATGGCCCGTTCCATGAAGCGAGGGCAGACGCTCGTCCTGTTCGCTCTCACGCTGCTGCTGCTCACCCTGATGGTGAGCCTCACGCTGTCCATCGCCGTGAAGGCTCGGGAGAAGATGGAGCTGGAGACCGCGGCGGATGCGGCGGCCTACTCGCAGGCGGTAGCCACCGCCCGGGCCTTCAACAGCATCTCCCTGATGAACCGCGCGCTGATGAGCCACATGGTGTCCATGACGGGGGTCGAGAGCCTCATCTCCTGGAGCGGCTACTACCGCGCCACCATCGAGTCGGCGAAGAAGGCGTACGAGGACATCAAGGTGTCGGGCTACATGCCGCTCACCGCCTTCTGCGGGTGTGCCTCCAAGAGCAGCCGGTGCGCGCGGTTGTGTCGGTGCTCCACGCAGGCCATCCGGGACATCAGCGACACCCAGGACAGGCTGACACAGGCGGAGCAGCGGGCGGAGCAGATCTTCAGGAACCTGGATGGGCGCGCGGGAGAAGAGGCGCGCTCCCTGCAGCTCTCCTCCATCCACCAGGATCAGCTCGAAGTCTTCCAAGGCCTGCAGGAGGCCATGCTCCTGCGCCCCTTCAGCACCTATGATCCGATCGCGCCAGCCATCGCTCGGGAAATAGGGGGCGATGTCTCCGCGCTCGAGGCAACCGTCGCCGTGAATGGCAGGGAGCTGGGCGGCGCGTGCCCCGGCGAGGGAGCTGCTTGCAAGCGCCGCGAGACCAAGAAGCTGGGGCACGTCATCTCGGCAGCCATGGGCGCTCGGGGCAGCGCCTTCGTCACCGGGAGGAAAGGTGGGGCGAACCTCATTCGCGGAAAGCTCACCCAAGCCATGCCCTCCAACGAGCTCGTCTGGGTATCCGATGAGGGCAGTGGCTACTTCGCCTTGGACAAGACGCATGCGGCCAAGGTGAGCGGCGAGGCGGC
This sequence comes from Hyalangium gracile, assembly GCF_020103725.1. Taxonomy (NCBI): domain Bacteria; kingdom Pseudomonadati; phylum Myxococcota; class Myxococcia; order Myxococcales; family Archangiaceae; genus Hyalangium; species Hyalangium gracile. Next base: position 254,770 of record NZ_JAHXBG010000007.1, on the reverse strand, counting down.
CTACGCGGACGACCATGGACAGGTGATCGTCGTCTTTCGTCGTGCGCGGTCGCCTTGCCCGACGTTTCCACCCATGCGCAAGGAAGCCGAGGCGCTCGTCCGAAGCGATGACTCCCGGAATGACACGGACCAGCACACGTGGACTGGGGGCCAGGATCCCAATGCTCGGCGGAAGAGGCACACCTTGGGCGACTGCACCAACTGCCCAGGCATGTGGCCACCTCACATGGACTACAACACCGGCGTCCTGGCGAGTGCCGGCAACCTCTACGGGCAGCCGAAGAACTACGCCGTGCTCCAGCGCGACTACGGGTCGCGGCCGGGGGACCCCTGGAACCTGTTCTTCCGCTTCCACTTCCGCCCTGCGGGTGCGGGCACGAGGTTCGACAACAGGGGTCTGCTGTTGTCTGACGGCACGGACATCTCCCGGGCCGTGGCGCTGTCCGCGGGCATTGCCTACTACCACCGTGTGGTGGGGTCGGAACAATGGCGCGAGCCGCCCAACTTTCTCAACCCGTTCTGGCGCGCCACGCTCGTGGGCGCGGACGTCGATCAGACACGAGACGTCCCGGACATCGTCTCGACGCTCGGGGCGACCGATACCGAGGCTGGCCGGGTGGCGGCCGCATTGGCGAAACAGGGGTATCAGGCATGGTGACCGCGGCTCTCAGGGGACAGGCCACCGTGGAGCTGGCGCTCGGGCTGCTCGTCTTCGTCACGGTCCTGGTCTTCGGTCTCCACTTCGCGGAGACGGGCTACGTGATGCTCGAGGTGACGGAGGCCAATGCGAGCGCGCTCTGGCACGCCAGCTCCGCGAAGATGCACCGCCTTCCCGGAGACTTCTCGCCTCTCGAGCAGCTCATCGCCCAGGACAGCCCAGGCCGCGAGACCACCGCTCGCTACCAGGACTTCGATGGCCGTACCTCGAAGCAGGGCGAGGCCCAGGCGCGGCTCGTCTTCACCCAGGCGAGCGGACTCCGGGTGACGTGTGATGCGGGTCCCCAGCGCATGGAGCACCGCCCCCACTTCAAGCCGGTGAAGCGGACCGGCGAAGTCTTCAAGGACGTGGGAACGATGCGGTGTCGCGCCCAGGCCACGGTGCGGGTGCTGGACGCGTTCCCCCAGAGCTTCCTCGACTCAGGCCCCGGAGCCCTGTTCCAGGAGCGCCACCTCAATCCCCTGACGATGACCGTCTGTGGAGTCAACCGCGCGCAAGGCACCTCCTGCGAGCGGGGCTTCAGCCTCCTGCTGGACGACTGGGGCCTCGCTACGGATGACGAGCTCAACGAGTGCGAGGTGCTCGAGGGAAGAGAGTGCCGCAACCCCGCCTACTTCCAGTCGGTGCGGCTCGTCTACAAGCAGCACCTGCCCCCCATGGGAGCAGCCAGGATGCTCGCCGAGCGGACCGTGGGGGGCACCCCGGGCAACTTCGATCCCTCCACCTTCTACATGAGCTTCCGTGTCTTCCAGGAGCGGGGGCCCGGTGGAGACAAGGATCCCAACAACTGGATGACGACGCCGGGCAAGGGCAGCCCTACGCCTGAGTACGACTCGGCCTACGGGCTGCGTGGGACGTGCTTCCTGGGGCAGAAGTGTTGACCCTCGAGGTGAGGCTCCGAGAACGAGGCTCACGCCAGCAGAAGACAGTCTCCTGCGACCAGCGCCTGGCGTAGACATGCATCGCCCCCGCCTCCATCTCTTGGGTCCTCGCTGACAGCGAATGGGGGAACGACATGGGTATCACCGCAGACCTGGTGGGAAATGTCCTCGGCAAAATCAAGAGCGTGAGCGCGGAGGACATGAAGAAGATCGAAGCGATGCCCGAGGAGTTGAGGGACCTCCAGCTGACCGCACTGAAGCTGCAGAAAGAGGAGCAGGCCATCACCCTCATCTCGAACATCATGAAGAAGATGCACGACGCCAACATGGCGATCATCAACAACATGCGCTGAGGCCACCTCGGGCGCCTCGAGCGGGAGGGCTCCGGCCCCAGTCCTCGCACGAGCAGGTGCGCCCGGTGACAGGCAGGACTTTCCGAATGAGGCCTGGATGCCGCTGGCGCCAGGCCTCCTGGGAGAGTGAGCGGACGCGCTACTGGTAGGTGCCCCTCCCGGTACCACTTCTGGTTCCAGGAGGCGGGCGCGTACGAGCAGGCCGTCCAGTCCCAGCCGCGCCACCCCGATGAGCTCGCCGCGGCGCTGGGCTCCGATGCCCCGAAGGCCCAGTGCCTCGCGCTCGACGCGCTGGAGGCGGGCACCTTCGCGAAGCTCGAGTCGAAGGTGCTGGACCTCCTCGGGGCCTGGGCCCCCGTGGCCTGGAACGCCCGCCGCACCCTCAGACGGCTCGGCAGCGGGCCCCAGGCACAGCGCCAGCGTGGCCCCTCCGAGAGGGCCGGGACCGGCACAGGCATGACGGAGCCCGTCATGCTGTGAAGAACACCACCCGGCGGCTAGGCTCCACCGCGGAGTACAGCTGGAAGGCGGGAGGACGTCACCACGGCGCATGGCTCCTCCCGAGATGTCTCCCTGGTGCCGGAGGATCTCAGAATGACTGCAAACCGTTGGTTGGGACTGGCCACGCTGACCGTGCTGTTCGCCTCGAGCGCCATGGCCCAGGCCCAGGCCCAGGCCCCGAGTCCGGTGGGGCGCTGGACCACCATCGATGACGAGACGAAGAAGCCCAAGTCCGTCATCGCCATCTACGAGGAGGGCGGCAAGCTGTTCGGGAAGATCGAGAAGACCTTCCCCGAGCCCAACGAGGAGCAGAACCCGGTCTGCAAGAAGTGCGAGGGGGCGCTGAAGGACAAGCCCATCATCGGCATGGTCATCATGCGCGACCTCAAGAAGGACGATGATGAGTGGTCGGGCGGAACGATCCTCGACCCGAGCAACGGCAAGACCTACAAGGTCAAGATCTCCGTCGAGGACGGAGGCAAGAAGCTGAAGGTCCGCGGCTACATCGGCCTGTCGCTCATCGGGCGGACCCAGCACTGGGTCCGCGCCGAGTAGACCTCGCAGCGGTACCGCCGGGGCGGGACGGGGTGGACGTCCCGCCTCGGGGTCAGCGGGCCGCCTGCAGCGGCTTGCGCTCCTTCACGCAGACCTGGATCAGCTCGAGCACGTTCATGCTGGTGCCGGCCACGGTGAACTTCTGCTCCTTGAACTCGGGGTAGCGGTTCTCCAGGATGCGCCCCTCGGCGACGCAGTTGTTGTACTGATCGAGCGCCTCGCTCTTCTTCCCCTTGGAGAGCAGGGACTTCGCCAGGTCGTAGGCCTTCCTCGGTCCATCGTCGAACCGGAGCTGGACGTCGACCTTCTTCTGGGGCTCCTGCAGCGCCGCCGCCTTCTGGGCGCACTGGGCCATCACCTCCTGGGGGCTGGTGGGCAGACCGCCGACGAGCACGTCCACCGAGCCGAGGCCGGCGTTCTCCTTCACCATCCTGGCGCCGTCTTCCTGGCAGGCCTTGAGCTTGTCCAGCGCGCTCGCGTACAGCTCCTTCTTCTTGCGCAGGTCCGCCGCGGACGCGGCCGCCTCCGACGTCGCGCTGGCGGCGGCCAGGGCCTCACCAGTCGTCCGGCGCAGCGCCCGCGCCTGCCGCGCGAACTCAAGCGCCTCCACCAGCTTGAGCAGCTCGTTGCGCGCCCGCTCCGCGTACCCCGCGTAGCCCGCGTCCTGCTGCTCCAGCTCCGCGCGCGTCTCGAACGTCTTCATGATGTCGTTCACGACCTTGTTGGCCGCCTCGAGGTCGGCGTCGGTCGATGACGCACGCTTCGCCGCCTCGAGCTTGTCCTTCGCCGTGGTCAGCTGCTCGGTGAGCTGGGCGCGGGCCTCCGCCGCGGACAGGACGATCCTCCGCCGGTTGATGCGGTCGGCCAGCTCCGCCATGCGCTCCTTGGACTCCTTGGCGTACAGCGAGTAGTCGCGGTCCTTCTTGACGAAGGCGACGCCGGCGTCCAGCACCACGCCGATCTGCTTGACGGCGTTCTCCGCCTCCGCGAGCTGCGCCTCGGTGGGCTTCTCCTTCTGGATCTGCATGACCAGGGCCGCCGCGTTCTTCCGCGCCTCGTCCACCTTCGCGCGCTGCTGCTGCAGATCGACCTCGTAGCGGCGCCGCTCCATCGTCGCCTTCCCGTCCTTGAGCAGCTGCCGCGCCTCGGCGGCGGACGGGCTGATCGCCGGGTTCTTCGCGTGCACCGTCTCGAGCGTCTTCTGGAGGACGACCATCGCCGTGTTCGCCTCCTCGAACTGCTCCGGGGTCGGCGCCCGCCTCTCGAGGTTGCGCAAGGCCTGGATGACGTCGGCGCGGGCCGCATCGAGGCTGCGGACCTGGAGGGCCACCTCCACCTCGACGAGCAGGTTCTTCACCTCGGTGATGTACTGGCCGATGGGCTGGCTGCGCGCGGCCTGCGGCTCGTACTTCTCCACCAGCTTCCGGACGACGAACGCCGCGGTCTTGGCCTCGGCGAACTGCTCGGGCGTCGGCTTCCTCGCGCGGAGCGCCTTGCCGGCCGCGATGAGCTCGTCATGGGCGGGCCCCATCTCCGCCTTCACCCTCGAGACACCCGCCTGCACCACCAGCTCGTCCATCCGGCGCTTCGCCTGGGCGATCTCGGCGCGGGCCTTGTCCGCCTCCGCGCGATACGTCTTGTCCTTCTCCTCGAGCGGCCGGCCCTCGTCGAGCTGCTTCTGAAGCGCCACCGTCGCCTTGTCGGCGGCCGAGAACTTGTCGTCCGACCAGGCCTTGCCCACCTCGGCGAGCGCGTTGGCCAGCGCCTTGCGGCTCTCGTCCAGCAGTCCCCGCTGCTTCTGCGCCGACTGCTGCAGCCACCGCTCGTCGATCGTCTTCTCGTGACGGGAGATGGTCGCGTCGAGCTCGGAGAGGTACGCGGCGAACTTCGGATCCTGCTTCGTCAGGGGCCGGCCCTCCTCCGCCAGCTTCTTGAGCGCATCCACCGCGGCCCGAGCCTCGTCCACTTCCTTGGGGCCCGAGTCCTTCGCCGTCACCTTCGCCACGCGCTCATTCATGGGCGCGAGCGCGGCGTCGATGCGCCGGCGGAACTCGTGGATGTGGACCTTGGCGCGGCGATCCTCGACGTACTCGCGCTGCGTCCGCAGCTCCTTGCGCGCGGCCAGGACGATCTTCGCGTAGTCGAGATCCTCCGTCTCGAAGCTCGCGCCCGCGTTGAGCGCGTCCTTGAGCGCTTCCACCGCCGCGAGGGCGGCATCGAGGTCGGGGTTGCTCGGCGGATCCTTCTCGATCCGCTGGACGGCCGTCGCGAGGGCGGCGCGAGCCGTCTCGACCCGCTTCGTTGCCTCCCCAACAGACTTCGCGGCAACCGGCTCGGGCGGCGCGGCGAACGCATCATCGATGGAGGCGAAAACAAGGAACCCGATCAACACCAGCACTGAGGTACGTACCATTGGCGCCAACTTACTACAGCGCGGCGGAGGGAGACCCGACATAGTGTCGGTGCCCCTGCCTGGTCGCACAGGGGGCGAGGAGGGCCGCGGCCCAGGCCCTGCGCCCACCTTGGGGCACGCTCGGCCCTGGCTGCCCTCCCCAGCGCAGCCGAGCAGGCGTCAGAGCGGCGCCTGCCCCCGGCCCCGCGCTCCAGCTACGGCTGACAGGTGATGGTGCCGGACTGGACCGCGCAGCCCTTACAGGCCTCCGCCTTCATGGAGCCACCGCTGCAGCGCAGGAGCTGGTTCGCGTTGCTGGCGTCACACTGGGCCGCGTTCTCCTGGGTGGAGAGGCACGGATCGCCGGCACGGAAGTCTCCGAAGGTGCACGTCGCGTCGCCATCGTCGTCCTTGGAGCACCCGTTGGCGCCACGGCAGTTGAGGAGCTTCAGCGAGCCGCCATCACAGACCAGCGCCTCGCTCGAGGACTGGCAGTAGCCCTCCCCGACTGAGCAGGAGTCTCCCGCCTCGGGGTCGGAGCCGCATGCGGTGGACAGCGCGAGGCAGAGAGCGGCCATCAGCAGGGGGAGGCGTCTGGACATGGAAACTCCGGAGAGTGGGTGTGGACTGCGGAGGCGCACGCTACTCCGTCCAGAAGCCGGAAGACGATGTCCCTCAGATGAACGAACGCTTCTTCATCGCCTCCGCCAGCATGTCTCGGAAGGCACGCACCACCACCGGTGGCGCGGTGCCTCCGGGCCAGCGCTGGGAGGATGCTGCCCCACTGGACCGCTTCGCCCATTCCGCCGTGGAGGAGCAGCAGCGGTGGCCCTCCACCCAGCTCGATGACCTGCGTGGTCCCTCCTGACCACCGCACCCGACGCGTTCGGGTCCGCGATCCAGCTCTTCCCGCCCGCGGCGATCTTCGGCAAGGCGGTGGAGACCGTTGGCGCGCTGATCAGCACGATAGGCATCATCGCCGGCCAGGCCTCCAAGCAGGAGACGCGCAACAACGATCAGCAGGCGATCCTCGAGGAGATCTGGCGGGAGGACGATTACTTCAAGGATCACCCCGAGCAGCTCGGCAAGGTCGCGGGGCGGGTCGCCGACGGGACCAACTACGACCTCGGCGACATCGCGGAGTCCACCGGCCTGAGCCGGGAAGAGGTGTTCGGGCTGGTCTACAACGCGGGCCCGGACCCGGATCACGTGCTCCCGCAGCTCATCGAGATCGCCACGTCCGTCGGGCTGCGGGGGAGGAGCTGACCGAAGCCGTGCTGGAAACCATCGAGCAGCAGGGCAATCTGCATGAGGTCAACGACTTCATCTACAAGACGCTGACGGAGGACATCGACGTGCCCGCGGATCCCACGGGCGTGGCGCAGGACCAGTACCTGGCCTACCTCCTCGGCATCGAAGGACCGGAAAGCCCGAACCAACCCCCTTGGGGGACAGACTCCCTTCGTGGTCCGGGCCCCTGCCTGTCTGCCGGACTGGTTGCTAACTGGTATGACAAGCAGACCAGTTGCTGGCGCTCCGGCCCGACACGGGCACCTCCCCGGCAGGCGGTGAGCACTGGTGTGAGGTGGGCGCATCACGCGCCAGGGCCAGGGGGCGAGCAGCGACGCAGGGCCTGGGCGTCACCGCTCAGCCAGAGCGTTGAACACGCCCAGGGCCCACTGCCCTCTCTTCCTCCTTGACACCCCTCGCTCTCGGAGGTGAAGTCCAGGGCGTCCGCACCTGATAATGAGAATCGTTATCAACGTGCCGTCATGAGTGAGGACATGGCGCTTTCGATGCTTCTGAGCCTGCTGGGGGCCACCGCTGTCTACCTCGCGGCGGTCGTGCCGGCCCGCTCTGGAGGCAGGTGGCTGCAGGTGCTCCATCGAAACCGGGTGGGCGTCCGCGTGGCGGGTGCCAGCTTGCTGGTGGCCGGGGCGGTGGCCGGTGGCATGGCGGAGGGCTGGGGTGTGGGGCTCACGGTCGTGGTGCTGGTGCTGATGCTCACGCTCTCGCTCCTGGCGCTCTGCGCTCCGCTCTGGCCTCGTGGCACCTGGGGAGCGGTTCAGCTCGGCGCACTGGCCCTGGTCGTGGCGTGGCTCGGAGGGGGCTGATGGCACGCCAGGACGTGCACGGCTTCGGGCGGATCTCCGCGGCGGTCTCGGCCGCGCCGGTGGCCGCCGTTCTGGCGGACCTCTCCCTCTTTGGAGCGCTGCCCATGCCCGGGGAGGTCCGGTTCCTCGTCGCCCTGCTGGCGGCGGCCCCCGCGGTCGTCGTGGCGGTATGCCTGGCACTGCTCGCCCGGAGCTGGCAGCGGGCCTGGCTCGGCTCGGCGGTGGTGGGCGCCGCGTCGGTGGCCGTGATGGTGCTGACGTGAAGCTGTCTCCTCGGGCCTACGAGATCCTCTGGGATGCGCACGCGTGGGTCGGTGCCCTCTCCTCCATCGTGCTCTTCGCCCTCTTCTTTCTCGGAGCCTTCGCGCTCTTCGCCGAGGAGCTGGCCCCCTGGCAGGAGCCCGCGTTCCGAGGACCCGTCGCCGTCTCCGAGGAGCGCGCGCTCGAGCTCGCGCAGCGCATCGTGGATGCGGAGGTCGAAGCGAAGCCCGCGTGGTTCGGGCTCTCGCTGCCCGCCGAGGAGGAGCCCTGGCTGCGGATCTGGCGCCTGACTCCCGCTGGGACGGTCCAGTCCTCGTGGATGGATCCGGTCTCCGGGCAGCTGCTCGGCGAGCGAAGCGATCTGGGCGAGTTCCTCAACGCGATGCACTTCCTCGATCCCATCCCGGGAGGGAAGTACCTGGCGGGCATCGCGTCCATCGTGCTCCTGCTGCTCATCGTGACAGGGGTCTTGATCCAGCTCGGCAAGCTGGTGCGCGAGCTCGTGCAGTTCCGCCCCCACCAGGCCCGGCGGGTGCTCTGGTCCGATGCGCACAAGGTCCTCGGGGTGGTCAACGCGCCCTTCCTGTCGCTCTTCGCGCTCACAGGCGCCGTGCTCTGCCTGTACGCCTGGCTCCAGCCGGCGGTGGTGGCCACGACCCTCGATGGCGACGCACGCGCCGTCGAGAGCGCCGTCGACTGGCCGTCGCCCCTGCCTCGGAAAGGCGAGTCCGCCACGGCGCCTGACCTGAAGCTCTCCCTGGAGAGAGCCCGGCAGCGGTTCCCCCAGGCGACGCACCGCTGGTTCTTCATCGACAACCTCGGGGATGCCAACGCCGTCGTCCATCTTCCTGGCGAGAGCGGCGGGAGCCTCAACGCGTTCGAGCACGTCTGGGTCTCACGGGCCGGCGAGGTCATCCGGGTCCGGGGGAGAGGTGGCGCGACGAGCTACTCGCGGACGATGGAGACCCTCTACGGGTGGCACTTCGCCGCCTGGGCAGACCTCTCGGTGAAGGCGATCTACGCGCTGATGGCGCTGCTCGCCTCGTTCGGCATCGTGGCGGGAAACCTCCTCTGGCTGGAGCGCCGACGAAGCCGAGGGCTCGGCTCGTTCGACCTGCTGCTCGAGAAGCTGACGGCGGGGGGATGCGCGGGGCTCACCTTCGCCGTGGCCTCGCTGTTCGTCGCGAACCAGCTCCTTCCCGCCGCCCTCCACGAGCGTCCGAGATATGAGCACGCGCTCTTCTTCGTCGCCTGGGCGGGAGCGGTCGGTTACGCCTTCGTCGAGCGCTCCGCCGCACGCTCCGCGCGGAGGCTGCTGATCGGCGCGAGCGCGCTGCTCTTCGCGGTGCCGCTGATCGATGCGGCGCGGACCTCTCGCCTCCCCTTCGCTTCCGGCTCCTCCTTCATCCTCGCCACCGAGCTCGGCCTCGTCCTGCTCGGGCTGCTGCTGGCGGGCGCCGCTCGAGCCGTCTCCCGGATGGAGCGTCACGGAGGCTCACCGCTCCCGCTGGAGGAGCTGGCCAACGACTCCACCCCTTCAACCCCCTGACTCTTCTCGCACGAACACCCCCCGGAGCATCCCCATGAACCTGACTCGTCGTTCCACGACAGCGCCTGTGAGCGCAGCCCTTCTCCTCGGCGCGGTCCTTGCCGCGTGCGGCTCCGACCCCGAGCCCAAGCCCGAGCCCGCCCAGCCGTGTTCCGCCAGCGGAACGGACCCCGTCTACGCCATCGCCACGTCCATCTTCGGCAACGAGGGCTCCTCGACGTACGTGCGCCTCCTGGAGTCTCTCGACGTTCAGAGCATCGACCTCGAGCAGGCCTCGGAGCATGCGGGGTTCGCGACGATTGGCGCGGTCGGCGGAAAGCTCTTCGTCGGGGATGGAGAGGCGCCGGAGATCCACCGCTACACGGTGAGTGACGGGTGTGGGCTGCAGGAGGACGGCCGGCTGAGCTTCGCCAACTATGGCCCCACGGTGACGCCGCTCTACAAGAACGTGTTCGTCGACGCGTCCACCGCGTACATGCAGCTCGAGGAGTCTCGGCGCATCATCTGGAATCCGGAGACGATGCGCATCTCCGGGACCGCCGAGGCACCCGGGCTCCTGGCCACGCGCGACGGGCTGGTCGTGAAGGCGGGCTACGACCGGAGCACGGCCGTGCGCGGCGACTACTCGTTCCAGCCCTTCTACTGGACGGACAGCCGCTTCTACCGGTTCTCGCAGCTCTCGCAGATCGCCGTGTACTCGAACGCGGACGACAGCCTGGTCAAGCTGATCGACGCGCCCTGCCCGGGGCTCGACATGGCGACGCAGGACGAGGCCGGTCACCTCTACTTCAGCAACTGGGTCTTCAGCACCGCGGCGCCGGTCCTGAGCGAGGACGGGCCGGACAACTGCGCGGTCCGCATCAAGGCCGGTGAGCTGGCGCTGGACGCGAGCTGGACCCGCAAGCTCTCGGACATCGTGGGCGGTCGTCAGACGGTGGGGTTCCGCTACCTGGCGAACGGGGTGGGCCTCGTCGCCGTGCTCCATTCCGAGGACATGACCATCGACGACAAGACCGAGCCGACCGCCGTCACGGGCGGCAGCCACTGGCGGCTCTGGCGCGTCAATGTGGAGGCGGGGACGGGCCAGCCCGTCGAGGGGCTGGGCAGGTTCGCCGGCGGCTACTACGCCTTCCGCCTCGACGGTCGCACCTTCCTCCTGCTCCCGAGCGCCGACTATGCGAAGACCACGGTCTACGAGCTCGGAGTCCAGGGCGCGGCCGAGCCCCGCTTCGAGACGCTGGGCTGGGCCTACCAGCTGGTGAAGCTTCGCTGACGAGCGCGCTTCAGTATTCGAAGGTCCCCTTGAGCCAGGCAGCCCTGCCTGGCCTCTGGACTCCGTAGAAGTCGAAGTTCCTCGCGTTGCCCAGGTTCTCCAGCTCCGCCGTGAGGCCCACCGTGGTCTTCTCTCGCGTCAGGCGATAGCTGACGCCGGCGGACTGGACGAACTGGTTCGGAATCACGTCCTTCGTCTCTCCGGCCCCCACGCTCTGCCAGTACCGGAAGAACGTGCGGATATAGCGGGTGTTCCAGAAGGGCGACAGCTCGTCCTGCTCCGCGACGAGCCCACGCAGCGTCATCCGGACCGAGCCGTTGACGAAGAGCCACGGGCGATTCGGGAGCCGGTCGCCCTCGAACGCACCGAAGGTCCCCTCCCCCGAGGTATTGCGCAGATCCTGCAGGGTGGTGTTCGCGTCGACGTGGAAGAGGCGGCCGGCGGAGCTCCAGCCCGCGGAGGCCTCGACGCCGAGCGCATGGGCCCCGAAGACGTTCTGGTAGCTCGACTCGCGAGCATCGCCCAGCAGGATGATCTGGTTGCTGAGCAGGCGGGCGAAGCCGTTGAGCTCCGCGCGGAAGGTGCCGAGCCCCGAGCGCAGCGGCGAGGTGGCGATCCCGAGGTTGAGGTTGTGGCTCCCCTCGGGCGCCAGATCGAGGTTCTCGTGGATCAGCACGCCGTTGCCGAACAGCTCGTCCACGCGGGGAAAGCGCGTGGCCCGCTCGTAGCTCGCCTTGAGGTAGAGCGGCTCGCCCAGGCGCACGCGCATGGCCAGCCCGCCCCCGAAGCGCTGCAGGTCGCGGTCCTTGCGCCGAAAGCCACCACCCTCGGCGAGCTCCTGGGCCCGGGCCGCGTAGCGGTAGTCCTTGCCGAAGAGGATGACCTGGAGCGTGTCGTCGAAGAGCTCCACCTCGTATTCGAGGCCGAGCACGGAGGTGAAGAGCGTCCGCTCCGCCGCGAGGACATCCTCCTCGGGAGTGGAGAGCCGATCCTCGCCGGTGCGCCAGGTCTGGGAAGGGGCGATGGAGAGCCGAAGCTTCTGGGCGTCGGCGAAGACCCACTCGGCGTGGACCCGGCTGTAGAGGGCGTGCTGCCAGAGGGTTTGATCCGTCGCCTGCTCGTTGATCTCTCCGGGCAGGGCCCTCTCGCGGACCTGCTGGCCGAACCAGTCGTACACCCAGCGCGAGACGTCGGCGAAGTCCGTGGCCTGCCAGCCGTACCCGACGACCGCATCCAGGCGCAGCGCTTCGGTGAAGGCCTTGTCGTAGAGGAGCTGGCCGCCAGCGGTGGTGACGCCATAGGAGGCCTCTCCATAAGGCGTGCCGCGCATCACCAGGTTGTGCTGCAGCTCCTTGTCATGGCCGGAGCCGAACGCCCGGAAGACCAGCCGGTCCGCCCAGCCGAGGGACTCCAGCCCCACGTCGAGGCCACCGCCCACGGCTCGGTAGCCGTCATGGAAGCGCTTGACCGAGGCGGGAAGCACCTGACCCTGCTCGTCTGCGGTCTCGACGTCGACGCGGTAGTCGTTAAGGGAGGTGTCCGCGAACAGGTGTGCCTTGACGAAGAAGCCACTCGGCTCGGGCTGGTAGCTGCCGGCCAGGGTGAGGCGCCAGGTACCGAATGAGCCGCCCTGCAGAGACAGGGCTCCGTGGGCGCCCTCTCGCAAGGGGGCGCTGACGAGGTTGACGGCCCCGCCGAGGGCATCGGCTTCGTACCGGGCTGGCACGACGCCACGGTAGAGCTCGATCCGATCCACGAAGTTCACCGGCACGTTGGCGACGCCAAAGGAATAGCCCGAGAGCTCGAGCGGAAGGCCGTCGATGAAGAAGCGAACCTGATCGTCGGTGAGCCCGTTGAGGGCAAAGCGCGCGGTGCTGCCCAGGCCCCCGGTCCGGCGAACCGACACTCCTTCCTGCTGCGCGAGCACCTGACCGAGATCCGCGGACTGCTCCCTGGCGCGTCGGATCTCCACCACCTTCACCACCTCCGCGGACTGGCGCTTGCGCTCCGCCTCCGAGTGGGCACGGACGGTGGTCTCCGTCACCTTCTCTTCCTTGGGTGGAGCGGTGGCGGCCGCGTCATCCGGCCTGGAGGGGACGGGCTCTGGAGGGGCGGGTGTCTCAGGAGCGAGCTGGAAGCGCTGGACGAACTCGATCCGACACGCCACGGGCGCGCCGTCCACCCGAGCGGGTTCAAAGCGGAAGGTGAGGCTCGCGGACCGGGCCGCCTCGTCGAACGCCGCCTCTCCAGACCTGGCGATCTCCGAGGCGGTAACGCTCCCCTTCTCGTCGATGGTGAGCAGGAGAACGACTTCGCCCTCCCGGCGCGCCGCGAGCGCCTCCGCCGGGTATGGGACTTCGACGGTGTCGATTCGACGAGGGGGCTCCACCACCGGCTCGGCGGCTGCGAGGGAGACCACCGGCAGGAGGAGCGTCAGAAGCAGGGCAAACGAAGGGCGAGGCGAGAACATCCACGGTCCAGGTCGAAACGACTCTTGATATTGAAAATCATTATCAAGGGTCGCTCGTGACTTTCAACGATCGACTCGAGCCGATCAAGCCTCCGGGCGTCCTCCACGATGAAGTGAGTCCACTGAATAAGGGCGGTAGCGCGGAGCGGGTTCTGCCCCATGGCCGACACGCGGAGTGTTGACCGGGCTCCAGGGGAGCGATGTGCCCCGTCATGGCTCCCGCCGCCTCCCTACAGTGGCCAGCGATCGGGAGGACTACACATGCGGAAGATGATCTGGCTGGCAGGCGGACTGGCACTGGCGGCTTGCGGCAACGGGCCGCGCGCCACGACCACTCTGATGAACGCGAGCGGTGAGAGCATCGGAACGGTGACGCTCGTGGAGAAGGGAGACGAGGTGGAGCTCCAGATCGCAGCCACGGGGCTCGCGCCAGGCCAGCACGGAATCCACTTCCATGAGGTGGGCAAGTGCGAGGGGCCGGCCTTCACCAGCGCGGGAGCTCACTTCAACCCGCGGGACAAGCAGCACGGGCTGGAGTCACCCAACGGCGCGCATGCCGGGGATCTCCCCAACCTGGAAGTGGACCCGAGCGGCAGGGCCGCCACCACGATGACGACGGATCGGGTGACGCTCAGCGATGGCCCGCTCTCGGTCTTCGATGCGGACGGCACCGCGCTCGTCATCCACGCCCTCCCCGATGATCAGGTGACCGATCCGTCAGGCAACTCCGGAGACCGCATCGCCTGCGGAGTCCTCCAGCGGTCGGAGTAGGACGATGAGCTCCGCGCGTCGAGGCGCCTGGCGCTCATCCGCTCGTCACGAGTTCACGCGGATGAGCTGCGTGCGGCTCATGGCGCGCATGTCGTCGGCCATGCCGGAGATCTCATCCATCGTCCGGCTGGCCTCGGTGTCCGAGCCGCCGGTGGCCGCGTCCGCGGGGTTGGCTCGCAGCCGCTCGCTGCGCTGGGCGATGAACTTGAGGATGAAGGCGCGCTCGGCCCCGGCATCCGCCCGCGCCTCGTTGAGCCCGTGCGCTCCGCCCTGCCCTGCCCGGGACAGCAGGAGCTTCGCCTGCTCGAACTGCGCCTGCGGCATGTGCAGCAGCGTCCGAGCAGCCAGCTCCGCCTGAGCCTGCACCAGGATGCCCTCGTGCCCGGTGGTCGTCGTGGTGCGCGGGTCCGCCACGCCCTTGACCAACGCATGGCGGAGCTCCGGCGGCAACCGCTGCGCGGCCCGAGGGCTCTCCTTCGACATGCCGAGCACTCGATCGTAGGTGCCGATGGCGGCTCGCGCGTTGGGGGTCGCCAGCACCTGCTGGAGCAGGAGGAGCTCGCGCTGGAGGTCGGCGCCGCTCAGGCTCTTGAGGTGCGCGGCGATGCGAGCGCGCTCCGCGTCGGACACGCCCGCCAAACGGAGGGCGGCATCGATCTGGGCCTGGGGCTGCGCGGGGCTGGCGGCGCGTGGGCCTTTTGCTGACTCGAAACCATCCGCCATGCCGCGAACTCCTCCGGGTGAGCACTCCTCGGGTCCCAGACTATCCCACTTTTTCGTTACGAAATTCTGAGCCCGGCTCCGGTCCGCACCTCACGCTCGCTCCACCCGAGTCCTGGTCCGCATGTTGCAGTCGGTCGAGCGAAGGCCTACAGGGCCGCCAGCCTTCATGGGAGGACGACATGTCTCGAGCTCACGGGTGGAACATCCCGGTCGTTGGATGCCTGGCCGCGGGGGCGCTGCTGCTGGGCTGTGGGGGCCAGACGAAAGAGGCCACGTCCGCCACGGAGCTGATGCAGGACCATCAGTACCGCGAGAACTACTCGCGGAGCGCCGAGTGGGTGCGGGAGGGACTCGATTCCGGGAGGTGCAAGAAGGAGAGCACCTGCGGCGAGCTGGCCTTCATCAACTGCCAGATCGAAGTCGACGGGCCCGGCTATTACATCCACGTGCCCACCGGGACGGTGCTCGAGATCTGCGGCGGGGCGTGCATGCTGGGCCCCCAGGTCAACGGCTGGTGCATGGCGTGCCCGCCGCCCGAGTGGAGCTGCGGGTACTGAGCCCATCTCGAGACGCGCTGAAGGGTGGCGATCACGAGCGCCACGCTGGCGAAGAGCCGCTCGAGCCGCGTCCAGAACGACCGAGGGCGCGGACGTATCGTCCGCTTCTACCTCGGCGGGGCTTCACTTCGTCTACATCTCCAACAGCCAGCTCCGCGGACGGGCCCCAGGAGGAGCTCCTGCCCGCGGAGCAGCTGGACGAGACCATCCTGCTGCAAGGTCCCGCTGCGCTAATAGCCCGCTGACTACAGGGCGTTCAGCGCGCGCTGGTAGTAGGCCTCGCGATCCGCCAGGCCGTTGTAGCCGCCGTTGATGCGGCGGGTGACCTCGCGGAAGTTACCCGCCTCGGCCAGCGAGTTCAGGTTGCGGCTGTTCCAGAACCAGGCGGCGGTGCGGAAGCCCACGGACGGGTCCGCGGCCAGCCGCGGGTTGTTCTCCAGGTCGAGGCCCAGCGCCTTGCCCGCGGCGCGGTAGTTGGCGCGGCCCGTCAGCTGGATGGGGCCGCGGCCCTTGAAGCGCGTGCCGTCGCCCGGCTGCGTGTTGCCCAGGTCCCGACGGCCCTCGTACGCGGCGCCCGAGGCGATCTCCTCCATGTAGCGCAGCCCGCCGCTCTCGTGACCGAGCTGGGCCAGGAACGCCGCCTGCTGCTTCTTGGTGGTGATGCCCGCCTCCTGCATGGCGGCGTTGATGTGCGGCAGGTACTGCTCGGCCTTCGCCTGCGAGAGGCTCGGCATGATCTTGCGCAGCTGCTCCACCGTCACGCCCTTGCCGTTGCCAACCGGAGCGGGACCGCCCACCGGGGCCGAGCTCTGCGTGCCACCGGTGCCCGTCGTGCCACCGGGACGCGCCGCGCCGCCCGACTGGGTCGTGCCGCCCGCGGGACGGGTAGAGGGACGCGTGGTCGGGCGATCGAACCCATCCTTGAAGGTCAGCTTCTGGCCGACGCGGATCAGGTTCACGTTCTTGATGTTGTTGGCCTTGGCCAGCGACGAAACCGTGGTGCCAAACCGCTTGGCCAGCGAGCTCAGGGTGTCACCGCGACGGACCGAGTAGGTGCTCAAGATCAACTCCCAAGAAAGTGCGCGAAGGCTTTGAGCTCATTGTCGTAAGAGGTGAGAAGGAGTTGCTTGAAGCCTACGAAAAACCACCTGGGTCCAGACCGCCCCACCTGGCTGCTGGAGTGAGGGAAGCGCCGACCGTGTGGGGCGGAGTCACTGCCAGTAGCATCGGGACATGTACCTCCCGCCCCGAATCGCTCTCGCGCTCCTGATGATCCTGCCGCTCCAGGGGCTCGCCCAGACGTCGGATGCTCCCGTGGCCTCACCCGAGCGTTCCTCGACGCCCCCGCTCGTCACCGCTCCTCCGGAGTCGGAGACGCCTCCGGCCCAGGGAGAGCTCATCCCCCGGCGGAGAAAGGGGGCGGACCTCTTCGTGCCTCGGCTCCTGCTCGGCTCCGTGCTGGGGACAGCGACGGGGACGGCCGGAGCCGTCCTGGGGTTCCTGGGAGGCAGCGCGCTGAGCGACTGCAACGCGTTCGATGACGTCTGCGATGACGAGGAGTTCGTCCTGATCGCCGGCCCTACGCTGCTCGGGACCGTGGCCCTCTCCTCCATGACCGTGTACGGGGTGGGCTCCCTCTTCAACGGGCAGGGCTCGCTCCTCCCCACCGTGCTGGGGGCATTCGCGGGCACGGGCGTCGGGATGGTGGTCGCCGCCTTCGCCGGCTACACGGGGATCATCCTCATGCCGCCGCTGGCCGCCATTGGATCGATCATCGGCTATGAGGTCTCCCACTCCTGGCGGGGAGATGAGCCGCGGGTGGCCCTGAAGGCCGGCTCGGATCTCCAGATGATTCCGGTGTTCAGCGTGACGCCGGGAGGAGGAGTCCTCGGAGGCCTCACGGGTCGCTTCTGAGGAGCAGCGGCGCGCTCCCGCCTATACTCCCGGTCCTCGAGGAGCTTCCCGCATGGCTGCCGTGCCCGTTGGAGATGGGTTCGATCACGTCCCGATCCTGGATGTCCAGGCGCTCGTCGATCCTTCGTCGAGCCTGGCCGCGCGCCGCGAGGTCGCCGCCCAGATCGGCGCGGCCTGTCGCGAGAGCGGCTTCTTCTATGTCGTCGGCCACGGCGTCGATGCCGGGCTCCAGGCACGCCTCGAGGCGCTGAGCCGCCAGTTCTTCTCGATCCCGCTCGAGGAGAAGATGGCCATCCGCATGGCGCTGGGCGGGCGCGCGTGGCGTGGGTACTTCCCCGTCGGCGGTGAGCTGACCTCTGGCCGCCCCGATCGCAAGGAGGGCCTCTACTTCGGCGCCCAGCTCGACCCCGGGCACCCGCTCGTCCGTGCCGGGACGCCGCTCCATGGCCCCAACCTCTTTCCGCGTGAGCCGGCCGGGCTGGGCGACGCGGTCCTCGAGTACATGGCCGCGCTCACCCAGCTCGGGCACTCGCTCATGCGAGGGATCGCGCTCAGCCTGGGCCTCGACGAGCACTACTTCGCCGCGCGCTACACCGGCGATCCGCTCGTGCTCTTTCGCATCTTCAACTACCCACCCGGCCCCGAGCTGGCCGAGGACGGGCAGCCCGTCTGGGGCGTCGGCGAGCACACGGACTATGGCGTGCTCACCATCCTCAAGCAGGACGAGGCCGGCGGCCTCCAGGTCAAGTCCCGGGCGGGCGGGCAGGTGCGCTGGATCGAAGCGGCACCCGTGCCGGGCTCGTTCGTGTGCAACATCGGCGACATGCTCGACCGGATGACTCGCGGACTCTACCGCTCGACGCCTCACCGGGTGCGGAACCGCGCCGGGCGCGACCGCCTGTCCCTGCCGTTCTTCTTCGACCCGAGCTGGACCGCCGAGGTGCGTCCGGTCGACGCCGCTGTCCTCGCGGAGGCGGGCGTCGATGATCAGGCCGAGCGCTGGGATGGGCAGAGCGTCCACGCCTTTCGTGGCACCTATGGCGACTACCTGCTCGGCAAGGTGGGCAAGGTCTTCCCGGATCTCCGCGCCGAGGTTCTCTAGAGCAGGCGGGCACCAGGTACCACTCCATGGCCAGACAGTTCCCTCGCATCGAGCAGACGCACCGCGAGTTCATCCAGCGCCAGCGGGTGTTCTTCACCGCCTCCGCCGCCGCGGGCAGCCGCGTGAACCTGTCGCCCCGAGGCACGGACGCGCTGCGCGTGCTCGGCACGAACGCGGTCGTCTACCTCGATCTCACCGGCAGCGGGAACGAGACGGCGGCGCACCTGCGCGCCGACGGGCGACTGACGATCATGATGTGCGCCTTCGAGGGCCCGCCCATGATCCTGCGCCTCTACGGACGCGGGCGCGTGATTCGTCATGGCAGCCCCGAGTATGCCCAGCTGCTGGCCTCGGAGTACGGGGGCACGGAGCCGCTGGGAGCTCGACAGATGGTGCTGCTCGACGTCGAGCTCGTGCAGACCTCCTGTGGCTATGGCGTGCCGTTGTTCGAGCACCGAGGCGAGCGGGACACGCTCAAGCGCTGGGCCGAGGCCAAGGGCCCCGAGGGCTTGGAGGCCTACAAGCACGAGAAGAACGTCCGCAGCATCGACGGACTGCCGACCGGCCTCTTCGACGAGGACGAGGCATCTGAGAAGTGACGTGGGCGCCCAGGGCGCCAGCTCACCCGATGACACGCGCCAGAAAAGGCGCGGTGCGGCTCCCTGAGAAGGCGGCGACCTCTTCGGGCGTGCCGGCCACCACCACCTGGCCGCCCTCGACACCAGCGCCCGGGCCCATGTCGATGACCCAGTCGCTCGCCGCGATCACTCGCATGTCGTGCTCGACCAGGATGACCGTGTTGCCCGCCTCGACCAGCCCGTCGAGCTGCGCCATGAGCTTGTCCACGTCGGCGGGGTGCAGGCCCGTGGTGGGCTCGTCCAGGATGTAGAGCGTGGTGCCCCGCTGCACCCGCTGCAGCTCGGTGGCCAGCTTGATCCGCTGCGCCTCGCCCCCCGAGAGCTCCGTCGCGGGCTGGCCCAGTCGCAGGTAGCCCAGGCCCACCTCTCGCAGCACGCCCAGCGAGCGGAGCACCTGTGGCTCTCCCTCGAAGAACTCATGGGCCGCGTCCACGGTCATCCCCAGCACCTCGGCGATGTTCTTGCCCCGGTACTGGATCTCCAGCGTGCTGGCGTTGTAGCGGGCCCCGTGACAGGTGGGACACGGCGCGTAGACGCTCGGCAGGAAGAGCAGCTCGACGCTCACGAAGCCCTCGCCCTCGCACGTCTCGCAGCGCCCCTTGGCCACGTTGAAGGAGAAGCGCCCCACGTCGTAGCGACGGGCCTTCGCGGCCTTCGTCGCCGCGAAGAGCTTGCGGACGTTGTCGAAGAGCCCCGTGTACGTCGCCAGGTTGGAGCGAGGCGTGCGACCGATCGGCTTCTGATCGACCCGCACCAGCCGCTTGAGGCTCTCCATCCCCTCGGCGATCCGCCCGCCCGTGGTGAGCACCACGGTGCGCTCCAGCTCTTCCACCTCGTCCTCTTCGGAGGGTGGCTCGTGGCCGAGCCGCTCGGCGACCAGCTCCACCAGGACCTGGCTCACCAGGCTAGACTTCCCCGAGCCCGAGATGCCCGTCACGGTGGTGAAGACTCCCAGCGGGAAGGAGACGTCGAGGTCGCGCAGGTTGTTGCGCGTGACGCCCTCCAGGCGGAGCCAGCCCCTGGGCGGGCGGGGCTTGCGGCGCCGCACCGTCTCGGCCCCGAAGAGGTAGTGCCGCGTCTGGGAGGCCTCCACGGCCTCGAGCCCCTCGAGCGGACCGCTATAAAGGATGCGTCCGCCCCTCTCCCCCGCGGCGGGCCCGACGTCGACGATCCAGTCGGCGTGGCGGATCACATCCACCTCGTGCTCCACCACGAACAGCGAGTTCCCCGAGCCCTTCAGCTGATCGAGCGCCCGCAGCAGCGCCTCGGTGTCCGCCGGGTGGAGGCCCGCGGAGGGCTCGTCGAGCACGTACACCACGCCGAACAGGTTGGAGCGCACCTGGGTGGCCAGCCGCAGCCGCTGGAGCTCTCCCGGCGAGAGCGTCGGGGTGCTCCGCTCGAGCGAGAGGTAGCCCAGCCCGAGCTCGGTCAGGACCTGGATCCGCGCCAGCAGATCCTTGGCGATCCGCTGGGCCACCAGCGCCTTTTCCGGATGCTCCTTCGCCAGCTTCGCCGCTCCCGGCGCCGTCCCGTCCACGGCGGGGCGAAGGATGTCCGCGACGCGCTTCAGCGGCAGCTTGGAGAGCTCTCCGATGTCGAGGCCCGCGAAGGTGACGGACAGGGACTCGCGGCGCAGCCGCTTGCCCTGGCAGAGCGGGCACTCGCCGCTCACCATGTACCGCGACACCCGCTTCTTGATGAGCGGGCTCTCCGTCGTGGCGAAGGTCTGCAGCACGTACTTCCGAGCGCCCGTGAAGGTCCCCATGTAGCTGGGTTCCTCCTTGCGCTTGAGCGCGCGGCGCGTCTCCGCCGGCGTGAAGCCCGCGTAGACAGGGACGGTCGGCTGCTCGTCCGTGAAGAGGATCCAGTCCCGATCCTTCTGGGGCAGCTCCCGCCAGGGCCGGTCCACGTCGTAGCCGAGCGACACCAGGATGTCGCGCAGGTTCTGGCCATGCCACGCGGGCGGCCAGGCGGCGATCGCCCGCTCGCGGATGGTCAGCGAGTCATCCGGCACCATCGACTTTTCCGTCACCTCATAGACGCGCCCCAGGCCGTGACAGCGGGGGCAAGCCCCCGCCGGGGTGTTGGGCGAGAACGCGTCGGAGTCCAGGTGCGACTGGTTGGGCGGGTACGTCCCGGCACGCGAGTACAGCAGGCGCAGGGAGTTCGAGATCGTCGTCACGCTGCCCACCGACGAGCGCGTCGTCGGCGCGCCCCGGTGCTGCTGGAGAGCCACCGCTGGAGGCAGCCCGTCGATCGCGTCGACCTCGGGCACTCCCGCCTGATCGATCAGGCGCCTGGCATAGGGCGCCACGGACTCGAAGTACCGCCGCTGCGCCTCCGCGTAGAGCGTCCCGAACGCCAGCGACGACTTGCCCGAGCCGGAGACCCCCGTGAAGACGACCAGCGCGTCACGCGGAATCTCCACATCCACGTTCTTCAGGTTGTGCTGGCGAGCCCCTCGGACCCGGACGACTCCTGACTTCGCGCCGCTGGAGGACTCTGGACGGTGTTGAGCTCGCGGTTTCGGCATTCGCACGTGTTCGTGAAAGTGGTGCCGGGTGCAACGAAGGACCAGGGGTCATGGGGAGCGGGGACCGCGCCTGCGCCCGGCCGCTCGCCTACCGCTCGCCTTCGAGCCAGCTTCGTTCAGCCGCCTTGGCGGGGCGGGCTCTCGCGACCGAGTCCCAGGCGAATGGCGCGCTCCACCGGTGAGTAGGCGCCGTCGTCGCGATGAAGCTGGACCGCCTGCCTGGTCAACAGCGGCGGCTGGGCCATGAAGCGCGGCCGGGTGCCGTGATGCGGCTGGGCCGCGTGGACCAGAAACGGATGGCAGAGGTAGACCGTGCCAGCCTCGCCACTGGCGAACGCCACCGGACGCTCCACCGTCGAGTCGAGCCTTCCGGCCACCTCCATGAACGTCAGCCCGCTGTCTCCCTCCGGCTCGAGGAGCCGGGCGATATCCAGGTGAGAGCCCACCCGGATGCGGGTCGGCGCGTCGTCCTGCCCCACGTCGGAGAACAGGAAGAGCATCAGCAACGCGCGCCCCTTCGAGGACACGTTGATGCGCCAGGAGAAGAAGTCCCCCGGGTTGTCCCCTGGGAAGCCGGCGTCGATGTGCCAGCCGGCATCGCCCGGATCCTCGGGGCTCGGGAAGCGGACCGGAAACGTGCCGAGGCTGCCGCACGGCACCCAGCGCCCCTGCCCTACCAACCGATCGAAGGCGGCGTGAAGCCGAGGCGTGTTCGCAGCGCGGCGGAACGGCTCCTGCGTGTACTGGTTCAACCTGACGACGGGCTTCGTCCACGTCGCCGGGTTGCCCTCATCGCATCCCGTGTCGCGCCAGAGAATCGCGCGGCACTCATCCGCCAGCTCACGAGGAAAGGCGCCGTCGAGGCGGAGAAAGCCCTCCTCGATGAACCGACCCACCTCCACATCCGAGATCTCAGCCATGGCGCCCCTCGTTATCACGGCGAAGGCCGCCGGGGGTACCCGTCTGGTCAGGTCGCCCTGCGTGCCCCCGCGCCAGCCAGCAGGGGAACGAGATCCACTCCGCGCCAGAGCCGCTCGCGCATCTCCCGCGAGTCCGCCAGCGCGCGCGCCCCCCGAGGCGTCACCACGAACAGCCGCCGGGAGCTTCCGCCACTCCCTTCCCCTCGCTCCGACGCGACCAGCCCCTTCGTCTCGAGCCGGTCCAGCGTGGCGTACACCGCGCCGATAGCCACCTCGCGCCCCGTCACCTCCTCCAGCTCCCGGCGGACGGCCATGCCGTAGGCGCCACTTCCGTCCGGGGCCCGCCCCGTGCGCACCACGGCGAGCAGCACCTGCTCCTCGAAGGTGCCGAGCGGTGCGTCAGATGTCGTGCTGGGTGCGGGCGACACGATGGGTTCCTCCTCTTGCAACGACAGCGGATGGGACGGGCGAGCGACTACACTTCGCGGAACACGGCGGCGGGATCGAGGCGGCTGGCACGCCACGCCGGCACCAGCGCCGCGATGACTCCAACGGTCAGGAGCGCCAGGATGGAGCCCATCAGCGACAGCGGATCCACCGCGCTCACCCCGTACAGGAACGAGGAGAGCAGCCGCGCCAGCGCGAGCGCCGCCACGGTGCCGAGCACGCTCCCGAGCAGCACCAGCGCCGCTCCCCGGCCCACCACCTGCGCCACCAGGCGCGAGGGGCGCAGCCCCAGGGCGATGCAGATACCCAGGTCACGCTGGCGCCGGCGGACGAAGTGCGCCGTGACGCCGTAGACCCCCACCGCGCCGAGCACCACCGCCAGCGCCGTCAGAAGCACGAGGACCGACATCACCTGCCGCGCGGGCCCGAGCGCCTGCGCGAGCACCGCGTCGATGGTGGTCGAGCGCTGCACCGCCACCGAGGGCGCGACGGCGATGACCTGCTTCCGGGCATCCTCGAGCATCGACGCGGCCTCGCGGCCCGGCTGCGCGCGGAGGACCAGGACGTGCCGCGTCGGCGAGTACTCCGTCATCTGCGCGTACGGCATGTAGCGTGCCGGCACCGCGCCGTCGGTGAGGCCCGCCTCCGCCACGTTCTCCACCACTCCCACGATGCGCGCCCACTCGCCGCTGCCGGTGGCGATGCGCCGCCCGAGGGCGCTCTCACCGGCGAAGTACTTCGCGACGAGCGCCTGGTTGACCACCACCACGCGCTCCGAGCCCTCCCGGTCGTCGCTGCTCAGCAGACGGCCCTCGATGAGCTGGATGCCGACCGTGGCGAAGTACCCGGGCGTCACCAGCCGCACGAAGGTGGTGGTCCTGGGCAGGTCCGGCTTGTCCTCCACCGCCATGCCCCAGCTGTCGCCCGAGCCCCGCAGGGGCAGCTTCTGGGTGGCTCCCGCCGCACGGGCGCCCGGCACCGCCGCGAGCGCCGTCTCCAGCTCCGCCACCAGCCGCCGCCGCGCCTCCGGAGTGACGTTGGCCTCCATCACCACGTCCAGGACGGCCACCCCGCCGGTGTCCACCCCCGGATCGATGGCGCGCAGGTTCGCCACCGTGCGCACCAGCAGCGCGGCCCCCGCCGTCAGCAGCACCGCGAGCGCCACCTGCCCCACCACCAGCGCGCCCTCCGTCCTTCCTCCGCGCGCCCCGATGCCACCCGTCCGCGAGTTCCCGAGCGCGCGCTGCGGGTTGGACTTGCGCAGCGAGCGGGCCGGCAGCAGCGCCACCGCGAGCGCCGCCAGCAGCGCCAGCACGAGCGCCGCGAAGAACACGCCCCAGTCCAGCGAGCCGCGCGCTGCCAGGGGCCCGAGCGGCAGCGCCTCGGAGAGCAGCCGGAAGCCCTGGGCCGCGATCACCGCGCCGAGCCCCGCCGCGCCCAGTCCCAGCAGGAGCGCCTCCGCGAGCAGCTGCTGCGTCATCCGCCGGCCATCGGCCCCGAGCGCCATCCGCACCGCCAGCTCGGTGGCGCGGCTGTCCACCTGCCCGAGCATCAGGGCCGCGACGTTGGCGCACGCGATCAGCAGCAGCACCCCCATGGCCGCCAGCGTCGCGAGCAGCGGGGCCTCGAGCGGCCCGAGCAGGTACTCGCGCAGGGGCGTCAGCGCGGGCGAGCGCGTCTTGTCCCACTGCGCCGGGTACTGGAAGCGCTCGCCGAGCCGCGAGGCCAGCCGCTTCAGGGCGAGCTCCATCGCGGCGCCGTCCGTCCCCGGCGCGCGCCGGGCCACGATGGTGTAGTTGCCGGAGCCATCGTCCTCGTTCAGCTCCTCGGACACCCAGAGGCGCACCGTCGGGTCCGGGAACCAGAAGTCCTTGGGCATCACGCCCACCACGGTGTGCGTGCGTCCGTCCAGCTCCACCGTGCTGCCCAGCAGCGACGGCTGTCCGCCCAGCGTCTCGAAGAGCGCGTGGCTGAGCACCGCCGCCGGAGCCGCCCCCGGGCGATCTTCATTGGGCTCGAAGCCGCGGCCGAGCATGGGGCGCACCCCGAGCACGTCGAAGAGCCCCGCCGTCGTGGGCACCGCCGCCACCAGCTCCGGCGTGGAGTCCGTGCCGCGCCGCATCGGGAGATCCCGCTGCTTGTAGGCCGCCACGGAGCTGAAGCCGGCCCAGTCGGGCGACAGGTAGAGGAACTCCCGCTCGGACCAGTCTCCCTGATTCCAGAACAGGGCCAGCCGCTCCTCCGCGGCATACGGCAGCGGCGTCAGCAGCATCCCCCGCACCAGCCCGAAGGCAGCCGCCGTCCCGCCCACTCCGAGCGCCAGGGTGAGGATCGCCAGCAACGTATAGGTGGGGCGCGAGCGCAGCCGCCGCGCCGCGTACCGCACATCGATGATGAGGCTCTCCATCCGGGGCCCTCCAGGCCGTAGACGGCTGGAGCCCGGCTCGAAGCCGGTCCAGCCGCGAGAGAACGTCCGCCGCACCAGCGGCGGCACCGAGCCGAGCACCTGCCGCCACAGCCACGCGCGCGCGGCCCGGCGACCCTCTCGGGCCTCACGAGCCACGAGCTCGGCCGTGAGCTCGGCAATCACCTCGTCCCGTTCGGCGTAGGGGAGCCATGCCCGCAGCAGGGCCAGAGGGAGACGGGGGGCCTTCGAGCGCCCTCCTTCATTCCTCGGGACTGACTGCGACACGCGCACCTCGGCTCGCTGACGGGATTCAGTTACTACAATGTAGAATACGCGTCCAGCGACGGCCGATTGCGTGGAGGGCCCACTTCACTCTCAGAGGTAGCTGCTCACGGCCGGGCGGTTCCACCAGCTGTCGTTGCGCCCGTCCAGGTACTCGATGGGCACCTGGCCGAGCTCCTCGGGCGTCACGTCATCCAGGCAGGCGATGTTCACCGAGACGTACTCGCCGCCCAGGGCCTCGACGTTGTTGGTGGCGAAGGGGCGAATCCCGCAGTGCTTGCAGAACAGGTAGTGCCCCATCTTCGACTCTCGCTGGTAGTCGGCCAGCGCGTCCTGCCCCGAGAGCAGCCGGAAGGCGCTCGGCTTGATCATCGCTGCCCAGGCGCGGGCCTTGGCGCAGATGGTGCAATTGCACCTGACGGTGCCCTTGCTCAGGTCGATGTCGGCCTCGAAGCGAACCTTGCCGCAGTGGCAGCTGCCGGTGAACTTGCGGGTAGTCATGGGGTCTTCCTCCAGTAGAGCGGGTATGGACCGGTCTTGGTCATGCCCTCACTCTGGCCAGTCCCTGTGACAGCCTTCTGTCAGGTATTTTTGACGCGTCCCGCCGCGCATGTCCGGGGATTAAGGAGCGGGCCTGGCCGTTGAGCGCCTGTCTCCCGTTTCCCCATGAGTTCGCACACTCCTATGTCCTCTTCCTTCCGACGTGTCCCCCGTGCCGTGTTCACAGTCAGTGCCTCCGCCTGGCTCTGCGCGTGCGCCTCCTCTGCCCCCGTCGAAAAGACGGCCGCACCGCCGCCGCAGGTCCAGGCCTCCGCCTCGCCCGCCGCCTCGGCCAATGCCCCCAAGCCCACCTACGGCACCTTCGGCGTCGACACCGCCGGGATGGACCTGTCCGTCCCTGCCGGTGACAGCTTCTATCGGTACGTCAACGGCACGTGGATCGCGAAGACCGAGATCCCCGCGGACCGCTCCGCCTACGGCCTGGCCGTGAAGCTCGCGGAGCAGGCGAGCCAGCGCACGCGAGAGATCATCGAGGAAGCCGCCCGAGCCGACGCTCCCGCCGGCAGCGAGCTGCGCAAGCTGGGGGATTTGTTCGCCAGCTTCATGGACGAGGCGGCCATCGAGGCCAAGGGCCTGTCGCCGCTCGAGCCCGAGCTGCGCCGCATCGCCTCCATCGCCAACCGGAAGGAGCTCTCCGCCGCGCTCGGAGAGACGCTGCGCACCGACGTCGATGCGCTCAACATCGGGGACGTCACCACCGCCCGGCTCTTCGGCCTGTGGGTGAGCGAGGACTTCAACGAGCCCTCGCGCTACGCCGCCTACCTGTTCCAGGGCGGGCTGGGCCTGCCGGATCGCGACTACTACCTCGGCGACAACGAGAAGCTCACGGACGCCCGCCAGAAGTACCAGCAGCACATCGCCAACATGCTGCGCCTTGCGGGCAGCTCCGACGCCGAGGGCCGGGCCCGCCGCATCCTCGAGCTGGAGAAGAAGATCGCCCAGGTGCACTGGAACCAGGTGGACACGCAGGACACCGCCAAGAGCAACAACCCGTGGCCTCGGGACCAGTTCGCCAGGCGCGCGCCGGGGCTGGACTGGGAGGCCTGGTTCACCGCCGCGGGGCTCGGGCAGCAGCGCGAGCTCATCGTGTGGCAGCCGAGCGCCATCACGGGCATCGCGAAGCTCGTCGGCAGCGAGCCCCTGGAGACCTGGAAGGACTACCTGACCTTCCACGCCCTCGAGCGCGCCGCGCCCTACCTGTCCAAGGCCTTCGTCGATGAGTCCTTCGCGTTCCAGGGCCGCGTGCTCAGTGGCCTGCAGCAGCAGCGCGAGCGCTGGAAGCGCGCCGTCGACGTCACCGGCGAGGCGATGGGCGAGGCGATCGGCAAGCGCTACGTGGAGAAGTACTTCCCGCCGGTGGCCAAGGCGGAGGCCGAGAAGATGGTGCGCGACATCATCGCGGCCCTGGGCCAGCACATCGACGCGCTCGAGTGGATGAGCCCCCAGACGAAGGCCCGCGCGAAGGAGAAGCTGGGCACGCTCCAGGTCGGCATCGGCCACCCGGAGAGGTGGCGGGACTACTCGGGGCTGGAGATCATCCGCGGTGACGCGTACGGCAACTCCTGGCGCGCGTCTCGCTTCGAGTATCAGCGCAACCTGGACAAGCTGGGCAAGCCGGTGGACCGCTCGGAGTGGTTCATGGTGCCGCAGCTCGTGAACGCGCTGAACTCTCCGCAGCAGAACTCCATCATCTTCCCCGCGGCCATCCTCCAGCCTCCCTTCTTCGATCCGAACGCCGACCCGGCGGTGAACTACGGCGGCATCGGCTCGGTGATCGGGCACGAGATCGTCCACAGCTTCGACGACATGGGCGCGCAGTTCGACGCGCGCGGCAAGCTGGCGAACTGGTGGACGAAGGAGGACGCGGAGAGGTTCAAGGCCGCGGGCCGGGCGCTCGTGGCGCAGTACAACGCCTACCGCCCGCTGCCCGACCTGGCGGTGAATGGCGAGCTGACCCTCGGCGAGAACATCGCCGACACGGCGGGCCTGTCGATCGCCTACGACGCCTACAAGAACTCGTTGGGGGGCAAGCCCGCGCCGGTGATCGACGGCTTCACCGGAGACCAGCGCTTCTTCCTCGGCTACGGGCAGGTCTGGCGCAACAAGTACCGCGAGCCGGCCCTGCGTCGCCGGCTGATGACGGACGGACACGCCCCCAGCGATGCCCGTGTCTCCACCGTGCGCAACATCGATGCCTGGTACCAGGCCTTCGACGTCAAGCCCGGACAGGCGCTCTACCTCGCGCCCGAGCAGCGCGTGCGCATCTGGTGAGCGTGCAGGTATCCTCACCTCCCATGGCTCCTCGCGCTCCCACTGGCCGTGCCGCGATCCTCACCTGGCTTCGCTCCCTCGATGAGGGGGCGGAGCCGAGCCCGAGACCGCTCGGCAGTCCCATCGTCTTCGCGGGTGTCGTGCGCGAGAACGGCGCCTGGCGCATCCGCGAGGCGGTCTTCGATCACGAGGGCTTCGAGGCATTCGCGCGCGCCCAGCAGGCCGCGGGGCGTCCCCTCTACCCGGAGCACGCCGACGGCTTCCGCCGCCCCACCGGCCAGATCTTCCTCGAGGCCGCGAGCCTCGGCGACTTCATCCGGGCGGTCGAGGCCTACGACTGGCCTCGGGACTGGTAGGCCCATTCCACCTCTCGGAGGCTATAGTCCGCTCCGGGAGGCGGAATGAGTCGCATTCAGCAGAGCACGGATCAGATCCTCCGTGGGTTGAGGGCCGGCCTGGTCGGTCAGGACGAGCTGGCGCGAGGGCTGCTGCTGGCTCTCCTGGCCAACGGACACGTGCTCCTGGAGGGCGTGCCGGGCCTGGCCAAGACGCGCGCCGTGCGCCTGCTGGCCAATGCGTGCAACGCCACCTTCAAGCGCATCCAGTTCACGCCGGATCTGCTGCCCGCGGACATCATCGGCACGCGTGTCTACCGCCGCGACACCGGCGAGTTCGAGGTGCGCCAGGGTCCCGTGTTCGCCCAGATCGTCCTCGCCGACGAGATCAACCGCGCCGCGCCCAAGGTGCAGTCCGCGCTCCTGGAGGCCATGCAGGAGCGGCAGGTGACGCTGGGCGATCAGTCCCATCCCCTGCCCCAGCCGTTCCTGGTGTTCGCCACCCAGAACCCCGTGGAGCAGCAGGGCACCTACCCGCTCCCCGAGGCCCAGGTCGACCGCTTCCTGATGAAGCTCATCATCCGCCACCCCTCCGTGGAGGATGAGCGGAAGATCGTCCGGATGGTGATGGACGAGCGGGAGGTCCCCTCGAGCAAGGAGACCATCGCGGCGGGGGACATCCTGGAGCTCCAGGCGGAGACCCGGAAGAAGACCTACGTCGACGAGCACATCATCACCTACGCCACCAACCTGGTGCAGGCGACCCGCGATCCCGCGCGCTTCGAGCTGGCCCGACACAAGGGCCACATCGCGCTGGGCGCCTCGCCCCGCGCCTCCATCGCCCTGGTGCAGGTGGCCCGGGCCCGGGCGGTGCTCGAGGGGCGGAACTCGGTGCTCCCCGAGGACATCAAGGCCGTGGCCCCCGACGTGCTGCGCCACCGCGTGCTGCTCACCTACCACGCCGAGGCGGAAGGGGTGACGGCAGACCAGATCGTCAGCGACATCCTCGGCATCGTCCCGGTGAAGTGAGGCACGCCGTGGCCGGCGAGAGCGGAATCCTGACGCGGGTCCGGGCGCTGGAGCTCGTCGCCCAGCGCAACGTCTCTTCCCTCTACTCCGGGAACTACGTCACGACGGTGCGCGGCTCCGGCATGGAGTTCAACGAGGCCCGCCACTACTCCGAGGGAGATCCCGAGCGCCACATCGACTGGAACATGACCGCGCGGCTCGATGAGCCCTTCGTGCGGACCTATCTGGAGGAGCGCGAGCGCGAGGTCATCGTCGCCGTCGACGTGAGCGCCTCCATGCACTCGGGCTGGCAGGAGCGCAGCAAGCTGGAGACGGCCATGGAGCTGGCCGCCACGCTCGGGCTGTCCGCCATCGAGGCCGGAGATCGCCTGGGCTTTCTCACCTTCCATGAGCGGGTGGTGGACTTCTCACGCCCGCTGGGAGGCCGCCGGCAGCTCTACACGTTCCTGCGCGCCCTGGCCGGCCAGCAGCAGGCCCCGCCGCCCAGGACGCGCGTCTCCGACCCTCGCGCCGCCATCCACGCCATCCAGTCGCTCCGGGGACGCCGCTTCGTGGTGTTCCTCATCTCCGACTTCATCGACCACGACGTGCCGGACGATCTGCGCTTCATCGGCCAGCGGCACGACGTCTCGCTCGTCCACGTCTACGATCCCTTCGAGTACGCGGGGCCGGGCCCCGTGCGGCTCCTGGCCATGGCGCCGGAGGGCCCCACGCAGGCGCGCTCCGTCCCGCCGGACGCTTCGGGCTCGCTGGAGGCGATGCAGCGCTTCCTGGCCGAGGCAGGCGCCCGCCATGGGCTGCTGACGGTCTCCGTGTCGACCCAGGCGCCCGTGGGCCGCACCCTGTCGGACTTCTTCCACCGGAAGCAGCAATGGATTCGATAGCGCCTCTGCCAGAGCCCCTGGGCGAGCCGCTGCCGATCTTCTCGGTGTGGCCCATCGCCTGGTGGCACGTCGCCTTCCTCGCCCTGGCGGCCTGGTGGCTCTGGCGGCGCCTGCGCAAGAAGCCTCCCGCTCCGGCCCCGGCGGCGGCGCCCCCTCCCGCCCCCGTCCAGGCCGCCCCCGTGGGCCCACAGAGATCGCCGCTCTCCACCAGGCTCATCGCGCTGGAGGAGAGCTACATGGTCTCCCAGGACTACCGGGCGGGATGCCACGCGCTGGCCAGCCTCCTTCGCTCGTTCCTGGAGCGTGAGCTCGGCCGGGAGATGGAGGCACTCACCGCCACGGAGCTGGCTGAAGCCTTGTCGGACCCTCGCGCCGGCCGGTTCTTCATCAGCCTGCGAGACGCCCAGTACGGGGAGAGGCCCCCGGAGCGAGAGACCTTCAGGATGCTCTGCCGGGATGCCAGGCAGCTGTTCGATCTGTGGAAGCGCATCGAGCTCCGGGGGAAGCCGTGATCTCCTGGAAGCTGCCCTGGCTGCTGCTGCTGCTCGCCGCCGTGCCGGCGTGGGTGCTGTGGAGGAAGCGGCGGCTCCTGAGCGAGGCGGCCTCCTTCCCGCCGCTCCAGTTCGGCGAGGTCGCCTCCCGCTCGCGCGGAGGATGGGGGTGGCTGCTGGGGCTCGAGGGGGCGCTGCTCGCCCTCTCCGTGCTCACCCTCGCCGGGCCCATGGAGGTCGAGGAGGTGCAGCTCTTCGACGAGGATGGCATCGATCTCGCCCTGGTGCTGGATGTCTCCGCCTCCATGCAGGCGGCTGACTTCCCTCCCAACCGCCTCGAGGTGCTCAAGAAGCTGTCGACCGAGCTGGTCCGCCGCAGCGCCGGCAACCGCGTCGGCGTCTATGCCTTCGCCGCCATCTGCGTGACGCAGGCGCCGTTCACCACCGACACCCAGGCCGTCGTCGATCTGATCGACTCGATCTCGTACGAGTCCGTCGACCACTACCGCGTCGGTGGCACCGCCGTGGGGGACGCCCTGCTCATGGCCAGCTCCGCGATGCTGGAGCTGCGGGAGCCGGGGCGTGATCAGGTGGTGCTGCTGGTGACCGACGGCGAGAGCCACCTCGGCGCGGATCCGCTCCTGGCCGCCCGCTTCCTGAGGGAGAAGGGCATGCGGCTCTACGTGGTCGGCATCGGCCAGGACGAGCCCGTGCCGGTGTGGGTGAATGGCAAGCCGCTGCCTGGAGACGCTGGCAAGCAGCTCACCACCCGGCTCAATGACACCCAGCTCAAGCAGATAGCGGCCCAGGCGGGAGGCACCTACTTCCGAGCCGACAGCAACGACGTGCTCGGGCGCATCTTCGATGAGATCACCCGGCTCGAGCACAAGCCCCTCCAGGTCCAGGGCGCCCAGGTGGAGCACTCGCTGCGCGCGTATGGCGCGATGGGGCTCGTGCTCCTGGTGGCGCTCTGGCTCGCGCTGGACGGCCTCTGGCTGCGGAGGCCCCTGCGATGATCGGCCTCGAGCACGCCTGGGCGCTCCTGCTGGTGCTTCCCTGGACCCTCCTGGTCCTCCATGTGATGGGCCGGCAGAAGGAGGCCGTCGACTGGCTGCGCGAGCGCGTCTCCGCGGGGGCGCTGGCCCGCCTCACCGTGTACACGCGCATCCGCCCGCGCTGGCACTTCCTGTGGCTCTGGACGATGGGCGCCCTGCTCATCACCGCCGCCTCCGGGCCATACACCCACTCCGAGGGACCGGTGAAGCGCCAGGCGCGCGACATCGTCCTGATCGTGGATGCGTCGCTCAGCATGGTCGTGCCGGATGCGCACCCCAACCCGAAGACCCAGATGAAGTACGCGAACCGGCTGGAGGCCGCGAAGGCCTTCGCCAAGGACCTCATCGAGGCGCTGCCGGACGCGCGGTTCGCGCTGGTGAGCTTCAGCGGCAGCACCGCCATCCATGCCCCCATCACCGTGGACCGGCAGGCGGTGCTGCTGCAGCTCCAGAGCCTGCGCGATCACCGGCTCACCCAGGCCTCGGGCAGCGAGTTCGGCCGGGCCCTGGGCACCGTCGTCCACCTGTGGCGCAACCGCGAGTCCCCGCTGCAGGTGGTGTTCCTCAGCGATGGAGACACCTCCTCCTCTCCCGAGCCCAGCGATGGCCCGCTGGAGGCGCTCGCGCGGCTCGGCATTCCCGTGCACACGGTGGCGTTCGGGGCGGATGAGCCCTACTCGTCCGGCATCTACGATCCCGAGGAGGTCGCCCAGGGCAAGAAGGAGCCGCGCATCGTCCTGAACTACAGCACCGCCCGGGACACGTACACCCTGCGCTACTTCTCCAGCGTCACGGGGGGCAAGGCGGTGGTGGCCGAGGACCACTGGGTGGAGGAGCTGCTGCCAGCCCTGGAGTCGGTGCCCGGACGCACGGTCTCCCTGCGCCACATGACGCGACGGGACTGGAGCTGGGTGCTGGTGGCGCTCTTCGTGCTCCTGTTCCTCGCGGAGTCCCGCGTGTTCCGCCGGAAGCTGCCCCTGCTGGTGGCGCTCCTGCTCACGGCGCAGGGCTCGGGGTGTACCTCCGAGGAGCGGACCGCGCACGAGCTCAACGAGCAGGGACGCAAGAGCTTCGGCCGGAGCGAGTGGGAGGCGGCGGGCTCATCGTTCGAGCAGAGCGCCGTGTTCCAGGTCCGCCCGTGGGTGCCCACCCACAACCTGGCGATGGTACATGCGCGGGAGGGGCGATACGCCGAGGCGCACCGCTTCATGGAGGAGGCCCTCTTGATGAACCCGGGCTTCCTGGAGGGGCTCTTCGGCGATGGCGCCGTGCTGTACGACTGGGGCGCGGCGGAGCTCGACGTGAAGAACTGCCGAGTGGAGCGAACCCGAGAGCTGTGGACCCGCGCGCGGGAGCGCTTCACGCAGGTGGAAGAGAAGAGCGGGCCTTGGGACACGCTCCGGGACCGGGCGGCGAGCAACGGGAGCTTCCTCGACAGCCAGCTCGCGTGGCTGGACGAGGTGGAGAAGTGCGAGCCCCCGCCCTCCTCCGAGAGCGCGGATGGCGGTGCCGACGGTGGGGCGGACGGAGGAGGCGATGGCGGCTCGGATGGTGGCTCGGATGGCGGCACGGACGGCGGCCAGGATGCGGGGGGCGATGGAGGGCAGGACGCGGGCCAGGACGCGGGAGCGGATGGTGGCCGGGATGCGGGCGATGACTTCGAAGGGGCTCGAGATGCGGGAGACGGAGACCCTCCATCCGGAGGAATGACGGAAGCAGAGCTGAAGCGGGTCGAGCAGGCGCTCGAGCAGGCGCGGAAGAAGAGCGCCGAGGGGACCGGCTCCTGGTTTCAGGTGCGCCAGAACCAGACCCGCCTGGAG
Source organism: Hyalangium gracile (assembly GCF_020103725.1). Classification (NCBI taxonomy): domain Bacteria; kingdom Pseudomonadati; phylum Myxococcota; class Myxococcia; order Myxococcales; family Archangiaceae; genus Hyalangium; species Hyalangium gracile. The sequence goes on along the minus strand of NZ_JAHXBG010000007.1, from coordinate 220,963 downwards.
GAGCTGCGGACCGATGGAGGGCTCAACCTGCCCCCCATCAGGTGGTAGCGCCCTTCGCCAAGCTGCACCGAGTCCTCGATGAGCTCCCTGGCGAACGAGACCGCCTGATGTGGCGGCCCTCCAGTGGGTCCGCGCCCGCGGAGAGCGCCCTTTCAACTTACGGGCCAAGGCGAGCATTCGCGCGGGTCGACCAGGAGCAGGATAAGGTCCACTCCCGGCACGCCCCTCCTCCGAGTCCTCTCCATGCGCAAGGTCATCATCGCGGCAACGGCCCTGCTGGTTGTGGGAGCCGTGCTCCTGTTCCTCCGGAGCCTGGGAGGCTCCGGCGCCTCGGCGGACCGTGGCATCGCCGCCACCGTCGAGCCCCGCGAGGCTGGAAGCTCCACCGGCCGCGCCGACGCCCGGCGGTACCGGGAGCGCCCCGAGGATGTGGGCGTGCGAGGCACCGCGGACGCCGGCAGCACTCCCTCCCTGGTGGAGCCTCCGTCCGAGGAGGACGGGGTGCTGGAGCTGGAGGTGCTTGCGGGCGGGCAGCCCGTGCCCGGTGCCAGCGCGCGGCTGTACTGGCGCGGCGCTCGCGATCCGAACCTCAACGAGGTGTCCTGGCGCCTGGCGAGCACGGGCCTCACCAATGCGCAGGGGCGGGCCCGGCTCGCCTCGCGGCCCGGCAACTACCTGGTGGCGGTCCGCGCCCCGGGCTACGGCTCCTTGCTGCGCGACGTGACGCGCCCGTTCGGCGAGGCGCGCACGCTCCTGCGCCTCACGCTGGAGCGGGGCCAGTCCCTCACCGGCCGCACCGTGGTGCATGGCACCAAGGAGCCCCTGCCGCTGGTGGAGCTCGTCCTCACGGCGCACGGCCGCATGGTGGAGCCCTGGCAGAGAATCGAGGCCCCCACCGAGGAGCGGGTGCACACCGCGAGCGACGAGCGGGGCAGCTTCCGCGTGGAGGGGCTCGCGCCGGGGGACTACCAGCTGGAGGCTCGGGCGCCGGGGCATACCCTGGCCGTCCTGCGGCGCGTCAAGGTGCCCACGGCGGGCCCGCTCACCGTGGAGCTGAAGGCCGCGGGCGTCATCGAGGGCTTCGTCGTGGATGCTCAGGGCCACCCCGCCGCGGGCGCCGAGGTGCTCGTCAGCGGACGCGTGCCCGAGGTGACGACCACGGGCGCGGGCGGCGGCTTCTCCGTGGAGGTGGAGGCCGGGGAGCACACCGTGTCCGCGCGGCGAGGCACCGAGGCGGGCGCGCTGGAGCAGGCCCTCATCGTCAGCGCGGGGAAGACGGTGCGCGACGTGCGCATCCAGCTGGGCCCGAGCGCGGTGCTGAAGGGGCTCGTGGTGGCTCGCGGCACGGGAGCGCCCGTCGCCGGAGCCCGCGTGGACGTGAGCCCCTACGGCAGCAGCGGCGACTGTGGCCGCGCCGTGACGGACGACACCGGCCACTTCGCCGTGGAGCACCTGGCCCCCGGCAGCTATGACGTGGTGGTGACGGCCCCGGGCTTCGCTCCGCTCAGCCGGCGCGCGCTGACGGTGGCCTCGGGCGAGCACTTCTCCATCGAGCTGCACCTCACGGGCACGGGCGCGGTGGAGGGCCAGGTGAGGGATGGCGCCGGGCAGCCGATAGCCGGAGCCCAGGTGCTCAGGACGGACCTCTGGGGAGGCTCGGCGGAGGAGTCTCCCGGCGAGGCCCGCACCGACGCAGAGGGGCGCTACCGCCTCGAGGGCATGCCCGTGGGCTCCTCGAACCTCACGGCTCGCAGGGAGGGCGCCTCGCTCGGAGTGAGCCAGCTGGTGGACGTCACGGAGGGGCAGACGACCCGGGCGGACTTCACCCTGGAGGAGATGGGCACCGTGGAGGGACGGGTGCGCGCGGTCAGCGGCTCCCTGCCCGACGAGCCCCTCGTCGTGGTGGCCCTGGTCCGGAGCAAGAGCTTCCGCCCCGCGGACCTGCGCCCCATCGAGGTGGATGAGTCAGGCAGCTTCCGGATGACGCTGCCACCGGGAAGATATGAGCTGCGCGCGCGGCACGCGGAGCTCCGGGGCAACGGCATCTCCGAGCCGGAGCCGGTGGATGTCACCGCGAGGGAGACGGCCCGCGTCGAGCTGCTCTGGTTCGGCGAAGCGCGCGAGAAGGACAGGCTCCGGGGCGTCGTCCTCGAGCCGGACGGCACGCCCTCCCCGGGCGCCTACGTCATGGTGTTCCCCGAGGGAGAGCCGCACGCCACGCGCCAGGGCACCGTCGCGGACGAGCAGGGGCACTTCTCGCTCTCCCCTCCCGTCCAGGCGGCCGAGCGCGACATGCGCCTGAGGCTCCTGGCTCGCAGTGGCGGACGCATGGGCGAGCTGCAGGGAGTGAAGGCCGGAGAGCAGACGCTCGTGGTGAAGCTGCGGCCCGGAGCCTCGCTGAGAGGGCGGGTGGTGCGCGCGGGCGGGGGTGAGCCCGTGAAGGGCTTCACGATGACCCTCCAGGCCCAGGATGTGATGAGCTTCCCGATGGGCAACGGCACCTGGGAGTTCCCGGGCGATCGCTTCGAGCTGCGCGACGTGCCCGCCGAGCCCGTCCGGGTGCTGGTCCGCACGACGGACGGCGCCGGAGGCAACGCCCTCATCACTCCGGCCCCAGGAGTCGTGACCGAGCTGGAGGTCCCCTTGAAGGGCACGGCCAGCGTGCGCGGTCGCGTCGTGGACGCGGTCAGCCTGGCTCCCGTGGGAGGCGCCCTGGTCTTCATCCTGGAGGATCGGCCCATGGATCCGGACAAGGCCACGGCGGCGGATGGGAGCTTCACCCTGGAGGGCGTGGCGGCCGGTCAGCGCATCCTGCTCGTCGTCAGCGGCCAGGACGTGGAGCGCGTGCCCGTTACACTGGAAGAGGGACAGGCGGCGGACGTGGGGGACATCCTCCTCGGCAAGCGTGAGTGACGGATGCGTCACCTCTCGGTGGCGCCGCCATGCTGCCTCCTTTGAGTCAGGGCGTTGGGATAGATTCCGCGCCCCCTCCACAAGGAGCTTCGCTTGCACAACCACGCCTCTCCGCGTCACCCGCTGCGCGCCTCCCTCCGCCGCTTCCTCCACCTGTCCGCCGTGCTGCCGTTCGCCACCGGCTGCGCCATCGGCCTGATGGGCTGCGGCGAGGACAAGAAGGAGGAGGAGCCCGAGACCCCACGTCCGCTGGCGGAGAAGGTCCTCGTGCTCGGACACCGCGGCGCCAGCGCCCTGCGGCCGGAGCACACCCTGGCCGCCTACACCAAGGCCATCGAGGACGGCGCGGATGTCATCGAGCCGGACCTCGTGGCGACCAAGGACGGCCACCTCGTGGCCCGCCACGAGAACGAGATCTCCGGCACCACCAACGTGGCCGAGGTCGCCAGGTTCGCCGACCGCCGGAAGACGAAGACCATCGACAACGTGTCGATCACCGGCTGGTTCACCGAGGACTTCACCCTGGCCGAGCTCAAGGAGCTGCGCGCGCGCGAGCGCATCCCGCAGACGCGCCCGGGCAACCAGCAGTTCAATGATCAGTACGAGATCCCCACGCTCGTCGAGGTGATCGCGCTGGCCAGGCAGAAGTCGGCCGAGACGGGCCGCACCATCCACATCTACCCGGAGACCAAGCACCCGACCTACTTCCAGGGCATCGGGCTGCCGCTGGAGGACCGGCTGATCACCGTGCTGAAGCAGGACCCGTTCACCGCCAGCCAGGCCACCGTCTTCATCCAGTCCTTCGAGGTAGCGAACCTGAAGGCCATCCGCGCCCAGATCGGCAACACGCAGCCGAACTGGAAGCTGGTGCAGCTGATGGACTCGGTGGAGAAGCGGCCCTACGACTTCGTGGTGGCCAATGATCCGCGCACCTACGGGGACATGGCCTCCAAGGAGGAGATGCAGAAGATCGCCGCCTACGCCAACGGCGTGGGCCCCTACAAGCTGAACATCATCAGCGTGGACAGCGCGGGCAACTTCCAGAAGCCCACCGAGCTGGTGGCCAACGCCCACGCGGCCAACCTGCTGGTGCACCCCTTCACCTTCCGCCCGGAGAACGCCTTCCTCCACGCTCCGCTCAAGGCCCAGGGGCCGGACACCACGCACAACGCGGCCGGCTCCATCAAGGAGATCCAGGAGTACCTCAAGGTCGGCATCGACGGGTTCTTCACCGATGATCCCGCGGTGGGCCGGCAGGCGGTGGACACCTTCCAGCGCTGATCCGACGTGACTTCGGGCGGCGAGTCGCTGCGGACTCGCCGTCCGTCCGCAATCGCCCCAGGCGCGCCTCCACCGTCCAGGGTACGATGGAGGCGTGGGACGAGCCGGATGAAGCGCCGCAGGGACATGAGGTGGAAGAGCTGGCGGGGGGCAGGAAGATGCCTCGCGATGCTCGGCATGCTGCTCGCGCTCTGGAGCCCGGCCGCCGCCGAGGAGCACGCCCGCCGCCGTCCGCCCATCGTCTTCAGCGGCAACCTGGTGCTCAATGACGAGGTGTACCTGGCCGTCCTGGATCTGCCGGCCGACTTCTCGGCGGACAAGGCGGGGGCGGCCCTGGTGCGCTCACGGCTGCTCGGCTTCCTGCGCCGCGCCGGCTACGAGCTCGCCCGCGTCGAGACGGCCGCCGAGGGGGGCCGCATCCTCGTGGACATCGACGAGGGGCGCGTCGAGAAGATCATCCTGCGCGGCCAGAGCTCGCTGCGCACGGTGCAGGTGCTGCTCGGGCTGAGCCTGCCGCACAACGTCTTCAACCGGCCCTACCTCCGGCGCCAGTTCGCGGCGCTGAAGGCCGAGAACGGCGTGGAGGTGGAGCGCTTCGAGCTCGTCCGCACGAACGAGAAGACGCACGTGGGGCCCCAGGTGGAGGACCTCGGGCCCATCATCGACGACATCGGCCGGTTCGTGGGCCACCCGCTCATCCCTCCGCAGGCCGACTACGAGCTGCACATCGTCTTCCGCCGCCGCGAGTGGCCCACGGGCCCGGGCATCGTCGCCGGGCTCAGCGGCGTGGATGGCGTGCGCCTGGGCGTCGAGTACCGGGGAGAGAACCTCTGGCTCCCCAAGAGCCGCTGGGCCGCCACCCTCCAGGCCGGCGCGAAGATGCGCTCGCGCATCGCCGACGATCGCGCCTACCCGGCGCTCACCCGGGCGCTGGCCGAGGTGCAGTGGTACACGCCGCGCCTGAAGCTGGGCCTGCGGCCGCTGCTGTCGGCGCGGGGCGAGCTCACCAGCCGCCAGCGCCCCGACATCGGCCTGGAGAGCTACTTCGCCACCCGCGTGCAGCTCTCGCTGGGCCTGAGCTACGACATCTTCCGCGGCGCCACGGTGGCCGTGGGCCTGGGCGCCGAGCAGCTCGACGTGTTCGCGCTCCGCCCCGTGGAGGGCCAGGGGGTCTCCGCGGGCGTGGGCCCCAGCTCCACGCTCCGGCCGTACCTGAGCGGCACGGCGCAGCTCGTCTTCGACGCCGACGACATCCGCCGCGACCGCCACACCGAGCTCGAGTTCTCGGGGCGCCACTACCCCCGCGAGTCCGGGAGCGGCTACGGCATCACGGCCTTCCGCTACCAGCAGGTCACCGAGGTGGGCTGGCATGACCTGTGGCTCACCAGCCGGGGGGCCTGGCTCTGGGGCACGGTGCCCTTCGTCGAGGAGCAGCCGGTGGGTGGGCTGCACGTGCGCGGTGTCTTCGACGAGCGCTTCTACGCCCGACATGTCGCCAGCGGCGGGCTGGAGGTGCGCTTCTCCCTGACGCGCGACATCTACAAGGTGGGAGGCTTCGTGGACGTGGCGGTGTTCGGGCTGATCGACCGGGGCAGCGGCGGCGAGCGCCCCCGTGTGGTGGGCAGCTTCGGGCCGAGCTTCCACGCGCTCATCGCGGACGTCTTCCAGCTGGACCTCTATTACGGCCTGGGCATCGCCGGTGGGGGACGGACGGAGCGAGGCTTCACGGTGGCGCTCCGGCAGGCCTTCTGAGCCATTCGCGCCGTGTTGTGGTACTCGGGCAGTCCAGCAACCATGAACCCTTCGCCCACGGCCCCTGCTCCCTCGCGACCGCGCGTCTGGCGCGAGCGGGTGCTGCTCTTCGTGGCCTACCTGGCCATCCTGGCGGCATTCCCCGTCAACACGCCGTTCGACTCGAAGCTCACCCTGCCCACCACCGTCTCCATCCTGCGCGAGGGGAACATCGCCCTGGACGAGTACGCGCCGACCTTCGAGAAGTACCAGCACGGCGTCTACGAGCAGAGCGGGCATGTCTACAACTTCTTCCCCCTGGGGCCCTCGCTGGCGGCGCTGCCGGTGGTGGTGCTCATGGACGTGGGCGCCCGGGTGGCCGCGCCGCTCGGCGGACTGCACCCGGCGCTGGCCCGGCCCGTGGAGCGCTGGCGCCACGTCTACGACGCGAAGGGGGAGATTCCCCTGGAGGAGTGGAACGATCCGCAGCGCCTCATCGCCTCGGTGCTGGTGGCCCTGGCCGGCGTGGTGATGTACGTCCTGGGCACGCTGAAGCTGTCCCGTCCGCGCGCGCTGCTGCTGGCCTCGGCCTTCCTCTTCTGCACGCCCGCCCTGTCCACCGCGAGCCGCGCCCTGTGGCAGCACGGCCCCTCCATCCTCTGCCTGTCGCTGGTGCTGCTGTGCCTGGTGAAGGCCCAGGCGGAGCCCCGGTGGGCCGGGTGGGCTGGGCTGCCGCTGGCGCTGTCCTACGTCATGCGGCCCACCAACAGCCTCTCGGTGCTGCTGCTGTCCGCGTACGTGCTGTGGACGCACCCTCGGCAGGCGGTGAAGTTCTTCGCGGGGGCCGTCGCCGTGGCCGTGCCCTGGTGCGCGGTGAACCTGGCGAACTATGGCGAGCTGCTGGCGCCCTACTATCACTCGGATCGGCTGGAGACGAACCTGGCGCTGATGAGCGAGGCGCTCGCCGGCAACCTCATTTCCCCCGCGCGCGGGCTGCTCGTCTTCACGCCAGTGGTGCTGCTGAGCTTCTGGGGCCTGTGGCTGGACTTGCGCGCGCGCACCTTCACCCGGCTGCACGGCTTCCTGCTCGCCGTGGTGGTGCTGCACTGGCTGGCCATCTCCACCTTCCCCCACTGGTGGGCGGGGCACTCCTACGGGCCGCGCTTCTTCACGGACATGGTGCCCTACCTCACCTTCTTCCTCATCCCGGTGGTGGGCGCGCTCGGCTGGCGCGGAGCCCAGGCCCGGCGCCCGCTCACGGCCACCTTCGGCGTGCTGGCGCTGGTGAGCCTGCTCATCCACGTCCACGGCGCCAGCTCTCGCAAGGTGTACCAGTGGAACAGCACACCGGTGGACCTGGACTTTCATCCGGAGCGTCTGTGGGACTGGTCGGATCCCCAGTTCCTCGGGCGCCGCTGACGGCCTGTCTACACTGCTCCGCAAGTGATTCATGGGGCCCCCGGGCTCCTAGGCTAGCCTTCGTCGCATGCTCATGCGCTCCGTGCTCTCGCTCCTGGTCCGACGTGCCCTGCCCGGGCTGCTGTGCGCCTCCACCCTGGTGGCTTGCGAGCCTGGAAACGATCTCGAGCGGTTCTCGGGTCGCCACCTGCGGGCCACCATGGTCTCCCGGGACGGGAACTTCCTGGCGCTCCTCGAGCAGCTGAAGCCCGAGGCGGGATGCCTCCAGCTGCACCCGGACGTGTCGGCCAGCTTCGACGGCACGCCGCTCCAGGTGTTCCCCGGGGGGCCCATCGTCGATCCCGATCGCTGCTTCAATGCGCCGCCCAACTTCACCGGCAAGCTGGACACCGATCCGTTCTTCGGAGACCCGAGGAACGCGGTGATGGAGATCCAGGACGGCGACGAGCGCATCGTCGCGGAGTTCACGAACTACTACGCTCGGCACGGCTTCGAGCTGGTCGCTCCGCCCCCCGCCGTGAAGCCGGGCCAGGAGGTGTTCCTGAAGTGGGAGCCGCCCACGGATGACATCTCCCAGTTCGAAGCCGTCACCCTGAATGGACAGGAGGTGCCCGCCACACCCGAGGCGGGCGGCGTGCGCTTCACCATCCCCTCGGACTTCCCCGCGGGCCGGGTGGATGTGTACTGGGTGGGAGAGTGGCTCATTCCCGCCGAGCGCTGCGAAGGCGCGGCCCTCTGCACCGCGACGACCTGGCCGATGGGCCTGCCGAGCCAGCTGAACATCCAGCCCTGAGCCTTCCCAAAGGCGCTGGTTCCGTGTGCAGCTACTCGGGAGCCTGCGTGCACTCGGTGGCACACCTGCGAGCAGGGCTGCACGTCCCTGCCCCGAGCAGGAACGGGACGTCGCGGACTTCCGCGCTGGCCCCTGAGGTGCATTGCCCCAGGGCATGGGCCGAGACTGCACCGCCTCCCTGGTTGACGACCTCCGCTCCGCCGCGCCCACCGAGCACTCCCGCTGGCTGAGCGAGTCCGAGGAGCCCGCCTTCCGCGAGCTGCTCCACGCTCGCTACGGCGATACGTACTCCTACCCCGTCCTCTATGAGCCCGGAGGCGCCTCGCGCCTGTGGCGCTCGGGTCGGCTGCTGAGCCTGGGGGAGCTGAACGCCCAGGGAGCGATCGTCTCGCACACCGGGCTGTGGACGGCGCCGGGGAGGGACTCGGTGGACTCGGGGCTCTCCCTCACCCACCCCACCCTGCGCACGGCCATGGACCGGGATGAGCACGCGCGCATGTGGCGCTACCTCCTGGAGCGACTGAGGGGCCACGTCGGCTTCGTGCACCAGCACACCTCCACCCTGCACCTGATGGCCCAGCGGTACGCCGCGCGCATCATGAGTGCCGTGCCCGTGGGGCTCATCGTCCACTACACGCGCGGCGAGACGCTGATCGGCGTGGAGGGCTCTGGCCTCCCGATGCAGGCGCTGGAGATGACGACCGTGCTCGGGCCGCTGCCTCCCCGCACGCGCTACCTGCCCGAGGGCTGCTGGGGAGAGTGGCTGCGGTCCATCCTCGCGGGCGTGGGACTGTCGGGATCCGTCGTCCTCGTCCCCGCCGAGCCTCGTGCTCGCCCCGTGCGCCATGTCCTGCGGCCGATCGACTGGAATGAGTCCCTGCGCATCGAGCGGCGAGAGCTCGTCCGAACGTCGGGCCCCGAGGAGGGTGAGCCGACCCTGCTGTCCGCTCGGGCCCGTGTGGACCTCCTCCACCTCTCGATGGGCGATGCGCGACATGTGGCCGAGGCCACGCCCGTCCTGCTCGCCGCGGGCTACCGCCCGACCGGCATCCGCCTGCACCAGGAAGCGCCCGACGAGCTCGTCTTCCAGCACGTGGGAGACGTGAAGGCCGCCTGCGAGGCACTGGGCCGCGCACGGCTCGCGGGGAAGGACTCCCAGGCCCTCTTTGCCGGCTGGATCGAGCGATGCGCGCGAACTTCGTAGACACGCTGATGGCCCGCCTGGATGGCGAGGTGGCGACGATCTGGGCCACGGTGCTGCTGCGCCTCGACGAGCGCCCCGACGTGGCCACCCTGCGGCGAGGCCTGCGCGCGCTGGTGCGCGAGAACCCGCGCCTCCGAGTCGGATGGAACGATGCCCGGTGTGAGTGGCTCCCCGTGCCTCGCTCCGACGAAGACGCGAACGCGGCGCTGCTCGAAGGCTCCGAGCCGCTGGAGGAGCCGGGGGCCGTGGCGCGCGTCATCAACGCGCGGATGGACCTCTCGCGAGACCTGCCCCTGCGGCTGCACCTGCACCCCATGGCCGATGCCGCCCAGGGCCCCTGGATGCTGGCGATCCAGCTCCACCACGCCATTGGCGACGCCAAGGCGCTCGGGCACCTGCTCGAGCGGCTCTGGGGGCTGTGCGCGGGCAGAGGAGCGGAGGCCCCACCCCTGGCGGCATCGACGCTCACCGATGGCAAGGTCCTCCAGGCCGCGCTGAGCCGGCCCGGCCAGAGCCTCGCCGTCGCGAGCCCTCGCCACCGGCTGCTGGCGATGCGCGGGCTGGGGCTGCGTCGCAGCGGGGATGTCGCGGGACGCTCGCTCATGGCCACGGCGCGGTTGCGGCTGCCTGCCGAGCGACCGGACCTCTCCGCCTCCGATGTCTTCTTCGCCGCCCTGCTCGCGGCCGTAGCCCTGCGCGAGCCCCCGAGAGACGGGATGATCCGCCTGCGCATGCCCGTGGACCTGCGGCGGGAGCTGGGGCTCGGGCGCACCCTGGGCAACGGCTGCTCCGCCGTTCCCATCGAGCTGCCCTTCCCAGAGGTGCACGCGCGGCTGGAGGATCCTCCCGGGCTCGTCCGGTGGGTGCGCTCGGAGATCCAGCGGGTGCTCGACACCGGCGTCCACTGGGCCACGGCGCTCGAGTGCATGGCGGTGGCTCGGGTGGCCCCGGGCCGGGTGCTCCGGAAGAACGCGCGCCCCGGGCTCATCGCCGAGCCGCGAACCAACACGCTGGTGACCACCTATATGGGACGGCTGGACCGCCACTTCATCGGAGCGCCGCTGCGCATCCGCTCCCTGCGCAGCCATACGCCCACGTGGGGAGCCACCGGCTTCACCTTCCAGGAGACGCTCTGCATCAACCCGGCGACGTTCGAGGGGCTCTGGAGCGCCAGCGAGCTGCGCGACTTCACCCGGCGCCTGGCCGACTGGGCCTGCTCGGCCTTTGGCCTGACGGCGGAGGTGGTCGGGCCATGAGGACAATCGCCGAGGCGCCCGGGCTCTACCTGGGCTTCATCTCGCTCCACCTGCTGCTGGGGCACCTGGGCTCGAGCCTCCTCTATCGCCTGCGCTTCGGACGAAGCCCCCTGGCGTACCGGAGCACGGCGGCCGATCCCTCGCATGCGCGCGTCACGCGGCTCATCAGCGGCGTCTCCCTGCTCTGGGCGGGCTCCGTCGTCATGGCGGCGCTCTGGCCCGGCGCGTCCACGCTGCCCTGGAGCCGTCCCCTCTTCTCCGTCCCGCCAATCGCCGGCTGGGTCCTGGGCGGAGTGGGGCTCATCGGGATGCTGTCCGCCCAGTACGGCATGGGCGCGGCGTTCCGGATCGGCGTCGACGCGGGCGAGCAGCCGCCTGTCCTGCACGAGCGCGGGCTCCACCGGTACTCCCGCAACCCGATCTACGTGTTCTCCTACCTCTACCTCGTGGGCGCCTCGCTCTGGGCTCCCTCGCTCCTCACCCTCGCGTCGCTCGCCGGCCTGGGAGCGCTGTTCCATGCGCTGGTGCTCCAGGAGGAGCGCTACCTCGCGGCGCGCCTCGGCGAGAGCTACGCGCGCTACCTCCTGCGAGTGCCCCGCTACCTCTGATTTGCCATGCCCGCCACCGCGCCCCTCACTGCTTCCTCCGCCGCCCCGCAGCACGGTTTCGGCCTGTCTCGGGCGGAGCTCGTGGAGTTGCTGCGGATCCGCCCCCTCCGCGCCCTGGGCATGAGCGCCCTCCACCTGGGGTTGTGGATCGCGGCCGCCGTGGCCATCACCCAGGTGGGCAGCCTCTGGGCGAAGCTGCCGCTGTGGATGCTGGCGGGGAGCGCGGTGATGGGGCTCATCCAGCTCGACCACGACGCGTGGCACGAGAACCTCTTCCCCCAGCCCTGGCAGAACCGCTTCTTCGGCAACGCGCTCAGCCTGCTCGTGGGCATCGCCTACGAGCCCATGCGACATGACCACCTCGCGCACCACCGCTGGAACCGCACCGAGAAGGATCCCGATGCCTACAACGCGGGGCGGCGCTCGTTCGGACTGAGCGCGCTCTACTACTCCACCGTCTTCCTGGGCATCCCGCTCAGCCTCATCTACTTCAACGTCCTCTATCCCCTGCAGCACTTCGAGCCGGCCCGCCTGCGCCGACATGCCGCAGTGCTCCTGGGCTATGGCGCCTTCTACGCGGGCCTCTTCTGGGTCCTCTCGTCCCAGGGGCTGCTCGGCGCGGCGGCGGAGTGCTGGCTCCTGCCGGTGCTCTTCGCCAGCCCGCTCAACGGCCTCAAGTCGATCGCCGACCACTACGACAATGCCTGGCGGGGAGACCGCTTCCACACGGCGACCACCGTGCGCAGCACCCGCCTCGTCACCTTCCTCTGGAACGGGCTCAACCACCACCTGGACCACCACCTCTTCCCGCGCGTGCCGGGCTACAACCTCGCACGGCTCCATGCGCGCATCCGGCCGGTGCTCCTCGCGCACGGCGCCTGCGTCTTCGACAGCTACCTCCAGGTCATGTGGCGAGCCCTGCGCGCCGGTCCCTCCCTCGTGGACGAGGACGTCCGCCTGGTCACCCTGGAGCGAAAGAGCCCATGAGCGCCCTCCGCCACCTGTACACGGACATCCGCTACGAGGACGGTCGCTGGCCGCTCTCGCGCTGGGATCTCAACCTCCGCTACATCACCAAGAGCCTGCTCCACGTACCGGAGCCGCGGCTGGCGGAGGATGCGGAGCACTTCGCCAGCGTGGCCCGCCACCTCGCCTCGGACACCTGGAGGCACACCGAGCCCCAGGCGCTCTCGCTGTGTGCCGTGGGAGACGTGATGTGGATCCGCAGCGGCTTCCGTCAGGCGCTCTCGCCCGGCGTCCGGGCCGTGCTGGCGGACGCCGACGTGGCCTTCGCCAACCTGGAGACGCCCGTGGCTGCCTCCCGCCCCGTGCCCCGCTGGGTCTACGAGACGCTCCACTACAACGCCCCACCCGAGTACCTCGACGCCTGGGAGGGCACGGCGCGCCACCGGGTCTTCTCGCTCTGCAACAACCACGCGCTCGATCAGGGCCTGGACGGACTGGAGCAGACCCGCCGCGCCGTGCTGGCCCGCCCGGAGCATCGCTGCGTGGGCGGCCCGGAGGCCTCGCAGGCCGTGGCCTCGCTGGAGGTCTCCGGCGTGCGGATGGGCATCGCCGCGGTGACGTATGACATCAACCACCTCTCCGGAGCCCCTCCCGCGGGTGTGCCCGTCACGCGCTTCGGAAGCCCCCGGCACGAGCCAGACTGGGAACGGCTGGGCGCCCTCATCGACGCCGCACGCGCCGCGGGGCCAGACCTCGTGGTGCTCATGCCCCACTGGGGCTTCGAGTACGAGTACTGGCCCGAGGCCCTCCAGCGTCAGCACGCCTATCGGCTCATCGAGCGCGGCGCGGACATCATCCTGGGCACGTCGCCCCACGTGCTCCAGCCCGTCGAGCTCGTCTCCATCAATGGCGCGGACCCCTGGTGCCCCACGCAGCTGCGCCGCGAGGGAGCGCCTCGCATCGGCCTCATCGCCTGGTCGCTCGGGAACTTCCTGAGCATCATGCCCACGCGGGCCTGTCAGACCGGCGCCGTGCTCCAGCTCTCGCTGTCCCGGGATGCGCGCGGCCAGCTCCAGCCCAGGGACGTGCGCGCAGTGCCTACCGCGTGCGGGCGAGGGCTGGGCGGCGCGGCGTTCCTCGACGCGGGCGTGATGACGCTGGACGAGCTGGAGCCGGAGCGGGCCGCGCACCACCTCGCGCACGCCCGCCGGACCCTGGAGCCCCTGATGATTGCTGGCCGGAGGAAGTGAGCATGTCCCCCATGATGGATGCGCTGGAGGAAGTGACCGCCGTGATGGCGCGGCAGGTCCAGAGCTGGCTGCCCGCCGTGACGCCCGAGCGGTACGTGGCCTTCCTGGACATGATGTACCACTACACCTCGAGGAGCGGGGACCGGCTCCGGCTCGCGGCCGAGCGCGCCACGCACCCCGAGCTCAAGGCCTTCTTCCAGGAGCTCGCACGCGAGGAGCAGGAGCACTACCGCCTGGCCAGGGCGGACCTCGCCGCGTTCGGGCGCACGCCTTCTCCCGACGTGCCCCGCGAGGTGTCCGCCTTCCACACCTTCTGGGAGAGCATCCCCGCGCAGCGGCAGCTCGCGTTCCTGGGCGCGCTCATCGTCCTGGAGGGCGTGGCCCACCACCTCCAGCGGGAGACGCGCGAGGCGCTAGGCCGCCTCGGGCTGCAGCGGAGCCAGGCGCGCTTCCTGCTCGTCCACCTCGACGCCGACCTGGAGCACGGCGCCCGCGCCCGAGAGCTCTGCGCGCGCATCGCCGGAGAAGAGCCCGAGCCCCTCTTCGAAGGCGCGCGGACGGCCGCGGACTTCTGGGTGGCCCTGCACCGCAAGGCGCTCGTGGCGGCGTGACGGAATGACGCACGGTATGCGCCGTGCGCCTATTCCCCGAAAAGGACGACTGGCGGCTACACCGGTAACTTCGACTGTCGGAGAGCTGGCCCTGTGGCTCGCCGGGGTGTTCGTCAACTACACGGGCTCCGATCCTGCGCGCGCGTCGCTTGCTGGCTCCGTTCCCTTCCGGTCGATCATTCCAGGCCCCCGAGAAGAGCGTTCGTCCTGGTTCCCGCCCGCCGCGCCCCATGACATGCTGCCGCCGGCCTTCGCGGGACACGCGCGCAGGCCCGGGTGATCCTCCGCATGAGCGAACAGGCCAACGAGGGTAGAGACGTCTCCAGCAAGCCCTCGAAGCGTGACATCCTCGAACGTGCCTGGTCCAGGTACTGGTACTTCGCGCAGGAGGCGCTGCCCGCTCGCGTGGAGGAGCTGCTGCGGCTGCTGCCCGCGGCGCGGACCTACGGCATCTCCGCGCCGCTGGAGAACTTCCTCAAGCGCCACACGGGCGAGGTCGTCTCCATCAACATCGACGCCTCGGCGGTGAGCCCGGACCGACGCGCGGACTCGCTGCGCTGGACGCAGAAGCTCATCTCCGCGTGCACGCCGGATCCTCGGGGCGGAGAGCAGTTCTGCATCCCCGCGCTCCCACAGCCCTTCATGGGCTGGCTGCAGGGCGTGTCGCTGCTGCGCGGCTTCTCCTCCTCGTGGGAGGGCTCGCTCTATGGAGCATGGCTGAACCAGTACCTGGATGATCCGTTCGCCTCGCTCGGCTTCATCCGGGCCCGGGCGCTCATGGACAAGCTGCAGCAGCGTCCGGTGCGTCCGCCGGACTTCTCCCGGGCGCTGCGGCGGTTCCGAGCCTACCTCCGCCTCACGCTGCCCAAGGGGAGCCTCATCCCCACTGCGGCGCAGCTCGAGCGCTTCGCGGACGAGCACCTGGAGCCGCGCTTCGATCAGTACCGCGACTTCCTCGCGCCCCTGGCCGAGCGCGACAGCGGCGTGTTCACCTGGGAGTCCAAGTACGGGTAGCCGCGCCTACTTCGCGCGGACGAGGGTCAGCTCGAGCGTCCGAGGGCCACGGCGGACCTGGAACCTCACTGGCGCGCCCGGCGTGCCCTGCTCGAAGGGCGCCAGATCCGCCAGCGAAAGAATGGTGGCCTGCTCACAGGCGACCACGATGTCTCCCGGGCGGAGGCCCGCCTGCTGCGCGGGGCCCTCGGGCAGCACCCAGCTCACCTCCACGCCCGTGGGTGCCCAGGCGAAGCGCGCGCCCAGCCCGCCGGGCCGTTCTCCCTCCACCAGCCGCACATCCCCCAGGTCGAGCTGCTGTCCCACCCTCACCTCGATGTCCCGCTCCACGCGCTGCCGAAGCCCCGAGCCGATCCGCAGCAGGTGCCGGCCCGGAGCCACGTCGCTCCAGGCGGCCACGCCGTCGACCGTCTCGTGATACTCGGCGCTCCCGTCGAGCTGCGCCCACCCCTGGAGCGGTGCGCCGGTGGCGGCGTCGACGATCCGCAGCCGGATCGACGCGCCCTTCTGGAGCTCGAGCTGGACCTGCGTGCGCTGGCCCGGCACCGCCTCGATCTCCTTCTCCCCTGAGGTTCCGTCGGGCGTCACGGCCTTCAGCTTCCACTTGCCCGCGGGCACCTCCTCGACGACGAAGCGATCTCCAAAGAACTCGAGCCGCTCCACGCCCATCCACTCGTTGATGGGCACGTGCAGCGTGAACCGCGTCACCGGCTTGCTGGAGGCCGAGCGCACCCACCCCTCGATGGACGCGGGCGCCGCCAGCGGCACCACGATGGAGGTGGCCTTGACGCTCGTCTCCACCGAGCCGCTGTGCAGCCCCTGGTAGGCCACGGCGGTGAAGCGCTCGCTCGGAGCGGGCCACAGCTTCGGGTTGTAGAGGCCCTCGCCCTCCGCATCGGCGTAGAGGCCGAAGAAGATCTGGTTCTTCGGGCCCCCGCGAAACACCACCTTCGCCTTCGGGCTGGGAGTGCCGTCGGCCTCGACCACCCGCACCGCAATCCCCTCGCCCAGCGACTCGAGCGGCAGCACCACCTCGGCGGGGCCGGGGGGCCTCAGGGAGACCTGCACCTGCTTGCTCTCACGACTTCCATCGAAGGCCATCACCTTCCAGTCGCCCGGCGGCAGCGACAGCTCGAAGGTGCCGTCAGTCGCCGACTGGGAGCGGGACGCCAGCCCGGAGGTGGAGGCGGAGATGTCCACGCGCTTGCCCACCAGCTCGCCGCTCGCCTCGAGCACCCGCCCCTTCAGCAGGACGACGTCCCCCGGCACGGTGAAGTCCGCGCGCGTCACCTCGCCTCCGGGCACCTTCACGCGCTGGCTGGGCCCGGCATCCAGCCCGGGAGGCCGCACCTCGACCACGCCCTGGCCTGGAGGAACCTCCTCCAGCACGTACCTGCCGTCCTCGCCGGTGAGCGCCGGAGCGACGTCCTCGCTCGGAAAGCCTGGGTGCGAGCCGAATGACACCTTCGCGCCGGCCACCGGCTCTCCGCTCTCCCGCCGCACCTTCCCGGTGATGGTGCCGGACTCCTCGAGCTCGAAGTCCCGCTCGGAGCGCGCTCCTTCGCGGAGGACCAGCCCGCGCTGGCTCCGCTCGGCGTGCCCGAGGGCTCGCACCGTCACGTCGTGGGTGCCACACGGCGCCTCCACCTGGTACTGCCCCCCCTCCCCTGTCACCGACTGGCCGGACTGCCCCA
The DNA here is from genome assembly GCF_020103725.1 of Hyalangium gracile. Classification (NCBI taxonomy): domain Bacteria; kingdom Pseudomonadati; phylum Myxococcota; class Myxococcia; order Myxococcales; family Archangiaceae; genus Hyalangium; species Hyalangium gracile. The sequence continues at coordinate 204,223 of NZ_JAHXBG010000007.1, read as the reverse complement.
CCGCGCCATGAGGGGTGAGATCCACCAAGGCCCCAGGCACCGGGAGGCCATCGCTCTTGCGCCGCACCACCCCGCTGAGCCGGCACGCGTCGGAGAGCACCAGCTTCACGTCCTTCACCGTCGCCCCCGCCGCGATCGTCAGCGGCTTCGGCAGCTGGCCCGTGAGCGAGCCCTTGCGCGCCGACAGGGAGAGCGTGCCCGGCACCACCTCGAGCGAGAACGAGCCCGAGGGCCCCGTCATCGTCTGTTGGGGCTCCTCGCCGCCCGCCGCGACGACGAGCGCGCTGTCCGCGCCCTGGCCCGCCGCGCTCAGCACGTAGCCCTCGACGTAGGCGGAGCTGGCGAGCTCCACCACCAGGGGCTGCGCCGCGGGCACCTGCACGTCCGCGAGCCGCCGGGCCGCGCGGCTGGGAGCGGTGGCGATGAGCTCGTAACGGCCCGGCGCCAGCTGCTCGAAGCGGAACTGGCCCTTCACATCGGCGACGGTGGTGTGGCGCAGCTCCGCCGGGGCCTGCGCGCGCTGCCGGAAGGAGCCTCCGAGGGTGAGCAGCAGCTCGGCTCCAGCCAGCCCGTTGCCGGACTCCTTCTCCACCACCCGTCCCTCGAGGCGCAGCGGTGCCTGGAGGGCGAGCGTCGCGCGAGTCACCGCCTCTCCCGCGGGCCGGCGCACCGCGAGAGTGCCCGCGCCGAAGCCGCTGGCCGTCGCGCGCACGAGGTAGCTCCCGGGCCGCGCCGGCAGGCGGAGGTTGCCCTGCGCATCGCTCTCACCGCGTCCGGCCAGCCGCCACGAGGGCTCTCGCGTCGAGGGGTCCTCGGCGCCCCGGAGGAAGAGGGACACGGCGGCCCCCGGCACCGGTCCGGACTGGCCACGCACGGAGAGCTCGAGCACACCCTCCTGCTCCTGCATGGGCGCTTCGATCGGAAGCGTCTCGCGCGGAGCCCCGGGCCGCGCCGCCGCCCCCTTGCCATCCCCGACTGGCATGGGCCGCGCCACCTCCACCCGCTCCGCCGAGGGAGTTGGAGCCGTGGACGTCGTGGCCTCGGGACGGCGCGTGAACCACCACAGCGCCCACCCCACCGCGATCAGCAGCACCCCGCCTGCGATGGCTCGCCTCATGCTCCCTCCGGTCTCCTTCGCTCCGCGCGATCCTCGAATATCCAAGCCCAGGAAGTGGCAAGCTGCTCGGGATTCCGGGCAGGAGCAAGAGCCGCATGGAACGAGGAGTCGCGATGAAGCGGGGATACCTGCTGATCCTGTGCTGCGTCCTCGGGTCGGCCTGCCGCTCGGGCTCCTCGGGAGAGCCGCCCCCGGAGTCCAAGCTCCTGCCCTGGTCCCGGCAGATCGAGGTGCGGGAAGGCTGGCTCACCCGGCGCCACGAGCTGCTGCTGCCCATGATGCGGCGCCATGGCGTGGGCATGTGGATCATCGTCAACGAGGAGTTCCACGACGATCCGCTCACCCAGTTCGTCGCCCCGCCGCGCCCGTACGCCAGCACGCGGGACATCTTCGTCTTCATCGACGCGGGGGAGCAGGGGCTCAAGAAGGTGGCGCTGCCGTTCCAGCCCGAGGAGCACGTCTCCAGATTCTTCGAGACGCCGCGGACGCCCTCGGGACAGGCCTATGCGCTGTCCGAGCTGTTCCTCCAGTACCAGCCGCGCGCCATCGGCCTGAGCCTGGGAGGCCGGCGCGGCATCACCCGCAGCCTGACGGTGGCCAGCCACGCCTTCCTCACCGAGGGCATGGGCCCCGAGGCGGCGCAGCGCTTCGTGAGCGCCGAGCCGCTCATCGAGGAGTACCTGGACACCCGGCTGCCCGAGGAGCTGCCGCACTACACCACCCTGGTCGCCGTCACCGAGCGGGTGGCTCGCCAGGCGCTCTCGCAAGAGGTGATTTCTCCGGGCCGGACGACGGTGGGGGACATCCGGCGCTGGCTCTACGATCGCGCGGGAGCGCTGGGGCTGGGCATGTGGTTCCAGCCGGACCTGCGCGTCCAGCGCCAGGGGCTGGTCCCCCCGGGCGGCTTCGGGAACCTGATATCCCCCGCGACGGATGAGCTGGTGCTCCAGCGGGGAGACCTCATCCACCTGGACTTCGGCCTGAGCTACATGGGGCTGCACAGCGACTGGCAGCGGATGGCGTACCTGCTGCGCGAGGGAGAGGAGGACGCGCCCGCGGGGCTGAAGCAGGCGCTGGCCCACACCCACGCGCTGCAGGACGCGCTGATGCTGCGCGCCTCGAGGCCCGAGCGGACCGTCGCCGAAGTCTATGACGCGGCCCTGGCGGAGATGAGCGAGCGAGGCATCCAGGCCCGCATCTACAGCCATCCGCTGGGCAACCACGGGCACGGCCTGGGCTCGGGCATCGACGAGGGGACGGCGCGCCGCGAGCCCCCGCCCCGGCTCCGCCAGGGCTCGTACATCGCCCTGGAGCTGAACACGCTGAGCGAGGTGCCGGAGTGGGGCGGCCAGAAGGTCCTCGTCATGCAGGAGGATCCCGCCCGGCTGACGGACGAGGGCTGGAAGCTCTTCGCCCCCCGGCAGGAGCAGTACTACCTGGTCCCCTGAGCGTCTCCGCCTCCGCGGGGGCGCTGGTTCTGGCGCTGCAGCCAGGTGTTCAGGAAGGACTTCACCGCCGGGTGCTCCGCGCGACGGAACTCCTCGGGCAGGCCGGCCTGGACGACGCGCCCCTCGTGCATGAGGGCCAGGGTGTCTCCCACCCGGAAGCCGGACGCCACGTCCGGGGTGATGACCAGCGAGGTGGCCCCCAGCTGCTGCTTGCCCGTGAAGATGACCTCGTTGACGGAGGCCGTGGTGAGCGGATCCAGACCGGCCGTCGGGTCGTCATAGAGGAGGATGCTCGGCTGGAGGATGGCCGCGCGCGCGAAGCCCACGCGCTTCTGCATGCCGCCGGACAGCTCGCCCGGGAACTTCTTCGCCGCGTGCGTCAGCCCCACCACGGCCAGCGACTTGTTCACGGACTCCAGGATTTCGGCCTCCGACATCTTCGTGCGCTCGCGCAGCGGGAAGGCCACGTTGTCGAAGACGGTGAGCGAGTCGAAGAGAGCGTTGGCCTGGAAGAGGATGCCCAGCTTGCGCCGCAGCTGATCCATCCCCGCCTCGTCCAGCTTCGAGATGTCCTGGCCGTCGATGATGACCGTGCCCCGGTCTGGCTGCAGCAGCCCCACCAGGTGCTTCATCAGCACCGTCTTGCCCGAGCCGGACACCCCCATCAGCACGCAGGTGGTCCCCTCCTCCACCACCAGGTCCACCCCTCGGAGGATCTCCTGCCCCCCGAAGGACTTGTAGAGGCCCTTTACTTCGATCATCGGCTTGCGCGCCGGCCGACCGCTCGCGTCACTCATCGCGGAGGCAGCATGGCACGTCCCCAGCGACAAGGCAGCCGAGCACTGAGGCCCCTGCCCCCGCCTGCTCGCACGGCCCCGCCTCCCCCTGACAGGACCGGGCTGTCGGCCGGACTTCTTGCGAACTGGTATGACAAGCATACCAGTTGGTGGAGCTCGGGCCCGACACGGGCACCTCAGGGCAGCCCGGGCAGACGCTCTCCGAGCGAGGGGAGCCGGATGCGCTCCTCCTTCATCCGCTGGTCGTAGACGAAGTCCTCCGAGGGCTCCACCGTCCACCGGTTCCCGTGGCGGGCGTTCAGCGCTCGGGCGATGTCGTAGAAGGTCCACCGCTCGTTCGAGTCCAATTGGTAGAGGCCTGGCTCGGCGCTCGAGAGCTCATGCAGTGCACGCACCGTGTCATCGAGCAACGAGCATGCCGGGTACCAGCGCGCACTGGCACGCACCCTGCCCTCCTCACGCATCTTCCCCTCGAGGAAGGCCAGCATGTTGTTGCCCGTGGGCTCCTCGCCGATCTGCCAGCCCAGCCGCGCCACCCGGGCCTGGGGGTTCTGGTGGAAGACGCGCTCCTCGGCCCGCCGCTTCTCGTAGCCGTAGCCCTCGGTGGCGTCCGGCTGGGAGTCCCGCGTGAAGGGCCCGCGGGCATCGTTCGTGAATACCAGCACGCTGCTGGTGAACACGAAGCGGATGCCCAGCGTCCGGGTGATCCACGCCAGCTCGCTGGTCCACTCGTAGTTGATGAGCCAGGACTCCCCCGGCCGCCCCGTGGGCTGCGAGGCCGTGGCCAGGTGGAAGACCACCTCGGGCGCCGCCTCGCGAACGAACCGCTCCATGGCGGCGTAGTCGTCCACGGGGACGTGCCTCCTGTCCCATGGAATGACGTCGAAGCCCTGCTGCCGCAGGAAGCCGGACAGGCGCGAGCCCACCGTCCCGCTCGCTCCCGTGAGGATCGCCCTGTTCGCCATCGCTCGAGCCTCCGTCCTTGGCTACCGCAGCCGCCACACGGCGCTGGAGTACGCGGGGAGCGACACCTTCCAGGTGCCCTTCTTGCCGGGCTCGGCCGTCGCGCTCACGTCCGGATCCGCGAAGAGCTGCTCCATGGGCGTGCCCGGGAGCACCTGGCTCACGGTGGCCGGCGCGGCCCCCACGTTGTGGACCACCAGCACCCGCTCGCCCTCCACCTCGCGGAGGTAGGCCACCACGGAGGGCGCCTCGCTGCTCCGAGGCAGCGGCCGGAGCGTACCCACCCTGAGCGCGGGCGACGCGCGGCGCACGTGGATGAGCAGCCGGTAGCGGTGCAGCAGCGAGCCGGTGTCACCCAGTTGCGCGGCGACGTTCCGCTGCTGCCAGCCCTCGACGAACGGCGCCCACGGCTTGCCCGTGGTGAAGCCCCCCTTCTCCGTGCCGTCCCACGGCAGCGGGCGGCGCTTGCCGGGATCTCCCTCGCTCTTCGGGCCGTTGGGCAGGCCGATCTCCTCTCCGTAATAGAGGAAGGGCGTGCCGGGCAGCGTCAGCAGCAGCGCCGGAGCCATCCGCATCCGTCCCTCCTGGCCCTCGAGCTGGGTGGCGACGCGGACCTGATCGTGGTTGGCGAGGAACGGCGCCACCAGCACGCCCCGGGGATAGGCGGTGCTCACCTCGGTGAGCTGCGTGGCCAGCCGCGCCCCATCCCCCGCCTGGAGCGAGCCCAGCATCGACTCGCCCATGGGGAAGTTGAAGAGCATGGGCAGCTCGTCGCCGCCCGGCAGCCGCGTCGTCGCGCCGTAATAAGGAATGATGTTCTTGGACTCGCTCCACACCTCGCCCACCAGGAGCGCATCGGGGCGGACGCCGCGCACGTGGGCGGAGAACTCCTTCCAGAAGGCGTGCGTCTCCGGGGTGTCGTTCTGCTGCTCGCCCGGGCCCTTCTCCACCAGGTGGCGGGCGGCATCCAGCCGGAAGCCGTCCACGCCTCGCGACAGCCACAGCGAGGCCAACCGCTTCACCTCCGCGCGCACCTCGGGGTTGCGGTAGTTGAGGTCCGGCATGCCGCCCCAGAAGATGCCGTAGTAGTGCGCGTCCCCCTTCGGGTGCCACACGCGGTGGGTGCCGCCCCACGGCTGCGTCCAGCCCGGATCATCCGCGCGCCACACGTACCAGTCGCGCCTGGGAGAGCTCGGCGAGGACGCGGACTCCTCGAACCACGGGTGCTTGGAGCTGGTGTGGTTGATGACGAAGTCCACGACGATGCGGATTCCGCGCCGGTGGGCCTCGCGCAGCAGCCGCTCGAAGTCCTCCTGCGTGCCGTACTCCGAGTCCACCTTCTCGTAATCGACGACGTCGTAGCCGTGGTAGCTGGGCGACTCGAAGACGGGCATGAGCCACAGCCCCTCCACGCCGAGCTCCCTCAGGTAGTCCAGCTTCGCGGTGAGCCCGTTGAAGTCCCCCACCCCGTCGCCGTTGGAGTCCGCGAAGCTGCGGACGAAGACTTCATAGAAGACGGCGCCACGGGCCCACTCGAGCTGCCAGCCACGCGGGTTCGCCGCGGGGCGCGCGGGAGGCGCCGCCTGGGCGACGAGCGCGCCACACACCAGGACCAGGGCACAGAGAGCGGGAGACCGAGTCATGGGCGCGCACCTTAGCGCCCTTCCTCGGGCTCAGGGCTTCTTGCCGTTGCGGATCCACTCCTCGCGGCGCTTGTCCTGGAGCGCCTTGCGCTCGAGCGCATCCGCGGTCTGCCGAGGCACTTCCTTCAGGCGATCCTGGTGCATCCGGATGCTCAGATCGATCAGCCCTCGCTCCTCCTCCCGGAGCTTGTCGCCATACTCGGAGATCATCAGGTTGGCGATCGCAAGGTTGTCCTCCGAGCGCTTCCGCCGGTAATCGTAGTAGCGGTGGATCTCCTCCTCGGTGGCATCCCCCGACTGAATCTTTCCGAACACTTCGTTCCACTTCCGCTTCGCCTCGGCGCGCTTCTCGAGCACCTGCGGATCCGTCGTGGGGGCGTCCAGCTCCCAGTACAGGTTGTCGGGCAGCTTCGCGCGCAGCTCCTCCAGCTTCACCGGGCTACCGGCCGGAGCGGCAGCGGCCTCGTCTGGCTGCGTCATGAGGAACCGATCGAGCGGATCGGCCTGGCTGCCCGCGCTCAGGGCCGGAGCCGCTGGGCGCGCGGGCGCGGCGGGCGGCGGAGCAGGAGCTGGAGTGGTCGCCTCGCGCGGAGGGGGCTCCACCGTCGGCTTGCCGCCGAGCACCGCGAAGAGGACCGCAACCACCACGGCGACCAAACCGATCGCCAGCGGGAGCTTCCATCGGGCCGTCGAGCTCATGGGGGCGTCAGATAGCGCGGCGTGCCATCTCCTCGCAACCGCACCTCTCCTACCTGTCACGCCTTCCGGCTATCCCTGGGGTTTAGAAGACCCCTGGACTTTCGATTTGCTACAGGTGTAACAGGCAATCCCCCCGAAACAGGAGGAACCTGAATGAAGCGCCTTCTCTTGCCGAGCCTGCTGGCCCTCATGCTTGCGCCGGCGGTCTCCCGCGCCGAAGTGCTGCTCCCCTCGATCATCGACGTGCTGGTCGACGGCGGTAACAACTACGCCTGGGAGAAGGTGGCCCTTCCCGGCACCGTCTGTGGCAACGGCTCCCAGTACAAGTTCTGGATTCGCAAGACGACCTCGCCCAACCTCCTGTTCCTCTTCGAGGGCGGCGGCGCGTGTTGGGACTACGAGACGTGTAGCGGCCGCGCCGGAGTACTGGGCGCCGCCAACCCCAACGGCATCGCGGACGACTACATCACCCAGTTCACGGCCAAGTACGTCTCGCCCATCGTGAACGGCGCGGACCCGGGCCTGCCGCTGCGCAGCAAGCGGGACCTGGTCACCAAGGACTGGAACATCGTCTACATGCCGTACTGCACCGGTGACGTGCACGTGGGCAACAACACCGCCACCTATACGGACCCCACGGGGGCCAACCCGCCGCTGGTGTGGCGCCACAACGGCTACGCCAACACCATCGCCGCGGCCAACTACGCCAAGACGCGCTTCCCCAGCGTGCAGAAGCTGCTGGTGACGGGCTACAGCGCGGGCGGCGCGGCCACCTCGTCCTCGTACTACTTCGTGCGCAAGATCATGAACCCGGCGCGCGGCTACCTGCTGAATGACTCGGGCCCCATCTTCCTGGCGCCGAACGCGACGGACCTGTCCCGCGCGCTGCACGACAAGATCCGCCAGTCCTGGAACCTGAACTCCGTGTTCGCGCTGCTGCCCGCCTCGTTCAACATGAACAACTTCGGCAGCATCAACCGCATGGTGGCCACCGAGTTCCCCAATGATCAGCTGGCCTACACGGGCTACACGCAGGACTACAACTACTCGCGCTTCTCGTACGAGCGCTTCCGCACGCCGAACGATGAGGCCTCCGTCCACGCCTACTGGAAGGTGGACCAGGACAAGCTGGTGCAGGAGCTGAACCTCTTCAACAACTTCAGCTACTTCATCCCGCACCACCGCCCCATCAACTCCAGCCACTGCAGCACCGTCATCACCTTCATCGGCGCGCACGCCTGCCAGCGCATGGAGAAGAAGAAGTACTTCTGGGAGTACCTGGACGCGCCGTGGCAGAGCTACAAGTGCTACAGCGAGTTCGTCCCCATGGACGTCTTCCTGAGCCGCTGGATCAACGACAACCAGCGCGTCCGCATCTACGAGCCGGCCAACAACTACAACAACGAGGACGCGGGCATGAGCGCCGTGGCCTTCCTGGTCAACTCCGCCCTCGGCGACTAGTCCTCACCGAGCCGTGTTGAACCCGAGCCCCTGGACCTGGCACCCCGCCAGTCCCGGGGCTCGGGCATTTCCGGGGCCCGCCCGCACGAGCCGGTTCCTCCGAGCGAAGGCCCGTGCGAGGCTGCCGCGCCCATGAGCGTCCACGTCGAGAAGAGTGGCCCCGTCACCACCGTCCTCCTCCACCGCCCCGACGTGCGCAACGCGGTGGACGGCGCCACGGCCCGGGAGCTCGCGGACGCCTTCCGCGCGTTCGACGCGGATCCGGACGCGAAGGTGGGCGTCTTCTTCGGCGAGGGGGGCACCTTCTGCGCGGGCGCGGACCTCAAGGCCGTGGCCGAGGGGCGGATGCCGCGGCTGTCGCCGGAGGGAGACGGGCCCATGGGCCCCTCGCGCCTGGTGCTGGGCAAGCCCGTGGTGGCCGCCATCTCCGGGCACGCCGTCGCGGGCGGGCTGGAATTGGCGCTCTGGTGTGATCTCCGCGTGGCCGAGGAGGACGCCGTGCTGGGCGTCTTCTGCCGCCGCTGGGGCGTGCCGCTCATCGACGGAGGGACGGTGCGGCTGCCGCGCCTGATCGGCCTGTCCCGCGCCATGGACCTCATCCTCACCGGGCGCCCGGTGTCCGCGCAGGAGGCGCTGGGCATGGGGCTCGTCAACCGCGTGGTGCCGCGAGGCCAGGCCCGGCAGGCCGCCGAGGCGCTGGCGCGGGAGATCGCCGCCTTCCCCCAGGCCTGCATGAACGCCGATCGCCGCTCCGCGTACGAGCAGGCGAGCCTGCCGCTGGAGGCCGCGCTGCGTCAGGAGTTCACCGGCGGTGTGAAGGTGCTCGAGGCCGAGTCCATTGCCGGAGCCCAGCGCTTCGCTCAGGGTGCGGGCCGGCACGGGAAGTTCGAATAGCCGACGCCGCCCTTGCGTGTGCCCCTTGAAAGCTTGGCACACCACATATAGTCTATATGCCGTCGACCTTACGGGCTTATATTTATAAGGTCTCCGGCCATGGACACCCTGGATTACCGCATAGTGGACATGCTGCAGCGCGACGGGCGGGCGACCCAGCTGGAGATCTCCCGCTCGGTCGGTCTGTCGCAGCCGGCGGTGGCCGAGCGCATCCGCAAGCTGGAGGAGCGCGGCGTCATCACCGGCTACACGGCGCGGGTGGACGCGGGAAAGCTCGGCAAGGACATCACGGCCTTCATCGGGGTGAACATCGAGCACCCCAAGTACTTCGAGAGCTTCGCCAAGAAGGTGATGTCGCTGCCGGAGGTGCTCGAGGCGCACCGCGTCGCGGGGCAGGACTCCTACATCCTCAAGGTGAAGACGGCGAACACGAAGACGCTGGATCAGCTCCTCGTGGAGACGCTGCGGACCATCTCCGGCGTCACGCGGACGCACACCACCATCGTACTGACGTCCATCAAGGAGGAGACGCTCGTCCAGGTCGCCCCCGAGCTGCTGAAAGGAGACTGACCCATGACCCTGGCTGCCACCACCCACCTCAACACTCCCGCCGTCTCCCTGCCTCTGGCTCAGCGCATGTCTCGGATGAAGACGTCCGCGGTGCGCGAGATCCTCAAGGTGGCCGAGCGACCGGACATCCTCTCCTTCGCGGGGGGGCTGCCTGCCCCCGAGCTGTTCCCGGTGGAGGCCATCGCCCAGGCGCACGCCGAGGTGTTCGCCCACGAGGGCCCGGCGGCCCTGCAGTACAGCACCACGGAGGGCTACGGGCCGCTGCGTGAGTGGATCTGCGCGCACCTGGCCGAGCGCGGCCTGAGCGCCACCATCGATCAGGTGATCATCACCGCCGGCTCGCAGCAGGGCATCGACCTGGTGGCCAAGGTGATGCTGGATCCGGGCGACGTGGTGGTGGTGGAGAATCCCAGCTACCTGGCGGCGCTGCAGAACTTCGACGGCTACCAGGCCCGCATCGAATATGTGGGCAGCGACGACGAAGGCATGCGCGTAGACGAGCTGGAGGCGCTGGCCACCCGGTGCAGACCCAAGCTCATCTACATCGTCCCCAACTTCCACAACCCCAAGGGCACCACGCTGTCGCTGGAGCGGCGGCACGCGCTGGTGCGCTTCGCCCAGAAGCACCGCGTGCTGATCCTCGAGGACAACCCGTACGGCGAGCTGCGCTTCCGGGGCGAGGCGCTGCCGTCGCTGGCCTCGCTGGACGACATGGGCGTGGTGGTGCAGCTGGGGACGTTCTCCAAGACGCTGGCGCCCGGGCTGCGCCTGGGCTGGGCGGTGGGCTCGAGGGAGCTGACGCGCAGCCTCACCATCGTGAAGCAGTCCACGGACCTGCACACGGGCACGCTGGCGCAGCGGGCCACGGCTCGGCTGCTGGCGAAGTTCGACTACGACGCGCACCTGACGCGGCTGCGCGCCGTCTACGGCCAGCGGTGCCAGGCGATGCTGGACTCGCTCGAGGCGCACATGCCGGAGGGCACCCGGTGGACGCGCCCGGACGGCGGCATGTTCCTGTGGGCGGAGCTGCCTCGGGGCATGCGGGGTGAGGACATCCTGCCGCGCGCCATCGAGCAGAAGGTGGCCTTCGTGCCGGGCAGCCCGTTCTTCGCCGCCCACCCCAAGGCCCAGTGCATCCGCCTGAACTACTCCAACCGCCCGCCCGAGCTCATCGACGAGGGCATGCGGCGGCTGGCCTCGGTGCTGGCCGCGCAGTAGGCCCGGCGGAGGGCCCTCCCCCAGGGAGGGCTCAGCTCGCAGCGGCGTGCCCGAGCCCCAGGAAGGCCCGGGTCCGCTCGTGCCGGGGGTTGGCGAGCACCTCGCCAGGGGTGCCCTCCTCGATGATGTGCCCGCCGTGCAGCACCAGCACCCGGGAGGCCAGCGCCCGCGCGAAGCGCATCTCGTGCGTCACCGTCAACAGGGTGAGCCCCTCGGAGCGCAGCTGCTCCAGCAGGGCCACCAGCTCCCCCACCCGCTCCGGGTCCAACGCGCTGGTGGGCTCGTCCATGAGCAACACCTCGGGCTCCATCGCCAGCGCCCGGGCGATGGCCACCCGCTGCTGCTCGCCTCCGGACAGCTCCGAGGGGTAGGCGCCCTCGCGGTGCGACAGGCCCACCTTGGCCAGCAGGGCTCGGGCCCGCTCGGTGGCCTCCTTCACGCTCTGGCCCTTCACGTGGACGGGGGCCTCGATGACGTTGCCCAGCGCGGTGCGGTGGGCGAACAGGTGCCACTGCTGGAAGACGAAGCCCACCCGCCGCCGCACGCTCCAGAGCTGGGCGGACTGGCCCCGGCCCCGCCCCGGCTCGAGCGCGCAGTCGCCCACCCGCACCGAGCCCGCGTCGAACGACTCCAGGCCGTTGAGGCAGCGCAGCAGGGTGCTCTTGCCGCCGCCGGAGGGCCCCAGCAGGGCCACCACCTCGCCCCGGGCGAAGGTGGCGCTGATGCCGTTGAGCACCGTCCGGTCCGCGTAGCGCTTGGTCAGCTCTCGTACCTCGATCATGCCCGCTCCAGCTTCGCCTCGAGATGTCTCGCGAGGCGGGACAAGGGGTAGCTCATCGCCAGGTACAGCGCCGCGCACAGCGCCCCGGGCAACAACCAGCTCCGAACATCCACCGCCGTAATCGTCATCCGCTTGGTCAGCTCCACCACCGAAATCACCGACACCAGCGAGCTGTCCTTCAGCAGGGCGATGAAGTCATTGGTCACTCCCGGCAGCGCCACCCGGAAGGCCTGGGGGATCACCACCCGCCTGAGCGCAAGCCCGGTGGGCATGCCCAGGGCCAGCGCCGCCTCCATCTGCCCCCTGGGCACCGCGAGGATGCCGGCGCGGTACACCTCCGCCTCGTAGGCCGCGTAGTTGAGCCCCAGGCCCAGGATGGCGGCGCTCAGCGGATCCAGCCGCAGCACGGCGGCCAGCCCGTAGTAGAGGACGTAGAGCTGAAGCAGCACCGGCGTGCCGCGGAGCAGCTCCACGTAGCCGGTGATGAAGCCGCCCACCCACTTCGGCCCGTAGAGCCGGCCCAGCGCCAGCGACATTCCCAGCGGGATGGCCAGGAGCATGGCTCCCACGGAGACGAGCAGCGTCACCACCGAGGCCCGGAGGAAGAGCAGCACCTGGCTCCAGCCCAGCTCCGCCGTGGCCGTCTCGGCGAGCACCTCGCGCGTCTGGGCCTCCGTCCACTCCACCATCCGCTGCTCGGCGGCGTTGTCGATGCCCCAGCGACGGAGGACCTCCCGCAGCTCGCCCGAGCGGGCGATGCGGCCCAGCGCGTCATCCAGCGCCCGGCGCAGGTCCTCCTCGCCGGGCCTCACGGCGATGGCGTAGTAGCCCTCGCCCACGTCCCCCACCACGCGCAGGCCAGGGCGGGGCATTCCGTAGCGCTGGGCGATGATGTCGTCCATCAGCACCGCCTCCAGCCGCCCCTGCTCCAGATCGATGTACGGCTCCTGGACGCCCTCGTAGGGGATGGCCTGGGCTCCGGCGCGCAGCAGCAGGTCCCACGCCAGGGAGTTGGAGAGCGTGCCCACGCGGCGCCCGCGCAGCGACTCCAGCCCGGTGACGGCGGTGTCCTCCTTGCGCGCCATGAGCCGCAGGTTGAAGAGGTAGTAGGGGCGAGTGAAGAGCACCCGGCCGGCGCGGGCGGGGGTGATCTCCATGCCGTTCATGGCCACGTCGAACGAGCCGCCCCGCTCCAGCGTGGGGATGAGGCTGGACCAGTCGTTCTGGACGAGCTCCGCGCGCACGCCCAGCTCGCGGGCCAGGGCGTCGGCCAGCTCCACCTCGAAGCCTCGGTAGCGGCCGGGGTGCTCGGGGTCCTCCATGGCGTAGGGCTCGCCGCCCTGCGCATCGGCGCCCCAGCGGAGCACGCCCGCGCGCTGCACGCGTTCGAGCCCGGAAGCCTCCTTCTGGCCACAGGCCGTCCACAGCAACAGCCCCAGCGCCAGGAAGGCACGGGGGAACCAGGGAGAGCGGCGCGGCCGGGGAGGAGGTTCGTCTGTCATGTCATGCAGGGGTCGAGCGGCCCCACACATAAAGCAAATCGCCCGGGGGTTCCAGTGGCGCTGCCCCCGGCAGGGCTCCCTGGAGCCTGGGTGCGAAGAAAAGGGGCTCCGCGAGTGACAGTTCGAGCGGGCCTCGGTGTTCCACCCGCCGACGCCGGCAGGACCGGCCCGAACTTTGGGAGTGGAACCATGGCTTTCGTGAATCGCGCGCGCTGGGTGGGTCTCTCGCTGTGGGCGGTGCTCGCCACCGGGTGTGGCATCGGGGAGATCTCCGGCAGCGGGAACTCGGTGGAGGAGGAGCGGAGGACGGGCGACTTCGTGGCGCTCGAGGTGAGCAATGGCCTGACGGCCACCATCGTGGTGGACCCGACGAAGCCCACCGCTGTCCGCGTGGTGGGCGATGACAACCTGCTGCGCTACGTGCACACGGACAGCAACGGGGAGACCCTCTCGATCTACTTCGACGAGAAGAATGAGTTCGGGCGGGGCTGGAGCTCGCCCAACCCCCTGCGCGTGGAGGTGACGGTGCCGCGGATGGAGGACATCGACTGCTCGGGCGGTGGCCGGGTGGAGCTGAGCGGCACCATCTCCGTCCCGTCCCTGAGAATCGACACCAGTGGCGGCAGCAAGCTGAAGGCGAAGGGGCTGGCCGTGGAGCGGCTCTCCCTGGACATCAGCGGGGGCGGCGAGGCGCAGCTGGAGGGGCAGGCCACGGAGCTCACCAGCACCACCTCGGGCGGGAGCTCCCTGCACGCGCGCGGGCTCTCCGTCCGGAAGGCCTCGCTGGACTCCAGCGGGGGTGGAGTCACCACCCTGCAGGTGTCGGACAGCCTGCGCGTGTCGGCCTCGGGCGGCTCGAAGCTGACCATCGTCGGCCGGCCCACGGTGCTCGAGAAGGAGCTCAGCGGCGGCTCGACGCTGGACTTCGAGTAACCCGCCCTCCCTGGCGGTAGCGGCATGAGCGGGGCCCGGGTGTGTGTTAGGGAGTATTGCCTCCCCACACACCCAGCGGTTAGGGGAGAGGCGGATACCATGGCCACGCTCGCTCGCTTCCCCCACCCGTTCCTGCCCACGACTCGCGCCGACATGAAGGCGCGGGGGTGGGAGCAGCTCGACATCATCATCGTCAGCGGGGACGCGTACGTGGACCACCCCGCGTTCGGTCCCGTCCTCATCGCCCGCTTCCTCGAGGGGCGAGGGTTCAAGGTAGGCATCATCCCCCAGCCGGACTGGCACTCGGCCGAGCCCTTCAAGGTGCTGGGGCCGCCGCGGCTCTTCTTCGGGGTGGCGGCGGGCAACCTGGACTCGATGCTGAACCGGCTCACGGCGCAGAAGAAGAACCGCTCCGAGGACCAGTACAGCCCCGGCGGGAGGACCAACTGCCGGCCGGACCGGGCCACCATCGTCTACGCCCAGCGCTGCCGCGAGGCGTACCCGGACGCGCCCATCGTCCTGGGGGGGATTGAGGCGTCGCTGCGACGCATCGCCCACTATGACTACTGGAGCGACAAGGTGCGCCGCTCCATCCTCTTCGACGCCAAGGCGGATCTGCTCATCTTCGGGATGGGCGAGCGCCCGGTGTGGGAGGTGGCGGACCGGCTGCGCCGGGGCGAGTCCATCGATCAGATTCGGGACGTGCGGGGCACCGCGTACCTCATCAACGACGCGGAGATGAAGGCCCACGAGGCGGACCCGGCGAAGCGTGCGGCGGACCGGAAGACGGTGGTGCTGCCCTCGTACGAGGAGGTGGTGGCGGACAAGCGCGCCTTCGCGGTGATGTCGCGGGACTTCCAGATGGAGACCAACCCGGGCAACGCGCGGGCGATGGCGCAGCGCCACGGCAACCGGGCCATCTACATGAACCCGCCGGCGAAGCCGCTAGAGGACGGGGCGGGCACCGCGGAGGGCGCGGTGGCGATGGACGAGATGTACGACTTGCCGTTCAACCGCGTGCCGCACCCCATGTACAAGGAGCGCATCCCGGCCTACGAGACGGTGAAGCACTCCATCGTGCTGATGCGAGGCTGCTTCGGCGGGTGCACGTTCTGCTCCATCACCGAGCACGAGGGCCGCGTCATCCAGAGCCGCTCGGCGGAGAGCGTGCTGCGCGAGGTGCGGGCGCTGCGGCGGATGGGAGACTTCCGCGGCACGATTACCGACCTGGGTGGCCCCACGGCCAACATGTACAAGCTCAAGTGCAAGAGCGAGGCGATCGAGAGCAAGTGCCGCAAGCTGTCCTGCGTGCACCCGGGGGTGTGCGAGAACCTGCAGACGGACCACGGGCCGCTGATCGACTTGATGCGCGAGGTGCGCCAGGAGGAGGGCGTGAAGCACGTCTTCATCGCCAGCGGCGTGCGGTACGACCTGGCGGAGCGCTCGCCGGAGTACGTGAAGGAATTGGCGGCGCACCACGTGGGCGGGCAGCTCTCGGTGGCGCCGGAGCACGTGTCGCCGCGGGTGCTGGAGAAGATGAAGAAGCCGGGCATCGAGAGCTTCGAGCGCTTCCAGCACATGTTCGCCTGCGCGAGCGAGGAGGCGGGCAAGGAGCAGTACGACATCCCGTACTTCATCAGCGGGCACCCGGGCTCGACGCTGGAGGACATGGTGGATCTGGCGCTGTGGCTGAAGAAGAACGGCAAGCGGCCACGCCAGGTGCAGGACTTCATCCCCACGCCGATGGCGGTGGCCACGGCGATGTACTACTCGGGGTTCGATCCGCTGAAGATGGAGCCGGTGTACACGGCGCGAGGGCTGCGCGAGAAGAAGCTGCAGAAGGCGCTGCTGCTCTACTGGAACCCCGAGCACTGGCCGCTGGCGCGCGAGGCGCTGGAGCAGGCGGGCCGCAAGGACTTGATTGGCCGGGGGCCGAACGCGCTGGTGCCGCCGGAGACGCCCGCCGAGGCCGAGCGCCGCCGCCGGGCGGACGAGCGCCGGGCGCAGTGAGGCGAGGGACGCCATGCACGTCGTGGTCCTGGGAGGAGGCGTCTCGGGGCTCTCGTGCGGCATCCGGCTGCGAGAGGCCGGGCACACGGTGGAGCTCTGGGCGCGGGAGCTGACGCCGCACACCACCTCGGATGTGGCCGCTGCCGTCTGGTACCCGTACCGGGCCTTCCCGCAGGAGCGGGTGACGGGCTGGGCGCGGCGCACCTTCGAAGTGCTGCGCGAGCTGTCGGCGAACCCCGAGGCGGGCATCCAGGTGGTGCGAGGGGTTGAGCTGTTCACCGAGGCGCCGCCCGAGCCCTGGTGGGCGCCCTGCGTGCCGAGCCTGCGTGCGACCACCGCGGAGGAGATGGTGCCGGGGTACTCGCACGGCTACTCGTTCGAGGCGCCCATCATCGAGATGCCGCGCTACCTGCCGTTCCTCATGGCGCGGTTCCGGGAGCTGGGAGGCCGGCTGCTGCAGCGCGAGGTGCGCTCGTTGGATGAGGCGTGGCGGGAGTCTCCGGTGGTCGTGAACTGCACGGGCCTGGGGGCGCGCACGCTGGTGGGAGACGACTCGCTGTTCCCGATTCGAGGCGAAGTGCTGCGAGTGGCTCCGCCGCCCGTGTCGCGCTTCTTCTTCGATGAGAGCGAGGAGCGAGGGATTGCCTACGTCATCCCCCGCTCCGCCGACTGCATCCTGGGAGGGACGGCCGAGGGCGAGAACGCGTCGCTAGTGCCCGACTCAGCAAAGGCGCAGGAGATCCTCGCGCGTTGCCGGCGACTGCTGCCTGCTGGAGCGCACTTCCAGGTCCTGGAGCACAAGGTGGGCCTGAGACCCGGACGCCCCACAGTGCGCCTCGAGGAAGAGCGCGTGGGAGAGCGCCAGGTCATCCACAACTACGGCCACGGCGGCGCGGGCGTCACCCTGTCCTGGGGCTGCGCGGAGGAAGTGGTGTCACTCATGACCTCGGAACGCTGAAAGTCACAGACCGCCGCTACCTCTGGGCTTTGGGTTCAAGTTCCGTAATCTTCGTCAAGAGACGAGCCCCGAATCGAGAGAAAAACCTCAAAGATTCCAAGCCCTTCGCTTTCACAACTTCTCGGGTGCTTTTTCGACGCGCTCCTCGTCCCCAAGGTGCCTCCAAAGATTCTGAGGCCTGCATGGACTATGTACATCTCTAGCGTTGCGCGCTTGGTCGCCGCGCACTCAGTTGCGAGTTGCCTCTCTTTCTGGCTTCTCTTCCTCCTCCTCAACGGGCACGCCTGCCAGTATATAATTCTATAAGATTGAGAACACCCGAGTCTGCTGGGGGGAACCGTGGCCAAGTTGCCGAAACCCGTGCTCTTCACGAAGCACTTCAACGTTAAGCCGAATATATGGGCCCCGCTTGGGCTCTTCGAGCCGAGTTTGAACGTCGATACACCACTGTTCATCGACCCTTTGCTTCTCGCAGCAAGCTCGAATCCGACGATTAGCAAAGACGCGAAAGAGGCCTACGAGCAGCGTTTCAAACTGGTCATCAAGTTTCTGCATGAATCCAAGAGCATGGGCGACACCTATTGGAAAACCGCCACAAATCTGCTCCGATTTCCCGAAATTCGGGGCACCTGCCTTGGTTACGGCGCCGTGTCAACCGCTGGCTCGGCGTTTGGGCGCAAGAAGACGGCACAGTTGCTGGAGACGGCAAAAGCAATTGTGAACCTCGGCGTCACCGATCCAGATTTGTTCGTTGCGATGTCCCTGTTCGAGAAGGAGATCGGTCCCGACCTGATCAGTGACATGACTACGAACGTGATCATGCCCGCACTCGTCAAACTGAACGAGGGCGTTGCCAAGACGTTAGGCATTCCGACGAAGGAGATGAAGGTGGGGTCGTCCAAAGGGAATCTGATTCCGAACCCCTACGATCCAGACAGCCCAATCATTCTCGTTCCGCAAGACATCCTTCGTGCCCTGCCAATTGCGAAGGACTGGGATGGAATCCAGCACGCCATCGCCATCAGCGAAGCACTCCGAAGCAACGTCAACAAGAAGGTTGCGGCACTCTGGGCCGATGCTGTCCGTCAAAAAGATAAGGACAAGCTTCGCGAAGAGATGCTCGCCAGCAAAGCGAATTTCGAGGCTTACCTCGCGAGTATCCATTCTATCCCGAAGGTCGGTTACGACGTGCACTCCGATCCAGACGGGTTGCTCTTCTGGAAGAGAGGCATTGAGGAGTTGACCGCCCGAGAGCCGCTAGCGATCGAGAAACCCAAGGTCCATGACGCCAAGTCGATGAAGACAGTCGTCGATAAGATCATCGATCAGTTCACGCATTTGATCGAAAACCGTGATCTCTGGCGCGAACTCTGGCACCATAGGAAGCGGCGTCCAGAGAAGGCTGCTCAGCGGATGTTCTTCGCCATCGCCCTCGCCTACTGCGAAGCCAACGATCTAGACATCAATCCTGAGACCGAGACCGGTCAAGGTGCCGTGGACTTCAAGTTCTCAAAAGGCAGCACCCTACGGCACCTTGTTGAAATCAAACTTTCTTCTAATGTGAAACTCGTGCAGGGCTACACCAAGCAACTCGAATTGTACAAGAAAGGCGAAAAGACGCTTTCAGCAACGTACGTCGTGCTAGAGGTGGGCGACGAGGGTAAGAAGATCGAAACGCTCGACAACATTCGCGCGCGCGCAATACAGGAGAAGCAACCCTCATCCGAGATCGTCTACATCAACGGAATGCCAAAGAGATCGGC
Source organism: Hyalangium gracile (assembly GCF_020103725.1). Classification (NCBI taxonomy): domain Bacteria; kingdom Pseudomonadati; phylum Myxococcota; class Myxococcia; order Myxococcales; family Archangiaceae; genus Hyalangium; species Hyalangium gracile. Next base: position 185,466 of record NZ_JAHXBG010000007.1, on the reverse strand, counting down.
GAGTAAAGCCTGACCTCAGTGTATTCGCTAATAGACTCGCATCCGGCGCGGCCAGCTGGGCAGCTATTGATGAGCAGTACAAAGATTCGTATCCCAGGCAAGGCCACCTATCTCCCAAGTCAAGATCCGAGTAACCTGCATCGCGCCATGGAGCCATCATGCCCGCGATAGGGTGTGGATCTCATCCTGAGCAGAACCTCCGCAGAGGCTACGCAGGCTCGCAAGTAGCTGAATTTTCAAAGGTCGCCCATGCCGACCCCTGGCGGTTCCTCGGAGCGTGCTCAGGATGAGAACCACACCCCCGCGATAGGAGGAACCCATGCCTTGGCTACAGCTACAGTGCTCTCCTGACGCCGTCAACGACGTCTCCAAGAGTGGAGGGAGCGCTGGGAAGCAGGCGGGACTGCCAGGGGCTTCTCCGAGGACCCGAAGTACCCAGTTTAGTTTAGAGCGCCTAACAAAAGTAAGGACTGGAGCCCTCTCCCGAGGGGACGGAACCCTCAAACCTGACTTTTGTTAGGACCTCTTAAGGAACGACGAAAGGAGTGTGCTTCTGCGGTTTTAGGGCCTATCGCCCAGGGGTTCATGCCCCTGTACGCCCTTGCGACGAAGCATCACGGAGTCCCGGACGCAGACGGGCGCCGAGGTGGATACGACGGCAGGTAACAGGCTCCCCTCCAGTCGTACGCGTCCTCCTTGCACGGCGCTGGGGCATCACCCAGGCGGTACCAGCAACCGCCACGGATCTCCACCTCGCCATACCGGGTGCACGGAGGCGTACGCTGACCGGGAAAGGGCTTCTCGGGCAGCGCCAGCCCGATCGCCGATGGCAGTTCGTGACTGCGCATGGGGGCGAGCGTCGCAGAGGGAGTGATGCTATCGCCTACCGCCACGCGCTCTCCCTTCGGTGACACTATCGCTGAAGCCATCCCGGCCAGTCCCTGCCCACGGTACAGCAACGCCACGGATAGCGCCGCGAGCAATAGTCCCAGCAGAGCCACCGCCATCTCCACTCCCCATACCGGTTCCCAGCGCTGCGGCGCAGCCTGCTCCCGGTGGGCCTCCGCTTCACTCCGCGCACCCGCTCCGCGCAGCGCTCTCTCCCTCGCAGAGGCGTCCTGCAGCTCAGCCCGCCGCACACTCCCGGGAGCACGCAGGCGCGGGCGTTGCTCATCCCCCCAGAAGAACAACGGGCCCTCCGCCTCAGCCTCCGCACTCTCCGCCACCTGCTCCAGCGCCTCGGCGGCATCCCTCGCCCTGCCTCCAAAACGCTCCTCCGGGGCGATGGCAAGCAGTCGCTGGATGACCGCATCCAGCTCAAGGGGCACTCGCGGGTTGAGCTCGCGCGGTGGGCGCGGTCCCGGCCCGTTCGCACTCCACACCTCGGAGCCGCTCTCCTCGGGGCGTGTGGACGGCGGGTACTCGTCCGTCACCAGTCGGTAGGCCATGACTCCCAGCGCGAACAAGTCATCACACGCGCTCGCCGGATAGTGCGCCGTCGGGTGGCGCAGGAACACGCGCAGAAAGCCCCGCGCCTCGGGGCTGCGGTAGGCGGGCGTGCCCGGAGGCAGCAACTTCGTTGTGAGCGTGGCCGCACCTCGGTAGTGCCCCGCACCGAAGTCTGTCAGAAAGGCCCGCCCATCCGCGGGCCTCACCAGCACGTTTTCACCCTTTACATCCCGGTGCAGTCCTCCCACCGCATGCGTGGCCTCCAGCGCCCGTGCCACCTGCGCCAGCAGCCTCGCCGCCTGGCGCCACGTCGGGTTGCGCCTCTCGGCCCACTCGTACAGCGTCTCTCCCTCCACCCAGTCCATCACCACGTACGGGAAGGCTCCACAGGCGTGCTCCCACACACCCTGCCCCAGGAACCGGGGCACATGGGGGCTCTGGATGCGCGACAGCAGCCAGGCCTCGCGTTCGAAGCGCTCATCCCGAGGATGGGTGGCCAGCTTGAGCGCAAACGAGCCAGCTGCCTCCTGCCCCACCCGCTCCACTCGGTAGAGCGTGCCGTAGGCGCCCCGGCCTCTCCACCCTTGCACCCGCCACTCCCCCACCCGCATCCCCACTGGCAGGAAGAGTGGATCCACTTCCTGCTTGGGTCGCTTCTTCCCCATGAGTGCTCTCCGAAGTACGGGACAGCCTCCTCCGACCGCTCGCCCTACCCTACCTCATGGGTCCCCAGGATGAACACGACGAGTGGCACAGCATCCCGCCCCAGCCGGAAGACGGTGCCACCGTTCATGCCGCTGGCACGAGCGACACATCCTCGACGGGGACGGGCTTGCTGGCGGAGGCCGCGCGCAGATGCCCCAGTGCCTCGCGCAGGTCCTCCACCCCGCAATGTTTCGTCGAGCCCGGACCGCGTCGTCGTGTTCAGCGTCGACAACGACGATTGACGATCGCGGCGGCGGCGCTGGCAAGCGTCGATCAGGGCTGGTAGACGCGACGCATGGGCGATCTCGTTCTCACCACCTACGATTGGGTTCCTCCGCCGCCGCGCGGGTTCGTGCGGGACATCCGCGTGCGCTGGGCCTTGGAGGAGGCGAAGCTCCCGTATCGCGTCGAGAGCGTGTCGTTCAAGGAACGCGGCCCCGAGCACCTTGCGCACCAGCCGTTCGGACAGGTGCCGTGGCTGAAGGACGGCGATATCTCGATCTTCGAGAGCGGCGCGATCCTGCTGCACCTCGGCGAGCGGAGCGAGGCGCTGATGCCTCGCGATCCGACGGGGCGCGCGGAGGTGATCGAGTGGATCTTCGCCGCGCTCAACTCCGTCGAGATGGCGAGCCTCCCGTGGTCCCTCTTCAAGTTCTCGGGGCAGAGCGAGAAGCGCTTCGACGACTTCCTGAAGCTGCGCCTCGATCGCCTCGAGCCGGTGGTCGCGAAGCGCGAGTGGCTCGCGGGCTCCTTCTCCGTCGCCGACATCCTCATGGCGGACGTGCTGCGCCTCGTCGATCGCTTCGAAGGGCTCGCGGCGCATCCCGCGACGCGTGACTACCTGAAGCGCGCGACGGCGCGGCCCGCGTTCGTGAAGGCCCACGCCGACCAGATCGCTCATTTCGCCAAGGCCGACACATGAGCCTCGGGTTCGATGCGACCCGCTAGAGAGGAACCAGGCGGGACGAAACGGGATGGGGCGGGGGCCGGTGAATTGCGAGTTGATCCCCTGACGCCCTACTCTTCACCGCACCTCATCCGGGAGCAACGAGCGTGCACCATCCCCCGTTGAAGAGACCGCTTCTGGCGATTCGCTCATCACCAGATCCTCTCGACTTTGTCCAACGCTCAGGATCAGATCCACACCCGGTGCTGCCCACGCTCGGCCAGCGGGACCTGGGGCCAGGCGCCATCCCCCGAGCTGCATGAGCTCCGGCGTAGGCGTCGACTTTCCATCACGACTCCGCTACCGCCCGCCGGCCAGCCGGAGCCAGCGTCGCTTCACATCCCGCGCGGCGTGCGTCCACCGCATCGAGGCGAACGAGCGCCTCCCCCACCGCGAGGACCCCATGAAGACGACGTACGGACTGCCCCTGATTCCCCTGCGACTCTGGCTGCTCCCGCTGCTGCTCTGCTGTGCCTGCGCCAATGCTCCGGAGCCCGCGCAGAGCCCGGAGGCTCCGCCCCCTCAGCAGTCCCAGGACGTTCGAGGCGCGAGGTACTGCGAGGTGCTGCTGGCATACCAGGAGGGCCTCGGGCTTCGCGTCGACGTCTACAACACCTACCTGCTCAACGACTGCCCGGAGGAGGCCTGGCAGCGCCTGGACTCGAAGCAGCTCCAGCAGGAGTTCCAGGCCTCGGCCGTCATCCTGAACGGGCCTCGATACTGGATGATCGACGCGTTCACCCACAGCGCCTTTCTGGATACGGAGAGCAAGAGCTTCGGGGGCATCGAGATGCGCAAGGCCGGGCAGCTGCGCATTCCGCTCTCGGAGGGCCTGCGCATGGGCTCGCCCTACGCCACGCGCACGGTGGCCCGCAACACCACCTATGTGTTCCAGCCGGGAAAGCCGGTCCACGAGCTGGTGGACCCCGAGGGCCGGATCTTCGTCATGCAGTCCTTCAGCGTGCAGCTCGGCCACCTGAGCCAGGACGCCCTGGCGGACCTGGGCTCGCGGCTGTCTCCGCCGCAAGGGTGGACCTACCGCACGCGCCAGCTCTCCCAGCAGCTCCTCGTCACCGCCATCGACGGCGTCGCGACGATCGTCCAGGACGAGCTGGGAAACACCTACCAGCTCTCGCAGCAGCAGGGCTGACGGGGCCTTCAAAGGCACCTCGAGCACCTCGTGCATGGCAACGGTGAAGACGCGGAGTGCAGTCCCGCTGGGGCGTGACGCTGTTCGCGCCGCTCGGGGCCTGATGACCGCCGTCACCAGTTGATGACCGCAGTCACCGTGCGAGCCAGCCCGGGCCCGTCGGCGAATCATGCAAGCACCCGAAATCCATGGATTTGCGTGACACTGTAAGACACGCAGGGGTTGGCACGAGCGATGCTCTACAGGCGGACACCTCAGGCCCTCAGGAGCCCGCCCATGAAGATGCGTCCCCTCCGCTCGAACTCGCTGCCTTCGTTGTCGATGCCCCGGCCCACGGGCACCCCGCCCCGCAGCGCCCCTCCCTCGCCCCGCTCCCCGACCACCCCACAGCTGCCGAACGTCACGCAGCAGGTCCCGACGCAGTCGGTCCGGACGCCTCAGCCCGGGAAGCTCCAGGGCAACTACTCGCACCTGAACAGCCACTTCGACCGGAAGGCCCAGGAGCAGGCGGCGCTCAACCAATGGAACACCAACGGCGCCGGGCGCAACCAGGGCCTCGTCCACCTGATCGACTACTCGTACGCGCGCCCCACCAAGCTGGACGCCACCCCCCCCAATCTGAACCTCACCCCTGAGCAGAAGCAGACGCTGCAGAAGGGCGACAAGGCCGGCTGGAACGAGGCCGACTGGAGGAAGAACCTTGGAAATGAGAACTTCGACCAGCTGAAGTCGAAGGGTTACTTCTCCGAGTTCACGGGGGGCGACAACAAGATGCCCGTGGGCGCCAAACCCCAGCAGTGGCAGCAGCTCACCACCCATCATCAGCAGCTCACCTCGCAGATCAGCACGGCGGAGACGGCGCTGAAGAGCCAGCGCCAGGCGTACACCCAGCAGCTGGTGGCTCAGGGCGTGCCGAGGAAGGAGCTGGGCCCCATGATCAAGCAGTGGGAGGCCCAGAACCCCCAGAAGCAGCAGCTCGACACGCTGAAGACACAGCGGACCGGGCTCGAGAGCCAGATGGACGCGCAGCGGCGCTACACGCTGGCCACCGACACGAGCAAGCAGGGCCGGCTGGAGCAGATCGAACAGGCCGGGGGCCTGCGCCCGGGCTCGCTGCGCAACGGCAACGAGATCGTCGGGGGAACCAACGCGGTCCAGCAGCACCTGCGGACCCATCAGCCGTTCCCGTCCAGCGCGGTCGACCCCACCAGGCCGCTCGAGATGTACGTCAAGCAGCAGAATGGGTCGTGGGCCCTGCAGAAGTTCGAGCCTCATGAGCTGGCGGCCACCCACAGCGGAAAGCAGACCGCGGGCGGCCTGTCGATCGTGCAGTGGGGCTTGAGCCCCGAGGAGCTGAAGCTGTCGACCGTGATGGGCGCCGGCAAGAAGTAAGGCGGCAACGATGATGTCCACGGGGGCTGCGTGAGCTCGTAGAGGGCTCCGCAGCCCCCGAGCTATTGCGGGAGTTCAGCTCACACCGCGCCTGCGCACCGCTCCCAGGTGCTGGCGGTGACGGCTGTCATCAGAGAATGACTGCCGTCACCAGGGCAGCCCGGTGAGCGCCGTCACCCGCGCTCCGCCGCCTGGCGAGGGTGAGCGCATAACTGCTGGAAACGACTGGAGCACAGCCGCCCGGCGCCCCTGCTGCATCTGGTGGCACACCGGGTGCAGTGGAGACTGCCCGTACTCACCGACCCCTCCCGTCGGTCTCTCCCAGGAGCCTCGTCATGCGCATTGCCAACCCCGCCCTGAACCTCGTTCCCCCGGCCCCGACGACCCCCGCCTCCCAGCCCACCGCCGAGGCCGTGCCCGCCAAGGGCCTCGAGGCGGCCATCTTCACCAAGCCCCTCGCCGAGAAGAAGCTCGCCGGCCACTCCCTCATCGACTCCTTCTCCGACAAGCGCCCCCTGGGCGAGCGCGGCGTGGACGCCACCCAGAGCAACCAGCTGAACCAGATCGCCGATGGCGTGCGCAACGGCACCATCTCCGCCGGCGAGTCCCAGAAGCTGCTCACCGAGCAGCAGGGCATCTCCGATGCCACCCGGAGCGCCGTGGCCGACGGCAAGCTCAGCCTCGATGAGCGCCGCAAGCTCAACCTGATGCAGACCCTGGCCGGCATGAACATCTCGGAAGCCGGCGAGAAGGGCATCCCGGACCTGGGCATCCGTCTGAAGGAGGAGGACGGTTCCCGCCAGGCCGGTCAGATCGACACGCTGGCCGAGGGCATCTCCAACGGCAACATCACCAACTCCGAGGCCTCCAAGCTGCTCGGCAAGCAGGCCGACATCTCCGAGGCCCGCGGCCCCTCCCTCGGCGGCGACAAGCTCGACACCCTCTTCGACAAGAAGCCCCTGAACAAGGAAGGCTCGCTGGAGCGCAAGCTCGACGCGGCCGACCGCGACCTGGCTCGCCACGGCAAGCCGGGCACCCAGCTGGCCCCGAATCCGAACCGCTTCCCCGACCGGATCCCGGGCGCCATCATGCACGAGCCGCTCAATCTGCGTGACGATGCGCTCCCGCTGCGCACCGAGAAGCTGACGCTGGCCACCCCCCAGAAGCTCGGGACGCTCGCGGAGTAGCCAGCGCCTGGACTGACGGGGCGGCTCCTACCAGGGCAGGGGCTGCTCCTGGTGGAAGTAGCCACCCGTCGGTCCATTCGCGGGCAGGGTCGCCATGCGGACGCGGGTGTTCGCCCGCCCTTCCAAGGGTTTCCGGTGACTTCCGCCGGGGGCTCGGCTCCAATCCGCCCCCATGAATGCACTCGCCCTTCGTGAGGACCGCTTCCTGGATGTGCTCCGGCGTCTCATCGCCCTGACGCCGAGGCTGCAGAACAACCCTGGCGCGGGGCTGGTGCCCGAGGAGCGGCTGGCCGCCCAGGTGGTGCTGGACACGCTGGCGCCCCACATCCAGAGCGGCTTCATCCAGGCCGAGTCCCTGGCGGCCGCCGGCAACGAGGCCCGCCCCTGCCTGGTGCTCACCGTGCGGGGCCAGGACGCCGGTGCCGGGGCGCTGGGCTTCGTGGGCGCGCACTTCGACGTCGTGCCCGCGGACGAGAAGGGCGAGGGCTGGGAGCACAGCCCCTTCGCGCTGTGGGAGGGGCCCGGCGGCATCCTCTACGGGCGCGGCGTCACGGACTGCCTGGGCCACGTGGCGGTGCTGACGGACCTGCTGGCGCAGCTCGCCGAGCGCGGTGAGCGCCCGCGCCGCACGCTGAAGGTGGTGCTCATCTCCAACGAGGAGTCCACGGGCCTGCCCGGCCTGGGCCTGGGCTACGTGGCCGAGCAGGGACGGCTGAAGGAGCTGGTGGGCCAGCCGGTGTACTGGCTGGACAGCGCCAACTTCGGCCCCACGCTGGGCACCGGTGGCATCGCCCTGTGGGAGCTGAAGGTGACGGGCGTGGGTGGACACTCGGGCATGCCGCAGAACTGCGTCAACGCGCTGGAGCTGGGCATGGCCGCGTCGCTGGAGCTGGCGCGCTTCTTCCGCGAGCGCTTCCCTCCCACGGAGGACGAGAAGCGGTGGGGCTTCCTCTCCTCCTCCAGCCTCAAGGCCACGGTGGTGGAGGCGCCCAACACGAAGGAGACGAAGATTCCGTCCGACGTCACGCTGCGCGGCGACGTGCGCCTCACGCCCTTCCACGACTTGAAGGAGATGCAGCGCGCGGTAACGGACTTCATGCTCGAGCTGGACGCCCGGCTGGAGCGCGACGAGGCCATTCCTGGCTTCCCGCGCACCCGCACGGCGGCCGGCAAGCGCGGCACGCTGGCGTTCCGCTTCCAGGGCAGCGGGACGGAGGGCATCGCCTGCCGGCTGGACTCGCCGGGGCTCCAGGCGCTGAAGGAGGCCATTGAGCAGGTGCGCGGCGCGGCCCCCACGCCCTTCTCGCTCACCGGCTCGCTGCCGCTCGTGAGGGACTTGCAGCGCCAGGGCTGCGACGTGCAGATCACCGGCTTCGGGGAGATGGCGTACTACCACGCGCCCAACGAGCAGGCCCGGCTGGAGGACTTCCGCCAGGGCTTCTCCATCCTCCGCGAGCTGCTCGTGCGGCTGTAGTTCGAGGGCCCGGCCCTCCCAGACATTTTTTTCGCTGCGGCTCGGGAAGATTTTCCGGGGATTTCGTTCATACCCCAGAACTCTCACCCAAGGAGTACACGCATGCGATTCGTGTCCTGTGTGAGGGGCTGGTGCGCTCTCGTGGGCCTGGTGGCCCACGCGGCCTGGGCGGGCGTCGTCGCCGATGTCCAGGCAGGGCAGAACCTGTTCCTCAACAACCTCGTCGTGGAGCTCGACGGCGAGCAGTACAGCGCCCTCGGCTACGACATCCCCAAGCCCGCAGGGAACCTGGCGCTGGATGTCCGGCTGTCGGACTTCGGCGTCAATGACAACCAGCTCATCCACGCCACCGCCTCGGTCAACGGCGACTACATCACCTGGACGTTCAACAAGACCTTCAACCCGCCCGTCGACATCGACGGCACCAACTCGCTGGAGCGCGCCTACGGGCAGCTGGTGGTGAAGGCCCAGCCCCTGAGCGGCTTCCAGCAGGCGCTGTGCTCGGTGAACCCCTGCTCCCGCAACGCGACTCTGTACGTCGCTGCTGGCACGCACGTCACCGTCGAGGGCTCGGGCATGCTGGGCATCGGGTGGACCCGGCAGGTCACCGTCAAGCAGCTCCGGGCCCTGGCGGGAATCCCCCGGCCCAACCTCTCGAGCCTGGGTGCTCCGAGCGAGGTGTACGCCAAGACGACCAACCAGCTGCTCACCATCGGCGCCGGGGTGAGCTCGGTGGCGCCCCTGGGCGGCACGAAGGTCAGCCTCACCAGCTCGGCCCCTGGCTACCTCCAGCTGCCTCCGAACGTGGTCATCCCCCAGGGCAAGTCGATGGCCACCGTGACCGCGACGCTCAAGCCGAACTTCACCGGCTACATCACGGTGAAGGCGGCCACCAACGGCGCGGTGATGCAGCGGATCATCCACGTCAGCCCGGACTCCGAGTCGGAGGGCAAGCGCCACCCCTGGGACAAGATCCTCTACGTGCCCGACATCCTGGCGGGGTGCATCCGGTGCACCCGCTACATCGATCTGACCGAGGGGCGGCTGGGCATCGCCCAGGTCTCCGAGAAGGCGGTCTACTTCACCCCCACGAAGCTCGTGGACCTGAAGCAGCACTTCGGGGCGGCCAGCGTGTCCCCGGTGTCCCTGTCGACGACGGGGTGGATGACGGGGACGCTCACCACCCAGAGCGGGGCGACGCAGGCGTTCAAGGCGAACTTCGAGGCGCTCGATACCCAGGCGGTGATGCTGGGCAGCTTCTCGCCCGTGGCCATCAATGCCCACGGCATGGTGCTCGGCAACCGCCTGACGACGGAGCGCGGGATGGTGGCGGCCATGCACGACGGCAGCCGGCTCACGGATCTGCCCATCGACGCCACCTGGAGCCAGGCCCTGGCGATGAGCGAGGCAGGGCATGTGGTGGGCGTGAAGGGCACGTCCTCTAGCAAGCAGGGGTTCGCCTTCCGAGAGGGCCGCGTGGTGGAGCTCCCCGCGATGGCCACCGGGGCCACCACCGTGCCGGTCTCCGTCAACCAGTTCGGTGTCATGGCGGGACACAGCGAGGATGTGGAGGGCCTGCGCACGGCGGTGCGGATCGACGCCTCGCGGAACGTGCAGCGGCTGGGGGAGCTGTCGGGCTACCCGCGCTCCTGGGCCACCTCCATCAACGACCTGGGCTGGATCGTCGGCACGGCCTCCAACGGCAGGACGTCCGTAGGCTTCCTCTGGACGCCCAAGGACGGCCTCATCGATCTCAACCGGCTGGCGGATCCTCGGGAAGGCCTGGTGGTGACCGAGGCGCTCAAGGTCACCAACGACAAGCAGATCGTCATCAAGGGCACGGTGGACGGCAAGGAAGAGCTCTTCGTCGTCGGCCTGTGATTGTCCCCGTCTCCCACGAAAAAGGATTCCATCATGATGAACCGATTCTTCATCGCGCTGGCGATGGCGGCTGTCATTGCCGGCTGCAACGACTGCCAGGGGCACTGTGATCCACAGGTGCCCTACCCCGAGCCGGGCGCCTGCCCGCTCATCGGGAAGTCCCCGGGCGAGGAGGGCGGCGCGTGCCCCAGCTGGCCTGGCATGTGCACTTCCGGGACGCGGTGCGTCCAGGGCACGTGCCTGCCCTGCGGCGGCTCGGGCGAGGTGTGCTGCGGATTCGACAACACCTGTCAGGGAGGGCTGACGTGCGATCCGAAGCCCAACTCCGCCGACGTCTGCTCCTCGACGTGTGGCCAGCTCAACAAGCAGTGCTGCAGCAGCAACGTCTGCGCGCCGGGCCTCACGTGCAACGGGAACAACAAGACGTGCATCACGTCCAACACCTCTCAGTGCAACGGCTCGACCCAGTTCTTCGTCGGGATGCTGGACTTGACCACCCGGTGCGCCATCGAGCCCATCGCGGTGATGGCGAACAGCGCCGCGGAGGCGACCACCTGCGCCCAGGGAGTGGTGCAACAGCTCGGCCTCTCGGGCTACGTCGAGCTCAAGTCCCCGACGCAGTTCCCGAACGTGGGCAACACCTACAACTTCTGCTCCAAGTCCGCGATTGATCCGGGGAGCACGGTGACGGTGCACGCCTTCTCGGATGCGGACGCGCAGGCGTGCGTCCAGGGCTACTGCTCCCTCACGTGCACCATCACCCCTGGCGCGTGCCAGTGAGCGCGAGCTGAGCGAGCACTGACGGCCCCGCGACGACAGGCTCGCGGGGCCGTCACCTCATTGCGTCAAGGGGAGAACCTCCCGTGCTCGGGGCAGCCCAGCGCCCTGCCGCACGTGCTAGATGGACTCCCAGTGTCGGTGACTTCCTCCCTCGGCTGGTTCGTCCTCGCGGGCTACGGCGCCCTGCTGCTGCTGCTGGTGCCGCGCGCCCACACCGCGCGCAGCTTCTTCTGGGCCCAGGCGCCCGGCGGGGCTGCTCCCTCCACGGCGCTGCTCACCGGCAGCGTGCTCGTGACGTGGATCTTCGCCAAGAGCATCACCAACGCGGCCAACCTGGGCGAGCGCTTCGGCCTCCTGGGTGGCATGGCCTACGCCACCTGGTACCTCTCCATCCCCGTGGCTGGCCTGCTCCTGTTCACCATCCGCCGAGCCGGGCACGAGGGCCTGGTCCCCTTCCTCGTGGCGCGCTTCGGCACTCCCGCCGCGGTGCTCTTCTCGCTGACCATCCTGGTGCGCCTCTTCAACGAGGTGTGGAGCAACACCGCCGTGGTGGCCAGCTACTTCGGCACCGCGGGCACCCTGCCCTACTACGCCGCCGCGTTCGCCTTCACCCTGGCCGTGCTGCTCTACAGCCTGCGCGGAGGCCTGCGCGGCTCCATCCTCACCGACCGGCTCCAGCTGGCCCTGGCCGTGGCGCTACTCGCCGCGGTGCTGGGCTTCATCCTGCCCGCCCACGGCCCGGGCCCGCTGCTCTCCACCAGCACCTGGTCGCTGGGTGGCGGGCTGGATCTGCTCCTCGTCGCCCTGCTGCAGGTGGCCAGCTACCCCTTCCATGATCCGGTCCTCACCGACCGGGCCTTCGTCACCCCGCCCCGGCGGATGCTCACCGCCTACCTGCTCGCGGGGCTGCTGGGCGCCCTCTTCATCGTGCTCTACAGCTTCATCGGCGTGCACGCGAAGCTGGCGGGGCTGTCCGGCGCGGGGGACGCGCCCATGCGCGTGGCCCGGGCGCTCGACACGGGCGCCCTGCTCATCATCTCCCTGCTGATGATGAACTCGGCGGGGGCGGTGCTGGACTCGGCCTTCGCGGCGATTGCCCGGCACGTCTCGGTGGACCTCGCCGGCGAGGGAGGCGCCCACCCCTCCGGCTTCCGCGGCCTGCTCGAGCCGCTGGCCCGGCGGGCTCGCGAGGACGGCGGCTTGAGGCTCGGCCGAGCTGCCATGGTGCTCTTCGCCGTGGTGGGCAACCTGCCCCTGTTCGCCACGGCGGACGTGCTCAAGGCCACCACCATCAGCGGCACCATGGTGCTCGGGTTCACCTTCCCCTTCCTGCTGTGGCGCTGGCACCGGCCCGCTCCCGCCGCCTTCGTCCTCTCCTTCCTCCCGGGGCTCGTGGTGGGGGTCTGGGCGAACACCGCCGCCTGGCCGGAGCTGCTCACGCTGGGAGATGGCGCCTACCGGGCCCTGCTCGGCGCCAACGTGTACGGGCTGGTGCTGAGCGGCGTAGGCTACGGGCTGGGCGTCGCATGGCACGCCGCTGTGTCCCACCGCGCGCCGCCGGGCTGAGCGGGCATCTCGTCCCACCCTCGGGAGTTACTTCTCCATGCTCACGACCGACACGCCGCGTCCCCTGGCCCCGGCCCCCACGGTGCGCTTCCGCTGGCTGGACACGCTGTGGCTCCAGGTCACCGGCACGCTGTGCAACATCGCCTGCCAGCACTGCTTCATCAGCTGCGGCCCCAAGGCGGACCAGGTGCCGATGATGACCCTGGCCGCCTGCGAGGAGGCGCTGGCCGAGGGCACCCGGCTGGGCATGCGCGAGGTCTACTTCACCGGCGGCGAGCCCTTCCTCCATCCCGAGATTCAGGCGCTCGTGGACCGGGCGCTGGCGCTGGCCCCGCTGACGATCATCACCAACGGCCTGCTGCTGGACGACGCCCGGGTGGAGTGGCTCGCCGAGCGGTTCCGCACCGCGCGCTACTCGCTGGACTTGCGCGTGAGCCTGGATGGCATGACGGCCGCCCAGAATGATCCGGTGCGCGGGCGCGGCACCTTCGAGCGCGTCGTCTCCTGCTTGCGCCGGCTCGGAGCGGCGGGGCTGTCCCCGGTGGTGACGGTGGTGGAGCACGAGACGGGGCTGGAGGGAAACGCCGCGCGCCAGGCCTTCCTCGAGTTCGTCCGAGGACTGGGCATCCGCCAGCCCCGGGTGAAGTTCCTGCCCCTGCTGCGCCTGGGGCGCGAGGTGCGACGCACGCACGGGTACGAGCCCGAGGAGGCCTGGGGCGCGCACGCGCTGGCGGCGTCGGTGGAGTCCTCGCTGCTGTGCGCCTCCAGCCGCATCGTCACGGCGCAGGGGGTGTTCACCTGCCCCATCCTCATCGAGAAGCCGGACGCGAGGCTCGGAGACAGCGTGGGACAGGCCACCCGGGACATTTCCTTGAAGTGGGACGCGTGCCGCACGTGCGTGCTCGACGGCCTGCGCTGCAACACCTGAGAGGCGGAGACACCCATGCGCGCGGCCTTCTTCGGCGGCATCTACAACAACCACCTGGCCCTGGCGGCGGCCATGGCGGACGCGCGGGCCCGAGGCGTGGACGCGCTCTACTGCCTGGGCGACGTGGGCGGCTTCGGCCCGCACCCGGACCGCTCGCTCGAGCTGCTGCGCGCCAGCGGCATGCCCACGGTGCAGGGCAACTACGATCACTCCATCGGCCTGGGGCTGGAAGACTGCGGCTGCGGCTACACGGATCCGCGAGACAACCACTTCGCGCGCATCAGCTACGCGTACACCCAGGAGAAGACGTCCTCGGTGCACCGGCCCTGGCTGGCGGGGCTGCCCGAGCGCCTCTCGGTGGACGCCGAGGGCACCCGGCTGGTGATGGTGCACGGCTCGCCCCGGCAGCAGAACGAGTTCCTCTGGGAGAGCACCACGCCCGACCCCTTCCTGGAGCGGCTGCTCGAGCAGGCAGGGGCGGACGTGCTGCTGTGCACCCACACCGGGCTGCACTGGCAGCGGCGGCTGCGCTCGGGGCGGCGGGTGGTGAACGTGGGAGCCCTGGGCCGGCCCGCCAACGACGGCGCCACGCACGTCTGGTACGCGCTGCTCGACACGCGCAAGCCCGAGCCGGTGGAGCTCATCCCCGTGGCGTACGACTTCCACCAGCTCGTCCGCGAGATGCGCGAGGAGCGCCTCCCGGAGGAGTTCGTGGAGACGATCCTCACGGGCTGGTGGACCACGTGTCTGGAGATCCTCCCAGCCCGGGAGCGGCTGCGCGGCCGGTATTGAGGTGCGCCGCCGGGCCCAGACATCGCCGCTTATCTAGCAATACCAGAACAACTGGTGACATCGAGGACCTGAAGAGAGATGCTCCGGCGCCCGCCGGCCACGAGGCCCGGCGGCTTCCCTCTCGCTCAGGAGTTGCTCGATGCGCGGTACTGCCTTGCCCCGCCTCTCCTTCGGACTGGCGTTGATGATCGGTCTGGTGTCTTCCGTGGATGGCGCCTGGGCCGCGACGAAGAGCAGTGCCTGGACCGTCTCGGGGGGCCCGTTCTTCTGGCTCAACAACCCTCGGTTCACGCTCACGCTCTCGCAGACGGCGCTCGTCACCGTCGATCTGGAGTCTCCCAGCGTCGACCCCTTCCTCTGGGTGCTGGACGCGGCGGGAGGCGTCATCCTGGGCAACGACAATGACAGCGGAGATGGCACCAACAGCCGCCTCACGCTCCTTCTCGGCCCGGGCAAGTATCAGGTGGTCGCGGCGACCGCCGGCTTCGATCAGACCGGAGACTTCACGCTCCGCACGAGCCATGGGAGCCTCTCGTACTGCTTCACCGCGTTCACGGACAGCAACTACGCCGGCACGGCGTCGATCTTCTGTGGCGGCACTGGCTCGTTCCTGAACGATGAGTACTCATCGTTCCGCATCCCCAAGGGCATGAGGCTCCGGGCCTTCGAGCACAGCGACCGTACGGGGCTGAGCAGGACCTACTACCAGGACGTTCCCTCCCTGGGAGGCCTCTTCAACGACAAGATCTCCGCCTTCTCCTGGGGCGACCTCTCGACGAATGACTTCTACATGCTCTTCGCGTCGGACCCGCAGTTCAGCTGGAAGCTCTGCGACGACTATGACGTCCCCGCGCAGCTCTGCGCCCAGGAGACCCATATGTTTGGCTCGATGTCCGAGGAGGAGCTCGCCAGGTACTACAACTCCAATCTGGTCATCGCCCTCAACGCGGTGAAGGCCCACCTCGGTGACTCGAAGGTGGCGGGCGTGGTCGTCAACGGAGATCTCACCGAGACCGGCGACAAGGACACGGACCTGGGCGACTACGTCTCCATCTACGAGCGCGGGCTGGACATGAACCTGTACGCGGGGCTGGGCAACCACGACTACGACAACTACGTGGATGACTGTTCCGAGAACCACTGCAACTCGACGATGGTGTGGCACTTGAAGGAGCAGGTCCGCACGTACGGCACCTTCCTGTTCGACTACTCCGAGAGCGACGACTACTACGAGTTCCCGTCGTACCGCAGGGACCATAGCGGGAGCCTCGCGTACTCGTGGGATGTGGGCGACGTCCACTTCGTCCAGCTCAACAACCACCCGTCCTATGCGAGGACCTGGGACGGCTGGAACTTCAGCGAGGCGCGAAGGGACTACTTCACGATCCGGTCCGCCCTGAGCTGGCTGCGGTTCGATCTGACGCTGGCGACCAGCCGGGGGAAGAAGATCATCCTGAACCTGCATGACTTCGACACGGACGCGGGCAATGCCGAGTTCAAGGACATCCTCGCGGCTTATCCGGTGTCGGCGATCTACTCAGGCCACGAGCACTCCCACTTCGGGAGGATCCAGGAGCTCGGGCCGTACGCCGGCGGCAAGATGCTCCCTGTCTTCCGCAGCGGCGCCGCCCACTACGGCACCTTCATGGTCGCTCGCTTCTTGAACGGAAAGATGTACGTCTGGTTGATGAGCGTCGACCAGTTCAACCAGGGGAGGAAGCTGCGCGTGCACTACAATGGGGCCCTCCACGACGCCACGAACCTCGACGCGATCTTCAACGTGAGCGGCACGCGCTACTACCAGTACGTCTACGACATGCGCTGAGCCCACCTCACTTCCTCCTTCGCTTCCCGCCCTTCTTCTTCTTCTTCCCCGGGGAGGACCGCGATGCGGAGGCACCCTGGGGAGCGTGGGGCGGGGGCACGGCGCCCCCTGCCTTCCCCGGATTGCTGCTCGCTGTCGCGAGGAGGTCCTTCCTCAGGATGGCGAGCGCCCCCCCGCCCGTCAGTGTCAGGAAGAAGAGCAGGAGGACGGTGAGGAAGATGCTGCCGCCCAGCTCCCGCTCGTACGCGGGGACCCAGGAGAGCCGCGGGTTGCCAGGCAGGTAGAGCACGGTCACCCGGGGCGCGCTCGCGTAGGTCCCCGGCTCCCACGCGGAGACCGAGCGCCTGTCGCCGAACAAGAAGGACTTCTGTCCCGTCACGCCCTCGTGGGTGTACCCCTGGGCGTCCTCGAAGGCGTACCTGTAGACGGAGACCTTGTACGCCTTGCCCTTGCGATCCTTCTTCCGGAAGGAATCAGCGCCGATCACCCGGCCCTCGGCCTGCGCTCCGAAGGCCTTCAGCCAGAGGTGCTGTCCCAGCACCCAGGCCGAGTCGACGAAGATGACGAGGAAGACGAAGAAGACGATGGTCAGGATGCCCCCCGTCAGCGTGGGATTTGACTCTGACTTCGCCATGCGCGGGAGCCTACCTCAGCGGCTTGTCCGCCCCACGGCTCATGGGGGAAACTTCGGTGCCTTCCATGCAGCCTCCCTCGCCCTCAGAGCTCGCGGCCTGTCCCTCCGAAGAGGTGCTGGTAGGCCTCGTCGAGGGCACCCTGCAGCCCAGGCAGCGAGAGGCCCTGGACGCGCACCTGGCCCGGTGCAGCATGTGCTTCGAGGTGGTGTCAGCGCTCGCCGGAGGATCGCGCCCCGGACTGGCCACCCCCGGGGCACGGCCCGAGCTGCCTCCGCCCGTGCTGTCGCGTGGCACCGCCGTGGGGCGCTACCTCGTGCTCGATCGCATCGGCGCGGGTGGCATGGGCGTGGTGTACGCGGCGTATGATCCGGAGCTCGACCGCAAGCTCGCGCTCAAGCTGCTGGCCCCGCATGTCTCTCACGGCGACTCCTCCCCCGAGGGGCAGCGGCTCCAGCGCGAGGCCCGCGCGATGGCTCGCCTGTCCCACCCCAACGTCGTCACCGTGTACGACGTGGGCACCGCCGCGGGGCAGGTGTTCGTGGCCATGGAGCTGGTGGACGGCCAGACCCTGGGGGCCTGGCTGACCGCCGAGCCTCGCACCTGGCGGCAGGTGGTGCACTGCTTCACCGAGGCGGGCCGGGGGCTGGCCGCGGCCCACGCGGTGGGCCTGGTGCACCGGGACTTCAAGCCGGACAACGTGCTCGTCGGACGCGACGGCAAGGTGCGCGTCACCGACTTCGGCCTCGCCCGCGCCGCGCAGCCCATGCCGGGCACGCCCCCGAGCCCCCAGGAGGCCTCGGCCCCGAGCGAGTCCGCGCCACGGCAGCCCCCGGGCCTCCACGGCACGAGCCTCACCGGAGCCCAGGCCGGCACCCCACGCTACATGGCGCCCGAGCAGTGGCTCGGCGCGGCGACGGGCCCCTGGACGGATCAGTTCAGCTTCTGCGTGGCGCTCTGGGAGGCCCTCTACGGCGAGCCACCGTTTGCCGGCACCACCCCCGCGGCGCTCGCCCAGGGAGTAATCATCGGGCGCGTGGGCGCCGCTCCCGCCAGGCGCCAGGGCGTGCCGGCCTCGATCCACGCGGCGCTCCTCCGAGGACTCCAGAAGGAGCCCGCGGCACGTCACCCCTCGATGGAGGCGCTGCTGGACGCGCTGGAGTCCCACCCGGCGCGCCGCCGCCGCCGTGTCCTGGCGCTGCTGGCCGTAGGAGCGCTCTGCGTGGCGCTGCCGGGCGTGGCGGTGTGGCGAGCCGAGCGCCCGGCGGAGCTGTGCACCGGAGGCCGCGCGCGCGTCCTGGAGGTGTGGGGAAGCTCGGCCCGGGAGGGCGTTCGCCTCGGGCTGCTGGCCAGCAAGGCCCCGACGGCGGAGTCCATCTGGGAGGCGCTCGCCCAGCGCATGGACACCTATACGGCGGACTGGGCCTCCATGCACCGCGAGGCCTGCGAGGCCACCCGCGTGCGCGGAGAGCAGTCCGATGAGCTGCTCGGGCGACGCATGCTGTGCCTGGATCGCGCGCTGCAGCGTGTGACGGCGCTGGCGCACCAGCTGGAGCAGGCCGACGCCACCTCCGCGGGCAAGGCGGTGGACGCCGCGCTGGCGCTGCCCCCGCTGCGCAAGTGCGCCGACGCGGAGGCGCTGCTGGGCGCCCCGGGGCTGCCGGAGGATGCGGCGGTCCGCCAGCAGGTGCTCGCCCTGCGCGAGCAGATGGCGAAGGTGAAGACGCAGGGCCAGCTGGGCCGGGTGCAGGAGGCGCTGGCGAGCGCCGAGGCGCTGACCCGGACCGCGGAGGCGCTGCCCTACCGGCCCGTGCAGGCCGAGGCCCTGTTGCTGGAGGGAGATCTCCGGGTCCAGGCCGAGCAGTACCCGAAGGCCCGGGAGCTGCTGCGCCGAGCCGTGCTCCGGGCGGAGGCGGGGCGCGAGGACGCGGCCGCCGTGGAGGCCTGGACGACCCTGGCGCTGCTCGAAGGCACCTACCAGACGGAGTTCGCCGAGGCGCACCGCTGCGTGGAGCACGCTCAGGCAGGGCTCGAGCGGCTCGGCCGCCAGGAGCTGATCCTCTCGGCGATGCTGATGGGAGCGCGCGCGGGCCTGGCGTACGGGGAAGGGCACTGGGCCGAGTCGCTCGCGCTGGATCAGGAGCGGGTCCAGCTCCTGGAGAAGGCGCTGGGCCAGGACTCGCCCGAGCTCGCCGGGGCGCTGCACAACCTGGCCCTCTCGCTCATCCAGGCCGAGGGCCGCGCGGAAGAGGCCCATGAGGCGCTTCAGCGCTCCCTGGTCATGACGGAGCGCCTGTGGAAGACCGACTCCGTGGAGTTCGCCAAGATCCAGGCCACGCTCGCCGTGATTGAGCGCCACCGCAAGCGCTACCCCGAGGCTCGCGCCGCCTACGAGCGGGCGCTGGACGTCTATGGCCGCGTGCTGGGAGAGCACTCGTCGACCTACAGCCTGACCCTGGGCAACCTGGCCCTCCTGCTGTCGTCCCAGGGCGAGCACGAGGCCGCGATCGCCGCCTACCAGCGCGCCGTGGCCCTCCAGCGCGAAGTCAAGGGGCGCCAGTCCGATACGCTCGCCCTGCTCCTGACGAACCAGGCGGACGCATACGTGGAGGCGGGACGCTATCCCGAGGCCATAGAGGCCGGCCGCGAGGCGCTCTCCATCCGCACCGCGATGCTGGGGCCGCGCCACCTGGAGGTAGGGGTGACGCTGTACGTGCTGGGCGTGACGCTCCGCAAGCAGGGCCAGCTCCCCCAGGCGCTGGAGCACCTCCAGCAGGCGTGTGACATCATCGCGGCCTCTCTCCCCGCGGATCACCCCTACCAGGGCACCTGCTGGACCGACATCGGCCACACGCAGCTGCTGCTCGGCCGGCTCGCGCAGGCGCGCACCCTGCTTGGCCGTGCACTGACGCTCTTCGAGGGTCGCCCCGAGAAAGACCAGGAGCGGCTGAAGGCGAAGGTGCTCCTGGCGCAGGTGCAGTGGGAGGAAGGCGGCTCGGGGCGCAAGCTCGCGCGGCAGCAGGTGCTGGAGCTGCGCGAGCAGGCGGAGAAAGCCGTGCGCGCCGAGATCGATGGCTGGCTCGCCACCCACCCTGCGCCGCCGTGAGCGGGCTGCCGACACCCGGGGCACGCAAGCGCACATCCCTCCCTGTGGGTGCCCGGTGCTAGCCTGTGCTTCGTCCATGGCGTCGCCCCCTGACTCCTCCGCCGAGCAATGCCCCTCTCCGGAGCAGCTCCATGCCAGGGCCCTGGGGCTGCTGCCGGCGCAGGCCGCGCGCGTGCTGGAGACGGACGCCAGGCTCGGGCCGCTGCTCCACGCGCACTTCGAGGCGAGCGCCCGCTCCCGGGCCACCTTCGAGGTGCCGGACGAGGACTTCCTGAGGGCGCTGCTGCGCCAGGTGCCTCCAGGCGGCGAGCAGCTCGAGACGCTGCAGGCGGTGCATGCCGAGGAGCTCGCGCTCACCCTGGGGTGCGCCACGGGCCACCCGGTGGCGCTGGCCGAGTTCGACCAGCGCTTCGGCGCCGACCTGAGATCGGCCCTGAAGCGGGTGGATCCGTCGCCGGGCTTCATCGACGAGGCGCACCAGGCCGTGCGAGAGCGCCTCTTCCTGCGCCAGGACGGGAGCGCCCCGAGGATCGCCACCTACGCGGGCACCGGCTCGCTGTCGAGCTGGGTGCGCGCGGTGGCGCTGAGGCTGGCCCTCAACCACCGCCGCGCCATCGCTCACGAGGTGCCCCTGGACGAGCGGCTGGCGACGGGGCTGTCGGCGCAGGAGCCCGGGCCGGAGCTGTCCCTGCTCAAGAGCCAGTACCGCGAGGCGTTCCAGCAGTCCTTCCGCGCCGCGCTCGCCACGCTCACCGAGCAGGAGCTCAACCTGCTGCGCCTGCACTTCGTGAGCGGGCTGAGCCTGGATCGGCTGGGGGAGATGTACCAGGTGCACCGTGCCACCATCGCGCGCTGGCTGTCGCGAGCGCGGCACCAGCTGATGCACACCACCCAGCGCGAGCTGCACTCCCGGCTGACCGTGGACGCCCACGAGCTGAACCAGATCCTCGAGCTGGTGCGCAGCCAGCTCGCCATCACCCTGACCCGAGCGCTCCGCTAGGCCCAGAAATTCCCGATGCGACTGTTCGCCGGGATTTTGTGTCTTCCCTGACGGCTCCCAGGAAACGTTCCTGGAGCCTTTCACGTCGGGGATGACAGGCATGAGGAAGTTCAGGGTGATGTGGGCGGAAGTAACCACCGCGGTGCTGCTAGGTGTCGCGGTCCTCCAAGGCACGGCCTGTGGACCCGCGGGCGACACGGCCGAGTCCCCAGAGGCCCAGGAGCTCGCGACCACGAGCGACTCGCTGCTCAACGGCAACATCATCTGTAGCCACCCCGAAGTCGGGGTCATCACCAACGGCTACATGAAGTGCACCGCGGAGCTGATCGCTCCGGACATGATCCTCACCAACGCGGGCTGCGTCGGCTTCGTGACGGATGAGGACGGCTCGACGCCCTACTCCTTCCGGATCAACTCCTACGGGGAGACGTGCGGCACCTCGGCCGAGTACTACCAGGTCAAGCGCATCCGCTCCTTCGTCGGCTCGGCCGCGGAGAACGACAGCACCGGCTTGAAGGACAATATCGCCGTCGCCCAGCTGGTGCGCCCCATTCCCTCGCAGCTGGCGTCACCGATGAACCTCTACTCCGGCGCCATGCCGCCCCTGGGCACCCCGGCCACCATCATCGGCCATGGGGGACGCGACACCGCGAGCTGTGCCATCTCCGCCTCGGACCTGAAGAAGGGCTCCGTCTCCATCGAGATCGACAGCCTCATCTGGGAGAACCTTCGCGACTCCTATACCCCCATCACTGGCTCGGCCTGTGGCGGTGACGGCGGAGGCCCCGTCTTCACTGGACCCGATCGGAACATCTTCTGGCTGATTGCCGGTGGCAATGGCGCGGCGACCTGGTTCGGCGAGGTGTGGAGGCTGGCGCCGCAGATCGAAGACGTGATGGAGGGCTGGTCCTGCTCGAACGGCGTCTGGTGGGATGGCAGCGGCGTCACCAAGAACGAGCGCTACCCCTACGCCCACGTGTGCGGGGCGGACAAGCAGAACTACGAGTGCAACCCCACCCTGGGCGACTGGCAGTCGCTCGGGGGCCAGTGTGGCAACGACACGAGCTGCCAGTGCGCGGGGGGCGTCGCCCTGGGCGGCATCGCGGTGGACCCGAGCCGCACCACGTGCGGCTCCACCATGTGCGGCACGGATCAGCGCGTGTACCAGTGCACCTCGGGCGGCTGGCAGGTGGTCGCCGCGAGCCAGTGCGGCAGCCAGCTCTGGAGCCAGGGGGCACCGCTCCTCAAGGCGAGGGAGGGCCACACGGCGACGCTGCTGCCCGGGGGCAAGGTGTTCGTGGCGGGTGGCATCGGCACCAGCGGACTCCTCAACCATGCCGAGACGTATGATCCGGCCACCGGCGCCTGGACCGCGACGGGCACCCTCATCCAGGCGCGCTCCCACCACACGGCGACGATGCTGAGCACGGGCAAGGTGCTCGTGGCGGGCGGGGCCGGCGCCAGCGGCGCCATGACGCACGCGGAGCTCTACACGCCTTCCACCGGCACCTGGGCGGCCACCGGTGCGCTCCTCCAGGCGCGCCAGGGCCATGTGGCCACGGTGCTGACCAATGGCAAGGTGCTGGTGACGGGCGGAACCGGCCCCAGCGGCGCGCTGGCCAGCGCCGAGCTGTACAACCCGGCCACCGGTACCTGGGCGGCCACCGGCGCGCTCTCCCACGCGCGCTCCGGCCACACGGCCACCGTGCTGAGCAATGGCAAGGTGCTCGTGGTGGGAGGGGCCTCCACCAGCCCTCTGAACCAGGCCGAGCTGTACGATCCGGCCACCGGCGTCTGGTCCACCACCGGTCCCCTCCTGCTGGCCCGCCGCGACCACACGGCGACGCTGCTGCCCAACGGCAAGGTGCTCGTGGCGGGCGGCAACGGCAGCAGCGGCAGCTCCATGGCCATGGCCGAGCTGTATGATCCGGCCACGGGCGCGTGGAGCGTCACCGGCGCGATGAACGAGCGCCGTGAGCTCCACACGGCGACGCTGCTGCCCAGCGGCAAGGTGCAGGTGGCCGGTGGAGCCGACAACGTCTCGGGCGCCTTCCAGGCCAGCGTCGAGGAGTATGATCCGGCCGCTGGCACCTGGAGCGTGACGAAGTCGCTCGCGCAGGGGCGCTCCGCCCATACGGCCACGCTGCTGGCGGATGGCCGGGTGCTCGCGACGGGCGGCACTCACGCCCCGGACCTGCTCTCCAGCTCCGAGCTGTATGGCACGGGCGTGGGCTCCTGGACGTCCGCGACGTCGATGCTCGAGCCCCGCCGCGCTCACACGGCGACGCTGCTGGCCAACGGCAAGGTGCTCGTGGCGGGCGGACTGAACGCGACCGTCTACCTCACCAGCGGCGAGGTGTATGACCCGGCCACCAACGCCTGGATGGCCACCGGCGCCTTCACTCAGGCGCGCGCCTACCACACGGCGACACTGCTCCCCACTGGCAAGGTGCTCCTCGCGGGGGGCCTGTCGACTGGCTCGGCCCGGCTCAACAGCGCCCAGGTGTATGACCCGGCCACCAACGCCTGGTCCGCGACCGGCGCCTTCGTCGGGCCCCGCCACCTCCACACGGCCACCCTGCTGCAGGACGGCCGGGTGCTGCTCGTCGGCGGCTCCGGCGCCAGCGGGGCCCTGGCCACGGCGCAGCTCTACACCCCGGCGACCGGCACCTGGACCGCCACCGGCTCGCTGGCCAAGGCCCGCTACTACCACACGGCGACCTTGCTGCCGGATGGCAAGGTGCTCGTGGCGGGAGGGACCAATGGCACCACCACGCTGCCGAACACCGCCGAGCTGTACAACCCGGCCACGGGGACCTGGACGGCCGTGACCATGCTGACCCGCTACGCTCACGCGGCGGCCTTGCTGCCTGATGGCAAGGTGTTCGTGCTGGGCGGCACCAACGGGACCGCCTTCTACAACACGACCCAGCAGCGTGACCCGGCCACGGGCGTCTGGTCCGTTGGCGGCACGATGGTGCAGGCCCGCTATCTGCAGTCGGCGACGGTGCTGCCCAGCGGCCTGGTGCTCATCGCGGGCGGCGGGAGCAACACCACCACCTGGCACTCCAGCGCCGAGCTGTACAACCCGGTCACGAACACCTCGACCGCGACGGGCTCGCTGGCCCAGGCCCGGCGCTGGCATACGGCGACGCTGCTGCCTGGCGGCAGGGTGCTGGTGGTGGGCGGCGAGTATCCGGCCAACACCTCTCTCGCCACCGTCGAGCTGTACTGACGCGGAGGCCGTGGGTGCCACCCGGAGCACGGACCGGGTGGCATCCCGCCTGGCACGTCCCGGCGACGGGGCAGGCAGCGAGCTCAGTCGCGACCTCCCCGGCTCACACTGTGAAACGGGCACAAAGCCCGAGTCCGACCCCGCGGCCATTGCGCCCTGCTGCCGGTCGCAAACTGTGCGAACTGGTCTGCTTGTCATACCAGTTGGGTACCGGTCCGCGCACAGGGCGCCTCCAGGGCGCGGGAGCTTCTTCGGAACGATTCAGTGAGCACCATGCTGCGGCGCGGGTGACGAGCAACTCCGGCAAGGACAGGCGCACGACGACCGTCCGCGGGCTCGAGTACACCCACCCCTTCCTGCTCCCGGTGTCCCAGGTCGGCGCCACGAAGTGATGTGAGCGCCTCCCCGAGTCATCACCAAGGCCTGCGACCGGCCAGCTGCAGCGCCCCTTCACACGGCCCTGGGAGCAGGACGCTCCCGGGCCGAGCCATCGCGCCGCGCGGCCAGCTCGCGGGAATCACCGCACGTTGAGCGTGTACGTGCCGCCGTTACGGGCGAGCTCCGCGTTCATGTCGGCGCGGAACTGCCGCTGGGTCGCCGCGTCTCCGACGATGCCGATGCAGCCCGCGGTGCCGGTCGCGCCACCATCCGGGTGGATGCGCAGCGCCGTGCGGTCGCGGCCCGCGCGCGCGTCATACATCGAGTCAGAGCCGCGGCGGCGGTTCGCATCCTCCAGGGCGAAGCTGTAGCCGACGCCGTCCCGCACGAAGCCGGCATCGCTGCGGTTCTGGCGGTGCGCCATCACCCGGTATTCGCCCGGCGGCACGGAGTAGCGCGAGCCCGAGCCGGAGTTGAACTGGTACGTGCGGCCGTTCACCGTGATGCTGCCGGTGGTCATGCCGGGGCCGTTGGGCACCCCGTTGAGGCGCGCGGTGCCGTTGGCGGCGTTGGGCTGAGAGCCGGAGAAGTCGCTGGCGCCGCCGAGCGCGCCCATCGTGCGGCGACCGGCGATGCCGTCCACCTGCAGGCCCTTCGAGCGCTGGTAGTCCCGCACCGCGCGCTCGGTGCGCGGGCCGAACTTGCCGTCGCTGGCGCCCGGATCGAAACCCGCGGCGCGCAGGCTGTCCTGGAGCTGGCGCACCGACTGACCGCTCATCCCGTTGCGCAGCGAGCCCGTCGCTCCCGGCTGGTTACGGCTGGCGGGGGTGAAGCTGCTGCGGTTGGAGTGGCCGGTAGCGCGGGTGCTGGTCCGCGAAGTCGTTCCCGTGCGCGAAGTCGTTCCTGAGCGTGAGCTCGTTCCGGTGCGCGACGAGCTGGAGCTGCTCGAGGACCGCGAGGAACCGCTCGACCTGCTGCTAGAAGACCGCGACGTTCCGGAAACGCTCATTCTGGATTCCCCTATGTGTGGCACCTGGTGAGAGGCTCAGGCGCTTTAATTTGATTATCGAAGGAAGGCAGAAGTCGTTTCGCCGACCACATTCGTTTTCTCTCAACCACCTCCACTCTCAGAAACAGACACGAAAGATTCTCATTTTCTTAGACGAATCCCAGGCGCGGAGAGCACCTCCCGCTCCCAGGGAGGCGTGCCTTCGAGCCGCTCCCTCAGGAAGGAGACGAAGGCCTGGACCTTCGAGGGCACCAGGCGTCCCGGTGGATGCACCGCGAAGATGCCGGTGTCGGGGATGGACCAGCCCTCGAGGACGCGGACGAGCCGCCCGGCCCGCAAGTCCTCTCCCGCGAGGAACGTAGCCAGCACGGTGATGCCGCTGCCCTCCACCGCCGCCAGCCGCAGCGCCTCGGCATTGTCCGCGCTCAGCGTCGGGCGCACCCGCACCGTCACGCGCTCCTCCCCTCGCAGCAGGGTCCACGTGGGGCCCTCCGTCAGGAAGCTGAAGTGGAGGCAGGAGTGCTGGGTGAGCTCCTCGGGCCTCGAGAGCGGCCGGCGGCCCTGGAGGTAGCGCGGGGAAGCGCAGAGGATGCGCCGGTTGGAGGCGAGCCGGCGCACCACGAGACTGGAGTCCTCCAGGGCGCCGATGCGGATGGCGACGTCGAAGCGCTCCTGGATGAGATCCACGTAGCGATCCATGAAGGAGACTTCCAGCGCGATGCGGGGATGGCGCCGCAGGAAGTCCGGCAGCACCGGGGCGATCTGAAGCTGTCCGAAGAGGTTGGGGACGGACACGCGCAGCCGGCCCCTCGGCTCGCCCGCCAGCCCGGAGACGAGGGCCTCGGCGTCCTCGACGCGGGCGAGCACATCCAGGCAGCGCTCCAGGTACAGCGTGCCGGCCTCCGTCAGCGAGACGGTGCGGGTGGTGCGTCGCAGCAGCGCGGTGCCCAGCGCCCCCTCCAGCCGGGAGATGCGCCGGCTCAGCGTCGAGGAGCTGATGCCCAGCTCCCGCGCCGCGTCCGCGAAGCTCAGGGCCCGAGCCACCGCCACGAAGCTGAGCATCTCCTCGAGCCGGTCCCGCATCGCCGCACGCTGCATGCCGCCCTCCCGCGACTGTTGCACGCGGTGCACGAGTCTAGTGCGCCCATCCCCGATGATGCCGGGCGAAGCGTGAGGTACTCGGGTCCTGCGCCGCCCCCCTCCCGCCTCGAAGGACGTGCCCTCATGAGTCCTCTGTGCTGCCTTGCCCTCCTGAGCGCGAGCCTGCTCGCCACGGCTCCACGCATACCCCTTCCAGAGGGCTTCACGTACCCCAACGGCATCGCCCACGCGGAGGACGGAACGCTCTTCGTCGGCTCGGTGTCGAGCGGACGCGTCCTCCAGCGGAAGCCGGGTGGAGCGTGGCAGGAGCTGTTCCCGGGCTCCGACGAGGTGTTCTCGGTGACGAGCCTTCGGCTGGATGCGCCGCGCGGGCTGCTGTGGGGGACGTCTCCCGACGTCATGGGCCTGCTGCGCCCGGATGGCTCGCTGGGCCGGCGGCCGCCGAGGCTCTTCGCGCTGGAGGTCCGCACCGGCAAGGTGTCGCGGCTCGTCGTCGTCCCGGAAGGCGGCATGGGCAATGACATCGCCGTCGCGCCAGACGGCGGCGTGTACGTGACGGACAGCTCGCGGGCGTCCGTCCTGTACCTGCGCCCCGGAGGCGAGCGGCTGGAGACACTCGTGTCCGACACGCGCTTCCAGGCCCAGGGGACGGGAATGGCCAACGTGGGGCCGGCGGGCATCGCGCTGGCGAAGGATGGCAGGACGCTGGCCATCAACACCTTCGGCCCCGGGCGCCTCTTCCTCATCCGGCTCGGGAGCGGAGCCCCACCCACGGTGACGGAGGTGGAGCTGCCGCGCCGGCTGGAGAACCCGGATGGGATGCGCTTCGCTCCCGACGGGCGGCTGCTGGTGCTGGAGGGCGCGGTGGACAGCGGAGACGGACGGCTGCTGCGCATCGACGTCCTCGGGCCATCCCCCGGCCCGAAGAAGCTGGAGGTGCTCGCCTCGGGCCTCGAGTCTCCCGTCAACCTCACCGTCGCGAAGGACGGCCGCATCTGGCTCACCGAGGCGCGGCTTCGCGAGCGGCTCCTTCGCGGGCAGGAGGCCAAGGAGCCTGGCGAGTTCTGGGTCACCGTTCGAAGCGGATGACTTCGATGTCCTTCGGCGTGCCCACCCCCGTCGCCAGGTCCCCGCCGTCATCCAGGGTCTCGGGCCGCTCGAGCGCGCGGTTGACGTCGAACACATACACCTTGTCGACCGGGGGCCGTGCGGGCAGCAGCAGGGCGTCCCGGACCTCCGCCGGCGGGCTCGCGCCGAGCGCCAGGTAGATCTCGAACCACGCCCGATAGGAACGCCAGGACGGATGGCTCTGGTCCAGGAGGGAGCGGTGGGCCTGGCCCAAGCGCTTGGGCACGTCGAACGGCATCTGCGTGTTCCCCCCCGAGTGCAGCTGCGCCGCGAACCAGAGCACATCCAGCTGACCGGCATCCACCGGGGCGTGGGTGCGCTCGACCAGGGCGTCGGCGTGCGCGAGGGCCTTGCCCAACCAGCGGGCCGCCTGCGCCGAGTCCTGGCGGTCCACGGCGTTCTCGGCCAGCCGCATCTCCGCCAGCATCACCGCGCCGAGGTCCTCGTCGCGCTCCAACTCGTCGAACCGCTCCAGGAACAAGGCGCGCCGCTGCTCGAGCGCCCGGGCGGCGGCGTCCAGGTGCCCGAGCCGGGCCTCCGCATTGGCGCGCAGGCCGGCGGCGATGATGCGATAGGAGCGCTGAACGTGCTCGGGGGTGGAGTGGGCCCAGCGCAGCGAGTCCCGCACGGCGGGAGTGCTCAGCTCGCGCTCCACGACGGCCAGGTCCTCCAGCGCCCGCTGGGGCTGCCCTGCCCCCAGCGCCGCGGCGCAGCGAGCCAGGCGCACCACCAGCCGGTTGCGCAGCCCCTCCGTGTCGCCGGTGCCCGCTTCCACGGCGGGCAGCTCGCGCTCATAGAGCGCCAGCGCACGCTCGAACTGGCCCGCGGCGAGGTTGTAGAGCGCCGCGCGATCCAACGCCGGGGTGACGAACCCGGCCAGCTTTGGTGAGGCCTCCACCATGGCCAGGGACTGATCCGCCGCCTGCGCCGCCTCCTTCTCGCGGCCGACGTGCAGGAGCGCCCGGGCGCGAGCCAGGGACACCGCCAGCCCCGCCGCGTTGTCCACGTAGGGCAGCTTGTCCCGCTGATCCAGGTAGCCCAGGGCGATGTGGAAGTTGCCCACCTGGGTGTGCAGCAGCCCCAGCGCGCCGAGCAGCATCGCCCGGTAGCGGAGGTTGTTGCGCACCAGGTCCAGGGCAATCATGTAGTGCCGGTTGGCGCGCTCGGCGGCGGCGGGCTCGCGGCGGCGGAGGAAGTCCTCGTGGTGGATGGCGCCGTAGAGGGCATGTGCCGCGCGCTGATTCTTGAGGTCCTTCCACCCGGCGCGAAGCTCCTTCACGGCCGCCGCCACCGCCTCGGCGTGGGCGCGGTCATCCAGCGAGGGCAGCTGGCGCGCCAGGACGTAGGCCTTCACGAAGTGCGCGAGCGGCTGGGCCATCTTCGGCGAGGTGGTGGTGACTTCCTTCCGCACCACCTCGGGGCTGACGCCGGCCAGCAGCCGCAGGTTCATGGACTCGACCGCGCTCTCCAGGGAGCCTGTCCGCTGCGTCACGGTATCGAAGTCGGCCCGGGCCTCTTCCAGGCGCTGCCTGCCGAGCCGGCGGTAGCCGCGCCCCGTCATCGCGCGGCGGAACAGCCGCTCGGCCCGGCGACGCTCCTCGGTGCCGGGCGGAGTGTCGTCCACGTAGACCGTCGCCAGCGCCTCCAGCACGCCGTCGGCTCCGAGGCCCGCCGCTCGCTCGACGGCGTCCTGCACCAGCGCGCGACGGCGGAGGGGCTCCTCCTGCCGGCGGTAGAAAGCGATGAGGGCATCCCGGACGGGACGCGGGGGACGCTCCTCGTGCACCGCGTTGACGTGCCGGCCCATCTCCAGGGCGAACGCATAGGCCGAGCCGGCGGGTGCCGAGGCGAGCTCCTGGGCCATGGCGGCATCCGCCTCCGCATAGGGGCGCCCCCGGTAGAGCGCGCGGACGGCGGCGCGAGCGAAGTCGAGCTGGTCGTCGGCCGGGAAGACCTTGTTCGTGGAGAGCCGGCGGGCGGCCTCGACCAGGGCGTTGCGGTCCTCGAGCTTGCGGTACAGCGCGTCCGCTCGCTCGAACCAGGCCTCCAGCACCCCGCGCGGAGTGGTGTCGGTCACCTGGGCCGCCTCCAGTTCCTGACGCGCCAGCGTGAAGTCGCCTGCGTCGTCCGCCAGCTCGCTGCGCACCACGTGTTGGAAGACGGCGGAGGGCGGGCTGGGAGCCGTGGCGGGCTCCAGCGCGGCCATGCGCTGCCGCTCGGCGACGCTCAGCTCGTCCACCATGCGCCCGTTCTCGCGCTCCTTCATCGCGCGCCGGTGCTCGATGAGGATCCGCAGCGGCTCCGACAGTCCGGCGGTGGCGGGATCATCCACCCTGCCCATGTGACGGGCGTAGAACTCCGCCGCGTCGAAGTCCTCGAAGGCCAGGTGCATCCGGCTCAGTCGCATCATCAGCAGCCGGCGGATCTTCGGGCGCTCCTCGCGCAGCAGGCGGTGGCGATAGAGCAGGAGCAGGTCCGCGCGCCGGCCGACCATGTTCAGCTCCTCGTTGAGGCGAGCCACATCCCAGTGGCTGGGAACCTGGCCATCCAGCGGCAGCTGGTACACATCCAGCGACTGAGCGCGCGAGCACGTCGCGATGAGGGACTCGGCCGTGGGCGCCGGGTACTCGCAGTTCCACGACTCACTGGTGAGCTGCTCCGGACTGGAGGCGGCGGCCCGCTCGGGCGCATCCTCGCGCTCGGCCGCGAAGGGCACCCGGAACAGCACCCCTCGGTCGCCAGCGTCGATCACCCCGTCCGCGTTGGAGTCGGTGAAGAACTGCACCACGTACAGGAAGCGCCCATCACGCGAGAACACAGGCTGTCCGGTCTGCCCCGGAAGATCGAGCTCCAGCGGGATGGGGGCGGCGCCGGGGCGATCCAGGCGAAGGGCCTCCAGGTGGGACGAAGCGCGAGCCGCGAAGCCAGGGCCCACCTGCCGCACGGAGCGCTCGACCGGGACGTACACCAGCCAGCGCCCATCGGGTGAGAGGGTGGGGCTGGTCAGGTTGCGATCGAGCAGCGGGCGCACGGACAGCGTGGGCCCCACCGTGACCCGCGACAGGTGCAGGTCGCCCTGGATGGTCGCGCGGCTCACCAGCGCGATGTGCGAGGCATCGATCCATTCCGCCTGCAGCGCGCTGGTCTCCTCCTCGAGGCAGCGGCGGACCTCCGCGGCCGGCAGTTCCCGCACACACAGCTGGCCGCTGGCCTGGTCCCGGAACGAGATGTAGAGCAGGTGCTTGCCGTCGGGACTGACGCGCGGCCACGTCACGTCGGCGCCCTCGTCGAAGAGGCGGCGCTCGCGGCCCCCCTCTAGCTCCTGGGCGTAGATCTCCGTCGCGATGTTGCGGTTGGAGACGAAGATCAGCCGGTTCCCGCCGGGCTCCAGCTGCCCCAGGAACTGGTCCCCCACGCCCACGGTGAGCCGCGAGGGCGTGCGCAGGCCTCCGTCGTTCTCATCGTCCTGCGCCCAGGTGGCGCCCGCGACGAGCACCGCCAGGGCCAGCAGGAATCGTCCACCGGGCGTCAGCACTTCTTCTCTCCCCAGGTGCCGTCCTCGGCCTCCACCCAGCCGCCGCACACCACCCCTTCCGCGTGGACCTGCTGCCAGCCGCGGCGCAGCGACTCCTCGGGCACATGGGGGCGGACCGTCCGCATCCACTGCCACAGCTGCAGCCGGGCCCGGTTCACCCGCTCCATCAGGGCGACGTCATCGGCCGTCAGGCGCCCAGCCTGGCAGCGGCGCCGGGTGTCCACCAGCAGCCCGTCCCTCCCCTCGCCCACGCAGTGGCGCCGCAGCAGCTCGTCGACGCGGTCCGCCTGGGTCTTGCCCATGTTCTCGACCAGCGCCGTGGGCTGCAGGCCCAGCTCCTCCAATTGGTTGGGCGTGAACGGCACCGGCGTCGGGCTCATGGCCGCGCGAGCGAGCCGCTGCTCCACGTCCTTGAACGAGCCGGCGGCCTGCTCCTCGAGCGCCGTCGCGCGATCGACCATGACGATCTCCGGGGCGCGGATGCACCCGGCGGAGACGAGGGCGGCGAGCAGCAGCAACCCGGGGTGTTTCATGGCGTGGCCTCCAGGGGGGGCAAGGAGCTGATGACGCGGTCGATAATGGGGCCCATGGGGATGCCCCGGATCTCGTCGACGCTGAGCAGCCGGGCCATGCCTCCCATGGTGATGCGCAGGCTGCCGAAGCCGTGGTTGAAGCTCACCCGCACGTTCTCCGGGTAGCCCACCCGCAGCGCGTAGCGGACGCGGTTGGTGGCGGGATCGGCGTGGTGCGGATCCTCGAGCTCGAGCAGATCGAGCAGGTGTCGGTTGCCGATGCGCAGGATCTCCGCGCGCCCGTTGACGCTGCGATCCTTGCCGGAGATGACCACGGCGGCGTTGCCGTCGAAGGGCTCGCCCCGGGACGACTTCACACCGGTCGCCCGCACGTGCGCCTCCAGGGTGGAGTGACGTCCCTGCCAATCCAGCACGCACTGCCCGGTGATGCGCCCACCCCGGACGCCCATCTCCAGCTGGCTCATGGAGAACACGTTCTGGTTGATGGACAGGTTGCCGGCCAGGGGCGCGATCGAGATGTACGGCGTGGTGATGCGGCTCACCGACATGAATCCACTGCGAGAGAGCAAGGGGTGCTGGTCGGCGAAGCGCAGCATCGCGTACGGGTTCACTTCGATGTCGCTCAGCAGCCGCACCCCGCCTTCGGTGAGCTCCACGTTCTCGGTCAGCGGCACGTTGCCGTCGAGCGCCTCGATGGCGATCCCCGACTCGGGCAGCCGCAGGTTCACATCATGGAGGAGCAGGTTGGAGAGGGTCCGGAAGACCACCAGATCGGGCGAGGCCACCCGGAAGTCGACCGAGACCTTGCCGCTGCTCTCGATGACGCCGGGCTGCGCGAGCCTGGACAGGTCCTGCTCCAGCTCGCCTCGGACGGCCAGGCGGCGCCGGTGGTCGCTGAGGTCGAGCCGGCCTTCGGCTCTCAGCCGGGTGCTGGTGCCCGCGTTGGCCAGGTGCAGATCCGGGACGTGGATGACGCCATGGGGCTTCCAGCGAGCGGAGAACGAGCCTTCCAGGTCCTGCACCGGATAGGGCAGCGCCGGCTTCTGCTCGAGGGAGCGGACCTTCACGGTCTGCTTCAGCTCGATGTCGTCCGCTTCCCACTTCTCGGAGAAGGTGGCGGTGGTGTCGCTGGACAGGTCGGCGAAGGACAGCCGGCGATCGTCCAGGCCCACACCGAGCTTCTCGGCCGTCACCACGCTGCGGACGGTTCGCCGTGGCCCATCGACGTGCGAATCGACCTGCCAGTGCAGCTTGGGCAGGTTGATGAACAAGGCCTCCTGCCTCCAGCGGATGCCGCTCGCATCCACCACCGCCGTCCCCTCGAAGCCGGCGGTCCGAAGCGGCTCCGAGGCCAGCCGCACGGCTCCATCCGCGGTGATGTCCGTGATGACACCGAGCAGCGTGCCATGCAGCTCGACGCCCAGCCCGAGCCGCGGGAGGTCCAGCTCCCCGGGCACCTGCGCCCTGGCCAGGAGAGGCAACACGGCACCGTCGGGCGGAAGGTCGCCCTTCACATCCACGCGCAGCGCGCTGGCTTTCCGGTCGAACGCCAGCGCGGCGTCGAGAGCGACCTTCAGCCCTGCGTGGCTGGCGAGCACCACCCGCAGCGACGGCTTTCCACGGTCGAGGTCCAGCGCCAGCGTCTGGTGCTGAGCCCCCACGTCCTTCTCACCGGCGCGCAGCCCTTCGACTCGAAGGTCCACGTCGCCCGTATGCCGCCAGGCATCTCCCTTCGAGCTCACCACGACGGCGACGTTGCTGGCCGACACGTCGTCCCATCCCGGCCGCTGCAGGCGCAGCTCCGTCCGGTGCTCCAGCCGTGGCGAGGGGGAGAAGAGCGACGCCAGCTTGCCCGTGGAGGCCAGGCTCACGGCCAGCTGCTTCCAGGGGATGCGCGCGGCGACCGACTCGGGGAGGAAGGGCCGCGCCACCGCGAGGTCCGGAGTCTCGACGGCCAGGGTGTACGCCACGGCGTCGTTCCCTTTGTTGGCATCCAGCGACGCGTGCATCGTTCCCACGTCGAGCTCCAGACGGGCGCGCCCCCGACTGAGCTTCGGCTCATCCCACCGGGGGAATGTCTCCGACGCATCGAGCTTCACGCGCACGGGGCCCTTCAGCACCTCTCGGCCATCCGCCATCACCACCTGGAGCGCCCCCACGGGCACATCCGCGCTCAGGGCGAAGGGCGGCTCTCCCGCCAGGGGCGCCTTGAGCTGAAACCCCAGGCGCTCCGCTGTCGCATGAATGCCGGAGGCATGGACGTCCAACGCCTCCACCACTCCGGACAGAGACACATCCCCGGCCACCTGGATGGGCGAGGAGAGCGCTGGCCGCAGCTGCTGCCCCTTCAGCTCTCCGGAGGCCTGGGGGACACGAAGCGTGGTGGGCCCCCTGACGTCGAGCCCCTGGAGCGCGAAGGTGAGCCGAGCGGCCAGTCCCTGCTGGGAGTCCGGGGTCGCCACCCAGGAGACGCGTCCACTCCCGAGTGCCACCCGAAGAGCGCCTTGAATCCGCTGGAGCGCCGCGACATCGGCGTCCAGCCCGAGCCGGCCCTGGGCGCCCAGCCGCGGCATGGCGCTGAGCGTGAGCGCCTGGGCTTCCAGCCGCACCTTGCCTCGCTCGATGGAGAAGGGCCGCATGTCGGCGGGGAGCAGCTGCAGCAGCCGTCCGAGATCCAGCTCCGCCGAGGCCTTCGTCACGACGGGAGGAACCTCCGCCGCATCCGGAAGCACTATCTGGGCTTGCAGCTCGGCGCTGTCGGTCACCCGGGTGCGGTCCAGCTCGAGGGTGATGTGCCGCTTCTCGCCATCGAACTTCGCTGCGGCCGCGCCGTGCAGCAGGGTGCGAGCGGTGAACCGTGGATCGAACGTCTGTCGCGAGACGTCCAGGTCCACCCGCGCATGCGCAGCCGATGCCCCTGCCTCCGCGGAGAGGGCCAGCTCCAGCCCGGCCTGGGCCGCCGGAATGGCCGCGCCTTCCCGGCTCAGCTCCAGGGGAAGCGGCGTACCCGGCTGGCCGATGCTCGCGGAGATTCTCCATCCATCATCGTGCCGCTTCGCCTCGACCGTGGCCGCGAGCCCACGCAAGGACCAGCGCTCGACGACTTCAGCGCTCCGGACGCGGACATAGGTCAACGACACGCCGGACACCTCGACCTGCCCGAAGGGCGGCGCGGAGGCCAGGAAGGTCGCGAGCTGCCGGGAGGCTCCGAGCGGCGCTTCGACAGGCTGAGGCTCCGGCGCTTCCGGCCCCGTCAGTCCCGTGAGGGACGTCGGCCCTGCATCGTCGGCGACCAGGGCGAGGGCCACCTCCCGCACCGACACCCGCTCCACCCTTGGCTGCTTGCTCAGGAGAGCGCCGAGCGACCACTGCACCTCCAGCGAGCCGACGCGCAGCAGTTCGGGCGCGGCGCTTCGAAACGGCGCCGGGGTATGCACCACGAGCCCTTCCAGCCGCAGCCCCGAGAGCACGGCGACCCGGGCCTCCTGGTAGTCCAGCTGGATGCCCGTGGCCGCCTCCACCTCGGAGACGATGCGCTGTTTCAGCCAGGGGCGACCGAGGTTGTGCAGGGCGATGACCGCCGCGCCCCACACCAGCACGAGGAGCGCCACGGGGACCAGGAGCACGCCCGCGGTGATTCGAACCAACCGCCTGCGAGATCGTCCAGCTCCGGGGGAATCCATGGTGTGCGGTCGGGAGCGGGCGGTCCCGACGGTCCTACCATGCGACGGAATCCGGTTTCAATCGCGGGGCCGGCCACGAGCGGCGCACTCTTCCACTGATGACAACGTGATTGCATGTAATCTGTGTCAAACCGTGACGAGCCCACATGCTGGTGGGCTCGAGGGGGCCCCGCCATGACTGCCACGCTCGCCGCCGTAACGGCCGACAGCCGCCTGAGCACCGACTACCTGCTGGCCAACAACATCCTCGTGGATGGCACTGTCGCCAACCCGCTGGCGACGCTCGTCCTGCCAGATGGCACGGCGACCGCGCTCGCCATCCTGCCGGACGTGGGGCTCACCCACATCACCCCGGACAGCAGCTCGGCCTCGGGCTGGAAGCTGACCCCGATGCCCAATGGAACTGGCGTCCAGGAGGTCGCCGCCGGAGTCCACTCGGACAACCTGGCGCACGCGTACTACCGGAACACGACCCAGACGCTCCACTCCGTCCTCCAGGATGGCGTCTGGTCCACCCCCGAGGAGCTCACCCTGGCCAACAACCTGGCGGCGGTGAACACGGGCGGGGGAGCGCTGAACGTGATGGGCGCCTCCGCTGGTGGAGACCTGCTCGTCTTCGTCCCCGGCTCCTCGCCCGACACACAGGACTTCTTCAAGGGGTCGCTGAGCGGCGCGCAGCTCCTGCCGGCCATCGCCCAGGACTCCGGCATCTACGTGCTGGCCGTCGTCAGCAGCAAGCGCCTCACCGTCTTCTTCCAGTCCTTCCTGGACCCCGCCACGTGGACCCCCGTGGACGTGACCGAGAGCGGCGTCTCGCGCATCCACTACATCAACCTGACGGGCACCACCGTGACGGCCCTGTACTCGGACACTCAGAGCGCCCTGTGGTTCGCCACCTTCCCCATGCCGGGGGCGCAGGGCTCCTTCACGCGCACCTCCGTCACGGGCGCGACGGTGGAGCAGGGAGTGGGGCTGGTCGGCAGTGACACGCTGATCCGCTTCTTCGGCGTGGATCCGCAAGGGACGATGTGGGTCCTCAATCAGGTGGACTGGTCAGCCTCCGGGACGCCGGACTGGGCCACCTTCTTCCCCCTGGATGTCAACGTCTCGTTCCTGTCCACGCCGCCCGACATCCAGGACGACGCCACGCTGTTCGCCATCGGCGTCGATCAGACGCTGCACGTGTTGACCCAGGACGCCACCACGCAGCAGTGGACGCGCAACCTCATCCTGTCCCCGACTCCGGATACCCCACTCGAGCTGGTGCGCTACCGCACGGAGCTGAGCCTCACGGACACCAACGGCAATATGATGCCGGGCGCCCAGGTGACGCTCACCGCCGCCGTGGAGGTGGCCATCCAGGCGCAGGGGGTGACCTCCTTCGTCGGGCCGGCGCCAACCCAGGCCGCCACGCTGACGGCCGATGCCCAGGGGAAGATCACCTTCTCGTACCCCGCCACGGGGTTGAGCGCGCCCATCTTCACGGTGACGGCCCCCGGCAGGTCGCTGTCGGTGACGGTCACCCCGCACCAGTACCTGCATGACTTCCTGCGCGGAACGGCCTCCCTCAACACGGGCTCCGCCGCCCTCAGCCCGCTGAGCACGGACGTGCTCGTCAACGCCCAGGTGGATGGGCAGCCCCTCGTCTCGAGCTCGGTGCCCCAGGCCACGGTGGACTCCGTGGTCTCGGCCATTCAAACCGTCATGACGATGCCGACCGTCACCGGGAGCAGCGCCTCCGCCCTGCGGGAGGGACCGCGCGCCGTGGGCTTCGCGGCCGACCTGCGCGACCCGAAGAACCCCCGCCTCACGACGTTCCAGTCCACCGCCGAGCTCAAGGCCTATCGCGCCCGCCTCTCCGCGTCGGCCTCGCTCGACAGCGTCTGGTCCGACATCGGGGACTTCTTCGGAGACGTCTGGAATGCCCTCAAGACGGGGGCCATGAGCGTCGTCCAGTGGGTGGTGAGCGCGGCCGACAGCGTCGCCACCTTCTGGGTCAGCGTGGGAGAGCAGGTCGTCCAGCTGGCCGATCTCGTCGTCAATGGCGTGGAGGATGCCGTCTCGGCCGTCCACGCGTTCTTCACCGTCCTGGGCGCCGACATCCAGAAGGCCGTGGACTGGCTGAAGGATCTCTTCTCCTGGGAGGACATCTGGAACACGAAGCAGGTGCTCGAGCACTTCATCCTGCAGGTGCAGCCGGCCATCACCTGGGTGCTTCAGCAGGAGGTGCTGCCCGCCGTGCAGAAGGCGTTCACCGGCATCCAGGACAAGGTGGACGCGGCATTCGACAGCGCCATCTCCCGCTTCTCGGGCCAGTCCATCGCGGCGACCATCAACCCCTCGGATCCCTCGCAGGCAAGCTCCGGCGGTGCCCTCACCACCTCGGCGCAACCGACGGGGAGCAGCTCCGCGCAGAACAGCTGGCTCACCTCGAAGGTGTCGGAGAACCTGCCTGCGGGCATCACGAGCGCGCTGAGCGGGGGGAGCCTCTCGGACGATCTGCTGAGCGGCCTCTGGGATGTCGTCAGCAGCTCCGACGTCGTCACGAGCTTCAAGACGGCGATCTCCTCGCTCATGGACTTCGTCAAGCAGGTCTCCAGTGATCCGAGCAGCCTGCCCACGCTCGGCGTCGCCGACCTGCTCAGCGCGGCGAAGGCGGTAGTGGACCTCTTCCTCGAGCTCCTCGACGACCTCGTCACGGCGCTGCTGGACATCTTCTCCAACGGGGTGGATGCCATCTGGGAGATGCTGACCCAGACGCTGCCGGACATCCCCATCATCACCTGGCTGTGGAACAACGTCATCTCCAGCTCGGGCGAGCCGATGACGGCCCTCGGGCTGGCGAGCCTGGTGCTGGCCTTCCCGCTGACAATCCTCTTCAAGCTGGCCAACAGTCAGACACCGCCCTTCGACGACGCCACCACGCAGCAGATCCTCGGCACGAGCTTCCAGGCGCCGCAGCAGGCCACGCTGGCGGCGCCCCTGGCGTTCCAGGGCTTCTCCCTGGAGGGGAACCTGCGCGCGAGCCTCGTCGAGATCATCTCCGTCATCCAGGGGCTGGTCGACGCGGCGCTCGACATCTCCTCGTCGAACGATTCGGCGCAGATGCTCGAGAAGGCGAGCACCAGCACGGTGGTCCTGGGGGTGTTCGACCTGGTGGTCAACCTCGCCATGCAGGTGCTCTCCTGGCCCACGGGCAACATCCTGAGCTTCGACTTCTCCGGCTTCACGACGGCCCAGGTGTTCTCCCTCGTCAACTGGTTCATGGGGTGGGTACCGCTCGGGCTCAATGGCTACCTGCTGCGCTCCCCTGACGACAAGCAGGTGGCGGAGTCCATCGATACGGCGGGCAAGATGTTCCTCACGATCTGGGGGGCGGGCATGTTCGCCGTCGGGCTCAACGGGGCCGTCATCGGGACCTCGGATGATCCGCCGACGGCCAATGGCGCGGATATCGGTGCCGCCGTCCTGGCGCCCCTGCCCAACATGATGCAGTTCCTCCGCCTGAATGACGTCGTGGAAAGCACGGAGGGCTTCAGCCTGGCGGCCAAGGTGGTGATCGATCTCGCCGGGGATATCGGCGCCGGGGTGCTCCAGCGGCAAGGAGTCTAGTCCTCCGGCGCGAGCGATCCTGGAGGGCGGTGGGGACGTCTCCCGCCCCATCCACGGCGGAGAGCGCCTCGACGAGCGTCTCCAGCTGCGAGGCAACACCCGGTGGCAGGCTGAGCACCGCCGCTTGCATCAGGTGCGGCAAGGCCTCGAAGCTCACGCGGAACAGTCAGGAAAGGAATGACATGCCGAACCCAGAGACCGAGGACAGCCTCCCCAGTATCGGCAAGCCAGCGACCCGAGCCCTGGCAAACATCGGCATCACGCGGTTGAGCCAGGTGGCCCGACTGAGCAAGGCAGAGCTGGGCGAGCTCCACGGAGTGGGGCCGAAGGCGATAGGCATTCTCGAGAAGGCCCTCGCGGCTCGTGGCAAGGCCTTCGCTGGCTCCAGGTAGAGCACCTGCGCTGGAGCGCCTTGCGCGGACGGCGGGCCTACCGGAGCGGAGGCGCCAGGCTCTCGCGGCGGAGCATCACGGGAGCTGCGACGCAGACGGGCGCCGGGGAGGATAAGAAGGGAGGTAACAAGCTCCCTTCCAGTCGTACGCGTCCTCCTTGCACGGCGCAGGGGCGTTGCCCAGCAGGTACCAGCACCCGCCACGAAGCTCCACCTCACCATGCCTGTTGCACGGAGGCGTGCGCTGACCGGGAAAGGGCTTCTCGGGCAGCGGCAACCCGATGACCGATGGCATGTCGTGACTGAGCATGGGGGCGAGCGTCGCGGCGGGTATCACGCTGTCGGCCACTGCCACACGCTCTCCCCTCGGGGCCGCACGGGTTGAAGCGGTCCCGGCCAGCTCCTGCCCGCGGTACAGCCAGGCCCCGGAGCCCCCCGCGAGCAGCAACCCCAGAAGGGCTACCGCCATCTCCACTCCCCATACCGGTCCCCAAGCCCATGGCGGAGCCTGTTCACGGTGAGCCCTGGCGCCACTCCGCGCCTCCTCCTCGCGAAGCGCCTGCTCCCTCGCAGCGGCGTCCAGTGCCTCGGCTCGCCGCACACTCTCGGGAGCCCGCCAGCGTGGGAGGTGCCCATTCCCCCAGGAGAACAGCGGGCCCGCCGCCTCCGCCTCCGCACTCTCCGCCACCAGCTCCAGCGCCTCTGCGGCCTCCCCCGCTCTGCCCCCAAATCGCTCCTCGGGGGCGATGGCCAGCAACCTCAGGATGAGCGCGTCCAGCGCGGGGCTGACGCGCGGGTTGAGCTCGCGCGGCGGACGCGGCCCTGACCCACTCGCGCTCCACACCTCGGAGCCGCTCTCCTCGGGATGGGTGGACGGCGGGTACTCGTCCGTCACCAGCCGGTGGGCCATGACTCCCAGGGCGAACAAGTCATCACACGTGCTCGCCGGATAGTGCGCGGTGGGGTGGCGCAGGAAGACGCGGAGAAAGCCCCGCGCCTCGGGGCTGCGGTA
Source organism: Hyalangium gracile (assembly GCF_020103725.1). Classification (NCBI taxonomy): domain Bacteria; kingdom Pseudomonadati; phylum Myxococcota; class Myxococcia; order Myxococcales; family Archangiaceae; genus Hyalangium; species Hyalangium gracile. The sequence continues at coordinate 145,036 of NZ_JAHXBG010000007.1, read as the reverse complement.
GGCGGGCGTGCCTGGAGGCAGCAACTTCGTGGTGAGCGTGGCCGCACCTCGGTAGTGCCCCGCACCAAAGTCCGTGAGGAAGGCCCGCCCATCCGCGGGCCGCACCAGGACGTTTTCACCCTTCACATCCCGGTGCAGGCCCCCCACCGCATGCGTGGCCTCCAGCGCCCGCGCCACCTGGGCCAACAGCCTCGCCGCCTGACGCCACGTCGGGTTGCGCCTCTCGGCCCACTCGTACAGCGACTCGCCCTCCACCCAGCCCATCACCACGTACGGAAAGGCTCCGCTGGGGTGTGCCCATACGCCCTGTTCGTGAAGCCGTGGCACGTAAGGGCTCTGGATGCGAGACAGCAGCCAGGCCTCGCGCTCGAAGCGTTCATCCCGAGCATGGGTGGCCAGCTTGAGCGCGAACGAGCCAGCTGCTTGCTGGCCCACCCGCTCCACGCGGTAGAGGGTGCCGTAGGCGCCTCGACCTCTCCAGCCTTGCACCCGCCACGGCCCCACCCGTGTTCCCACGGGCAGGAAGAGCGGGTCCACCTCCAGCTCGGGGCGCTTCTTCCCCATGGCGCTTCTCCCTGGCTTGAGGCGCTCACCTCCGCCCCCGCCCTACCCTACCTCATGGGTCGCCAGCTGTGCGCGCGTTCCGATATGTCTTCGAGACGAGTGAGCACCTTGCCGGAGCCGGTCGATGCTCGCGTCGGACTTGAAGAACCTCTCGAAGGGGATCTGGTCATGAAGCTGGAGGAACTCGTCGAACAATTCGCAGAGAACGTCGCTGCCCAGACCGATGCCATCTGGAGGGGAGACGCCAGGACCGGAAACAAGCATGCCCGGAAGTGCGGTGCCGCGTTCGACAAGCTCCGGGCCCAGGGCGATGCAGGGCGAGATGCACTGGCTGTTCTTCTGAAACACCCGCGCATGGATGTCCGGGTCGCTGCGGCAGCATTCCTGCTCCGCCATCGCACGGCGGAGGCCAAGGCGGTCCTGCAAGAAGCCGCCAAGGGCGAGGGCATGGTCCCCTTCGAGGCGCAGCAAGCCTTGCTGCGGTGGGAGGAAGGCACCTGGGCCCTTGACCCGGCGTAGAGCCCGGGGAACTGCCTGACCATGGAGGCGGCCCATGAGCGAACCGCTCCCCAACTGGTACGACAAGCAGACCAGTACGCACAAGGTTCGCCCGGCAGGAGGCCGGACACGACGCGGAGGCGGATTCGGGCCCTCAGCCCGTTTCAGGTGGTCAAGCCTCTGGCAGGGCTTGGGAGGCCCAACGTCCTCATGCGTCCAGAGTTCGATCCGGGACGCGGTCTCTAGCGCAACGGCTGGCGGATAACGAGTTCGCGTAGGCTGAAGGCCCCCTCGTTCTGGAGGGCCCCCATGCCTCCTCGTTTCTTGCGCGTCTTCGTCCTCCTGCTAGCGCTGTCCACCGCGTGCGGCACCTCGCGCGTGGTGCGCCTGGACACAGGTGGGGATGAGCCTTTGGAGTATCGGCAGCTCTCCTCGGCCCCAGCCGTGAACTTGAGCGCAGCCGCCTTCGAGCACGCTCTGACGCAGTGGGTGCTGCACATGCCCTTGGCCTTGCGCTCCCCCCACCAGGGCTGGCTGGTGCGGGCCTCCTACCCTGGCGACGAGGTGGACTCTCGCTGGCAGCGATTGATGAGCAAGGGCTTCGGCGGCCTCTGCAAGCCCGGCCAGCACAGGGAAGACTGCCTCTCTCTGCTCGATGACGTCATGGGCCTGGGCCCGTGGGACAAGCTGGGAATCGCCCTGGGCCTATCGCTCGAGCCCATGCGCGAGAGCATCGCCGGGGCCGTGGAGGACACCCTGGCACCCCAGCTCTTCTACACCGTCATCGCCACCGGCCTCATTACCTGGGCCGTCATGGCCGCCAACCCCGAGCCGGTGTTCACCAAGGCCGCTGCCATCGTCTCCGCCCTCCTGCTGCTCTCCCTGGGCGTCGAGACGTTCTTCGCCGTTGTGGACGCAAGCCGGAAGCTCAAGCGCGCCACCGACAAAGCCACCACTGCCGAGGAGCTGGAACAGGCAGGCCAGCGCTTCGCGAGCCGGATCGGCCCCAACGTGGCACGTGTCCTCGTCCTCGCGGTCACGGTGGTGGTGAGCCAGGGCATGACCGGGGGCGCCGCACTGCTGGCCTCCCGGCTGCCGATGCTCCCTGGCTTCTCCGAGACGGCGGCACTGAGTGCCTCACGAATGGGGCTCCACCTGGCAAACGTCGGACAGGTGCGCGCGGTAGCCGTCGTCGGCACCACCATCGTCATCTCCCTGCCAGCTACCGCCGTCGCCATGGCCGCCCAGAGCCTGGGTGGCGGAGACTCCTCAGCCGGCAGCCCTCCTGCTGGAGTCAGATCCTGGGGCTCTTTCAGTGGCCTCAGAAGCGCTCTGGGCTCAGCAGGCGAGGGCAAGCAGTGGCACCACATCGTCGAACAGACTCCAGGCAACGTGGCGCGCTTCGGTCCTCATGCCCTCCACAACACCCGGAACGTCATCCCCCTGGAGAAAGGGCTACACACTCGCGTTAGCGCGTTCTATTCGTCCATCCAATGGGATCTTACCGGCTCAAAGAGCCTGACCGTGCGTCAGTGGTTGAGTACGCAGTCGTATGAGGCTCAGCGCAAGTTCGGATTGCTCGCCATGGAGAACGTCCAGAAAGGGATCTGGTGATGAGGCTGGAGGAGCTCGTGGCGCAGTTCGCTGAGAACGTCGCCGCCCAGACCGATGCCATCTGGCGGGGAGATGCCAGGACCGGGAACAAGCATGCCCGGAAATACGGCGCCGCGTTCGACAAGCTCCGAGAGCATGGCGATGCGGGACGAGATGCACTAGCGGCACTGTTCACGCATCCCCGTATGGACGTCCGGGTAGCGGCTGCCGCAGTACTGCTCCGCCATCGAACGGCAGAGGCCAAGGCGGTCTTGGAGGAAGCTGCCAAGGGCGAGGGGCTGGTTCCATTCAAAGCGGCGCAGGCCTTGCTTCGGTGGGAGGAAGGCACCTGGGCCCTGGACCCGGCGTAGATACCTCCGGCTTCCAATGGGGAGTGCGCTGGCCCCACGTCCTCAGCCGCCCATGGGTCACTTTGGGATATCCCAAAGTGACCTGAAGCGACCCAGTCTCCGCAATGAGACGGTCCGTCCACGAAACCGGACTCCTCTCCCTCGAAGCCCCCCGTTCTCAGAGGGCACAGTCCTTGGCCCGCGTGCTGCAAGTGGCCCATCCGTCGCTGGCGGCAGCAGATGGTGCGCTGGTGCTGGCGGCATCAACCCTTCGAAGTGAACGGCGGAACCATGGAAGCGAAACAAGACAAGAGCATCACCGACGTGACTCTCACCCAGGTGCGCGACACGCTGCGCCAGCTTGGGACGGACGTGAACAAGAATCACTATCGCATCGGCCAGTACTACAACCTCGTCGTGGACAAGAAGATGGCGGCCATGGGCGGGTTCAAGAACGCCCAGGAGTTCTTCAGCAAGGAGGTGAAGGAGATCTCCCAGTCGGTGCTCAGCACGTGCGGCACCGTGGCGCGGGCCTTCAGCGAACAGGCCGCGGCGCGCCACAGCGTGTACCACCTGTACGCGCTGATCACCTACGGCAAGGCGGCCAGCCTCAAGCTCTCGGCGGACGATCCCGGTCCCACCCTCATCGACGTACCGAAGGCGGACGGGACGCTCGAGCAGAAGCCCTTCTCCGAGTGCACGGTGGAGGAGCTGAAGGAGGCCACGCGGCACAAGCGCCCCAAGACTCAGCCGAGCCTGCCGGAAGAGGTGCTGGCGCGCATCCAGACCCTGCGTGACAGCATCACCTTCCGCTTCCCGGAGGAGACCTCTCACACGCGCTTCAACATGCGCGTCATCGACGAAAAGACGTACGTCACCGTCAAGGACGTGCTCCTGGATGATCTGGAGCTGCTGACCGAGGCGCTGATGGACGGCCTCACCACCGTCCGCTCCGCGGCGTAGGGCTGCTCTGGACAGGACTTCGTCACGAACACCTGGCCAGACTCCCGGCCCTTCCTCCCTTCGTGTGGATGCGCGCAGGCTCCACACGAGGGGCGGGCTGGAGAACACGACCGAGCCGTCCTCTTCCACGCTTGAGTACACAGTCTTTCGAGGCGCAACGTCAGTTCGGGGTGCAGGCCATGGAGAACATCCAGAAGGGAGCGACCTTCCGGGAGGAAGATAGCTACGGAGACGAGCACGCCGAGCGGTACATCGCTGCGTTCCGGAGATTGCGGTCCGCTGGAGATGCGCTCGCAGCGCTGCTGACGCAGAGATGGCGCTGAGGGGAGAGGGGCTCGCTGCATTCGAAGCCGCCCAGCTGTTGAAGAGCTGGGAGAACGCATTGAGCCTTTGTTCACCAATCGAAGCTGGTGACACAGGCTTCACACTCTGTCTGGGCTTCTCAGCTGCGGCTCCGGTACCTTCATCCGCGAGAGGAGCGTTCGACATTTGGCCCCACCCGATGATGACTCCGATTCCAAGCCCCTGCTTCCCAAGCTCAGCCGCCGCGCCTTCTTCACCGGCGCGGGTGCCTCGGCGCTGACCGCCACGCTGTCCCAGTCCGTCGCGGAAGCGGCGGCGGCCGCCTCTCCGGCGGTCCAGGGCCCCGAGCCCGCCTCGCTGTCCCTCTCCATCAACGGGCGCCCCGTCGCCGTCCAGGTGGACCCCGCCACCACGCTGGCCGAAGTCCTCCGCAACAACCTCGGCATGACGGGGACGAAGATCGGCTGCGACCGTGGCGCCTGCTCGGCCTGCACGGTGTGGCTCGACGGCGAAGTCGCCGCCAGCTGCATGACGCTGGCCTTCGACGCCCGGGGCCGCAAGGTCACCACCATCGAGGGGCTCGCCCAGGGCGACGAGCTCCACCCCGTCCAGCGCGCCTTCGTGGAGAACGATGCGCTGCAGTGCGGCTTCTGCACGCCCGGCATGGTGATGAGCTGCGCCGCGCTGGTCGAGCGCAACCCGAAGTGCACGCTCGATGACGTGAAGCAGGCCGTCAGCGGCCACCTGTGCCGGTGCGGCACCTATCCCAACGTCTTCAAGGCGACCCTGGCGGCGGCCCAGGCAGGCGGAAAGATCAAGGGGAAGAGCTGATGCAAGGCGTCAAGGACACCACGGATAGCCGCGCTTCCAACAAGCCCTCCGACGGACAGAAGGAGCAGGCCGGAGGCCCCAAGCCGCCTCCACCTCCGAACCCGGGGCCCGCCCGGCAGCAAGCCATCCTGCAAGGGATTGTCGGGGACGGGCTGAAGGAGGTCACCCGGCGGGTGCCGCTGGACGAGCCACCGCCCCTGCCCGAGAACGCGAAGCTCAAGTCCATCGGCAAGCCCATCTCGCGCCTGGATGGAATCGAGAAGGTCACCGGCAAGGCCCGCTATACCTTCGACATCCAGCTCCCCGGGATGCTCTGGGGCAAGTGGCTCGTCTCGCCGCTGCCCCACGCGCGCATCAAGTCCATCGACACCTCCGCGGCCGAGCGCTACCCAGGCGTCCGCGCCGTTCACGTCATGGAGCGCCTGCTGGCGACCGCGAAGCTGCGCGACCCGAAGGCGGAGCAGAGCCAGCGCTACCCGACCATCCGCTACGCGGGCCAGCCCATCGCGGCGGTGGCCGCCGAGAACCCTCGCGCCGCCGAGGCGGCGCTGAAGCTCATCAAAGTGGAGTACGAGCCCCTACCCCACGTCACCGAGCTCGAGGAGGCCATGAAGGAGAACGCGCCTCGCGTCTTCCCCGGCCCCACCGAGCAGCCGGCGACCGCGGGCGGAGGCGGAGCTCCCCCAGGCCTCCCCCAGAGAGGCAACGTCCGAGGTCCCGACACGAAGCCACGCGGCGTGGGCCCACGCGGAGACGTCGAGCAGGGGTTTCGCGAGGCCGAGGTGGTGGTCGAGGCGGAGTTCCGCACCCAGGTGCAGACCCACGTCCCCATGGAGCCGCACGGGCTCGTCGCGGATTGGAAGGAGGACGGGCTGACGCTCTACGCCTCCACGCAGCACGTCGCGAGCGTCCGGGAAGAAGCGGCCGAGCACTTCGATCTGCCGAAGAACAAGGTTCGCGTCCTCAGTGACTTCACCGGTGGCGGCTTCGGCGCGAAGTACGGGATTGGCAACTTCGGGCTGCTCGCCATCCACCTGTCGCGCAAGGCGCGGCTGCCGGTGCGGATGGTGCTGGATCGCCGGGAAGAGCACGTGTCGGGCGGCAACCGTCCGAACAGCATCCAGCGGCTCAAGGTGGGCGCGAAGCGGGATGGCTCCCTCACGGCCATCCAGCTCCAGTCCTTCGGCAGCGGAGGCGTGGCGGGCGGCGCCGGGGTCGGCTTCTGCCACTCCACGCTCTACGCCTGCCCGAACGTGCGCGTGGAGCAGCACGACGTCTTCACCAACGCCGGGCCCTGCGCCGCGTTCCGGGGGCCCGGTCAGGTCCAGGGCATCTTCGCCCTGGAGCAGGCCATCGACGAGGTGGCGGAGCGGATCGGCATGGATCCGCTCGTCCTCCGGAGCAAGATCGACGTCTCCGGGACGGATGACTGCGTGGCTCGCGCCTATGAGCGCAAGGTGGGAGCCGACCGGTTCGGCTGGAGCAAGCGGCGGCCCGCTGGCTCGGACAAGGGTCCCATCAAGCGAGGCATGGGGGTCGCCCAGTCCCAGTGGCTCTACCTGGTCCACCGGAACACCGCGTGTGAAGTCCGCGTGACGGATGACGGCTCTGTCGAGGCCTTCAGCAGCACGCAGGACATCGGCACGGGGACGCGCACCATCCTGGCGCAGGTGGTGGCCGAGGAGTTCGGCCTGCGCCCGGAGCAGATCGGCGCCTACGTCGGAGACTCCCGCTACCCGATGGGGCCTGCCTCCGGCGGTAGCCGCGTCACCAGCTCCCTCACACCCGCCGCCCGGAATGCCGCGTACCGCTGCGTCCGGGACATCGCCGCGCGGCTGGCCCCCCACTTCCAGGCGAACGCGGACGACATCGTCTTCGTCGACGGCAAGGTGATGGTGAAGGGCAAGCCTGCGTCGGCCCTGCCCTTCCGCGAGGCCGTCAAGAAGGCCGGGTTCGAGGAGATCTCCCATCGGGCCGAGCGCCGGGACGACTACGAGGGGTTCGCGGCGGCAACCCCCGACATGAGCATCAGCCGGCATGGGATTGGGGGCGTGCAGTTCGCCGAGGTGGCGGTCGACACGGAGACGGGCATCGTCAAGGTGGAGCGCATGGTCGCCGTGCATGACTGCGGGCGCCCCATCAACCCCAAGCTCACCGAGAGCCAGATCTACGGCGGGGTGATTCAAGGCGTGAGCTACGCCCTCTACGAGGAGCGGCACCTGGACGCCGCGAGCGGCCACCAGCTCAACGCCAACGTCGATCAGTACAAGATCGTCGGCTCGCGCGAGGTGCCGCGCATCGAGGTCATCCTGCTCGAGCAGCTCGGGGCGCAGTCCTCCACGGACGCGCGCGGAGTGGCCGAGCCCGCCAACGTGGCGACGGCGGCGGCGGTGGCCAATGCCTTCTACAACGCGACGGGCAAGCGCATCCGCACGCTTCCCATGACGCCCGCGAACGTGCTCGCGGCGCTGAGAACCTGAGCCGCACCGGAGGATTCATGCAGAGCTTCGAATGGGTGGACGCTGAATCCGTGGAGCAGGCCGTCACGCTGCTGGGGGAAGGCAGCGCGCAGAAGCCTGTCCTCGCCAAGGCCGGCGGGATGGACCTGTTGGACTTGATGAAGGGGGGCGTGGTGGCCCCCCACCGGGTGGTCAACCTCAAGACCATCAAGGGCCTGGACGGGGTGCGCTTCGACGCCCGGCAGGGCATGGAGCTGGGCGCCCTGGTGACGCTGGCCCGGCTGTCGCGCGAGCCGGAGGTGCGCCGTCGCTTCGTGGCGCTGGCGGATGCGGCGGAGCATGCCGCCACGCCCCAGGTCCGCAATGCCGCCACGCTGGGCGGCAACCTGCTCCAGCGGCCCCGCTGCTGGTACTTCCGCTACGATCACTTCCACCAGGCCGGGGGTGACGATGTGGCGCGGGTCCGCTCGGGGCAGAACCAGTATCACGCCATCTTCGACAACCAGCGCACGGTGATGGTGCACGCCTCCACGCCCGCGACGGCCCTGGTGGCCTATGGCGCCTCGGTGGAGCTGAGCGGCCCCGGAGGCAAGTCGCGGGTGGTGCCCCTGTCCGACTTCCTGCTGCCGCCGGACGCGAAGCGCCCGAGCGACACGGTCATCGCGCCGAACGAGCTGTTGACGCGGGTGCGCATCCCTGCGCCGGCGGCGGGAACGAAGGCGGCGTACCACAAGCAGGGCGAGCGGGAGAGCTACGACTGGCCCATCTGCGATGTCGCCGTGGTGTTGCAGATGGACGGCCAGGTCATCCGCCAGGCGGCGATCGCCATGGGCTGGGTGGCGCCCACGCCTCGGCGCGCGACGGAGGCGGAGAAGCTCCTGGTGGGAAAGAGGCTCGATGAGGGGCTCGCGCGGCAGGTGGCGCAGGCGGCCGTCCAAGGAGCCACCCCACTGTCGAAGAACGCCTACAAGGTCCCCATCCTCGAGACCGTGGTCCGCAGGACGGTGCTGGCCGCCGCAGCGGCCTGAGGGCGCGCATGGACTCGAGCACCGAGCAGAAACCGCCGTGCGTCTGCCGGCGGGTGCGTTCGCGGGGAGAGCCGGGCGTCCGGTATGACGCGGCGGTGGCGTGGGACACGGGCTTCGTCTCGACGGCGACGTTCTGGTGCGTCGCGACCGGCGAGAGCGTGGGGCCCGACGACGATCTGGTGCACCCCCATGCCTGTGGGGAGGCTCGCGTCTGCTTCCGCGCCCCCATCCAGGAGCCGGAGGAGGGCTCGCCCATCCTGGAGTGAGCGGAGGTGATGCCGCTCCCGGGCGGCTCAGAGCTGCTCGATCAGGTTGCTCCAGGTGCGGTACTGCTCCTCGGACCACACGCCCTTCACCAGCCAGTCCACGATGGCGGCCGGCTCCACGAAGTGCCCCTCCCGCTGCACCCTCAGGTTCATTCCCGGGCGGAGCTCCGGCTCGAAGCCGCGCTCGACGAGCACCGCGGCCATCCAATGCACCAGCACCTGCCGGGCATGCTGGCGCTTCGCCTCGGGCGAGAGGATGGAGAGCCCCGCGGGCCGCACCCGATCCCAGAGCCGATCCCCCTCGCGCAGCAGCTCCGGCAGCGAGCCGAGCGGCGTCCGGCGCGGATCCAGCGCCCCGCCCGTGAGGTGCCGGGCAATCTCCGGCAGGACGATCTTCTCGCCGAGCTCCTCCCACTTCAGGGAGACCAGCGCCCCTCGGGTCTTCTGCTCGTAGAACACTTCCTCCGCGCTCGCCTCGCCGCCGAGCAGCTCGAGGCAGCCTCCCGCCTTCAGCTCCGTCAACGGCAGGGGCGCACCCTCGCGCGGGCCCTCATGCCCCAGCGAGTGCAGCCGCTCCTCGAACGGCGGGTGCGAGTCCCAGGGCGAGGGCGGACGGCGGAGCTCCTCCTCGACGTCCTGGGAGATCTCCGAGCGCAGGGTCTTCTCCGCGAGGAAGGAGCGGAACCCCTCCAGAATCGGGATGCGCACGCCCTTCTCGATGATGGGGATGACGTCGTGCCCCAGGTAGGCGCCCCACAGGGGCGCCAGCAGGTGCACCTTGTGCAGGGCCCGAGCGGTCGCCTCGGGGCCGCAAGTCCTAGCCGCCAGCGCATCCGCGGCCAGCTCCTGCTGGCGAGACACCGCCCCCGACACCCGGAGGAACAGCTGGCCATAGAGGCGGAAGGGCACGTCCAGGAAGAAGGCCGAGTCCTCCAGGCTCTCCACGGCCGAGGCGATGGCGGAGCGGGTGCGGTACACCCAGGGGCCCAGCGCCAGGTCTCCCCCCACGTGGTGGCCGAACTCGTGCGCGAGCACCGACGCCAGCTCCTCGCGCGAGAGGAGAGCGAACAGCGGGAAGCCCACTCCGACGATGGCCTCTCGCCGCAGCCCCCACCAGCGCCGCTGGATGGTGATGAAAGCGGTGGCCTGGTCCGCCAGGTACACCTTGCGAGGCACGCGCGTGCCCACCTGGCGGGCCACGTCCTCCACCAGGGCGGCCAGCGCGGGGAAGCGCTCCTGCGACAGCGTCTCGATGTCCTCCTTCCGCCTGCGGAAGGACCAGCGCGGCCGCAGCGCCCACAGCACGGTGAGCGCGCCGGCGGCGGAGAAGACGCCGGCCCAGCCGATTCCACCGGCGTAGAGGCTCTCGGCGACCGGCACCCAGGCCAGCGCGGCGATCACCCCCGCCCCCAGCACCCAGAAGCCCGCCCACAGGATGAGGGCCAGGAGCGCGCGACGAGCGGGGCTTCGCTGACTCACGGTGCCCATGACGCAATGGCCTCGCTGACGGAACCGTGGAACCAATCCTCCTTGCGGGCCTGCTCCAAGAGCCGCCGCCGCTCTTCGGCGGGGAGCGCCTTGTTGCGTGAGCGCACGAAGCAGGCCGCGGCCCGCAGCTCCGGCTCCAGCTCCGCATCCTGGAGCGAGACCGCCTCTCCCCGCACGAAGCGGCGGAAGAGCTCCAGGCTGGCATCGTCCACCACATACGCCTGAGCCAGCACCTTCTCCGAGGCCGTCGCGCCGGTGCGCACCGCCTCCCCATAAGCCAGCGCCCAGCCCGCATCGCTCAGCTGCTGGAGGTCGGGAGACTCCAACCGCGCGGCCAGTTCCACGACCGCCTGGGGATCCCGGCCCACCGCGGACATGAGGCGCAGGCCAGGCCAATCCGGCGCCCCCTGGGTCGGCAGCTCCGCCCGGGAGCGAAGCAACCACTGCTTCGAGCCTTCCTCCGAGCCGCCACCCTCCAGCGCCGCGATGAGCTCATCCGGCGCCACGCCCTTCTCGGTGCGGGCAACGCGGGCGTAGAGCTCGGCGGTCCTCGACCGATTCATCGGGCCTGCCTCCTCGAAGAGCTTCTTGAGCAGCGCGAGCGCCTCGCCCCGGCGCCCCAGCGCCACGAGCGCCGTGGCCTCCGCCTCGACCAGCCCGGAGGCATCCGAGGCGTCCAGACTCCGCAGCCGCTCCCAGGCCTCCAACGTCCCTCTCCAGTCGCCGGCGAGCCAGCGATTGTAGGTGACGGACCTGAGGACATACCGATCCGTCGGAAATCGCTGGGCGAGCTGCTCCATCGCGCGGGCTCCCTCACGCCAGGGCATCAGCCGAGCATGGAGGTACTGAGCGGTGGCGGAGTCCGGCTGTGCCTCGGCACGCGCCCGATACTCTTCCACCAGCGCCTCCTGCTGCCCCGTCCGCTCGGCCACCCATTGGTAGAGCCGGTGCAGCTCCACCTCCTCCGGGCGGGACTGGATGGCCGCGCGTCCCATCCGGAGCGCCGCGCCCGGATCCGTCATCAGCACGATGCGGAGCGCGCGGGCCGTCGCTTCTGGCTCCCAGCCCGACATGCGGGCGGACACCTCGAGGAACGCCGCCGCCTCGGCGGTCCGGTTCTCCTCGAGGAGCACGACCAGGCACAGAGGATTGGAGCCCTCCTCCTGAGGAGCGACGTCGATACGGGTCCGGGTGATGCGGCCGTCGGCCTTCGAGAGCTGCATCGAGGCGGGAGGCTCCCGGAAGGCGTAGTCCACGCTGCGCAGGCTGATGACCTTGCGGCCGCAGTCGATCTCGGGCTTGTCTGGTGGCTCCGGCGCGCTCGACCGGGGGCCATAGGCGACGGTCTCCCGGTAGACCGGGGCAGCCCCGGCGATGTTCCAGGCGAACACCTCCAGGCCCGAGCTCACCTCGAGTTCCAGCGCGTCCACCTCGATGCCGTCGTCGGTCACCGCGCGCCCCTGCTGGCGCCCCACGGGGACGGCCGGGAGGATGATCATCCCACGGGCAGGCACGCGCTGGGTGCGACCCGCCAGCTCCACGTTCAGGGGCTTCGGAAAGCCGTTGATGAGGCGCACGTCCTGGTTGCGCGAGGCATGGAAGGACCTTGCCGCGCCCAGCACCACCAGGGCCATCACCCCGAGCGCCAGGGTCCGGCTATACAGCCAGGGCAGCAGGCCCAGCGGCACGCGCGCGAACAGGGACCACCCGCGGCTCATCATGTTGCCGCCCTCGGCGGGGCGCACCACGTAGGCGCCCAGGGGCAGCAGCGGGATGGCGAAGAGCGCGACGACGTAGTGGGTGGCGATGTGCGTGCCGTCATGGCTGTCCGGCTCCGCGCTGCCGAGCAGCGTGGCGCCGAAGCCATTCACCGTCCCCAGCCATGGGTTGCTCTTGATGGGCCGCACGAAGAGGCGCCGCTGGGCCAGCAGCGAGTCGATCAGCTCCCGGTGGGAGCGCAGGCGCCCCAGCCACCGCGCCCAGCGCAGGGCCCGGTAGAGCCGGAACGGATCTCCCCGCTCCACCGCGACACGTACCCCGGGGTCCTCGCAGAGAGGCTTCAGCTCGGGGATGCGTCGGAGGAGGCCCGCCGGGTCCTGGATCATTCCTTCTCCATCAGAGGTGTCACGAGCGGGTGATCTTCGTCGCGCGGAGCACACTCTGCCAAGGGGGGGCCCCTTCCAGGCCAGGGGCCACGGGGCTGCCTCACCCCTCCCGCCGCTGCGCGAAGAGCCAGCGGCTCAGCTCCTCATCGCGAAACGCGGTGTCGAAGATGTAGTGCCCGCGGCCGGGCAGCTCCGTGTAGCGCACCCCCTGGCTCCCGGCGGCCCTGAGGGCCTCCACCAGGGCCCGGCTCCGCGCCACGGGGACCTCCGCGTCGGCGTCTCCGTGCCACGCCCAGAGGGGCATGCTCTTCAGCCTCCGAGCCGCCTGCTCGGGCGCCAGGTGCCTCCCGGCCACGGCCACCACGGCCGCGAACTGGTGGGGATGGAGCGTCGCGATGTCGACCGCTCCTCGCGCTCCCAGGGACTGGCCCACCAGGTAGAGCCGGCGCCGGTCCCCTCCATACTCCTGGAGCGTGCGCTCGAGCGCGGCCAGGGCGACGTCCGCGACGTCTCCGCTCCAGCTCTGGTCCGGCGGACAGTGCGGCAGCACGAGCACGGCGCGGTAGCGCTCAGGGAAGGCCTGGGCGGCGGTGACCACCCCCTGAATCTGGGGCCTCAGCCCGTCCGTGCCACGCGCGCCCGCGCCGTGCAGCGCGAGGATGACCGGCAGTTCCTGCCCTGGCTGATGGCCGGGAGGCAGATACACCGAATAGCGCCACGTCCTGCCGTGCAGCTCGATCGTCTTCGGTACGAAGGTGCCGGCGGGTGCTCCTGCCTCCGGAGCCACCGCCAGCGCCCATGCCACCAACACCACCGCTACCATGCGTCTGAGTCCTCTCCCCGACGGGAGGAGGAGACTACCGCGCGTCGGGAGGCTTCGCGTAGGTCAGCCTCCGTGCCGCCGCAAGCGGCCTGCGCCGCGCCCAGGATGAGGCTCAGGACGAGCTCGCACGCGAGTGTGGCGGCCGAAGGTCCTCCGCGCGAAACTGGGAGCCGCGGGCGCTCAGCCGAGCCGCCGTCCCAGGAAGTCGAAGGCCTCGAAGGGAAGCTGGCTCGCCGGGGTGCGCGGATACTCGGAGTCCAGCAGGGTGAAGCAGAGCAGATCCGCCCGCTCGTGGTGCGGCGCCAGCTGCCGGTCGCGCAGCCTGCCCTCGAACGTGAACCCCAGCCGGCGCGCCATCGCCGCGCTCCGCTCGTTCTCCGGCAGGCAGTACACATCCAGGCGCTTCACCTTGTCGAACTCGAAGGCGGTCTTTACCATCGCCGAGGCCATCTCCGTGGCCAGCCCCTTGCCGACCGCGCCACCGCGGAACCAGTAGGAGAGCTCGAGCGCGCCGATACCGGCCCGCTTGAGCAGCCCGGTCTCCCCCAGCATCCGTCCCGTGTCCGGCTCGAAGGCTCCGTAGCCGCGATCCTGGTCCAGATCGAAGCTTCCCCGGAACCTGCGGAGGTGCGCGGCATGGACCTCCAGCGACAGGGGCCCTTCCTTGAGCGGAAACAGCTCATCCAGGTGTGCGCCGCTGGAGTCCACCGCCTCCTTCCGGCGCGCAGCGTCCTCCGGCTGCATGCAGCGCACGACGAGCCGCGCGGTGCGGATGAGGTAGGGGGTGGTCGAGAGGGGCGTGGAGGGCAGGCTCATGCAGGGAGTTCTACCGGAAAGGCGCGGCGCTGACGCGGCCGCTCAGCGCTTCGCGGGGGGCTTCGCCACGTCCAGCTTCAGGCCCTCCAGCAGCGAGGCGTCCGCCTTCAGCACCGGTGGGAGCTCCGCCGGGGCAGCGCCAACGAACAAGACAAGGAGCGGCGGCAGAGGCATCATGCCCACATTCCACGCGGCCCCTGCTCCAGGGCCCTCCTCCGAAGCGGGCCGGAGGCTCTGGAGCCCCCTCCGAGGAAGCCGAGCAGGCAACCGGGGCTCCTCCGGGGAAGCGGGCGCATATACTCTGTCTCAAAGGAGCCCTGCCCTTCATGAGTTCGTCGAAGCCCCCCGGAACGTCCTCAGGTGCCGCGGAGCGGCCGTCCGCCTATGCGCGGTACCTCACGCTGCCCACTCCCTCGGACACGGTGCGCGGGTTGTTCATCAACGGCGTGCTGGCGGTGGTGAGGCACCATGGGGGCGACGCGGCCCTCAAGGAGTGCTTCCAGCTGCTGGGCGACAAGCGGTTCGAGCGCAGCTTCGTCAGCTTCTCCAGCTACCCCACCGCGGACTTCGTGCGGGTGCTGGTGGCCGCCTCCCAGGTCCTCTCGCCCCAGTTCGGCAGCCCGGATGCGACGGCCCGCCACCTGGGGGCGGCCACCGTGCGGGACTTCCTGGACTCCATGGCGGGCAAGACGCTGATGCTGCTGTCGGGCGGCGAGCCGCAGAAGATGCTGGCCAACATCCCCTCGGCCTACCGCGCCGCGTCGAGCTTCGGTGAGCGGACGGTGGTCGCCAAGGGCGAGAAGAGCGCCGTGGTCACCTTCAAGCACGACTTCATGCCGCTGGCCCACACCGAGGGCGTCCTCCTGGCGGTGCTGCAGGCCTCGCACGCGCGCAACCCCCAGGTGCGCTCCCGCTCCCTGGGGACGCTCGACAGCGAGTACGACGTGTCCTGGGAATAGCGCCGAAAATCCCCCTCAAAAGAAATCCGGCGGGTCCCGTCTTCAGGGTGACTGGCGAGCAGCACGGCCAGTCCTCACACCCCATGGCCTGAAGCGGGACACCCCGCGACTGCTCCGCTCCCACCAGGAGCCGCCGTCGCGGGCAGGCCCGAGGTGTGTCCACCCACCTCCTGCCCACCGAGGCGACATGAAACGCTCGCTGACCTCGCCGTACCGCCGTGCCTTCTCCCTGCTGGCCACCACCCTCACCGCGATGCTCGCCGTGGGCTGCGGTGGCACGGAGCTCGAGAGCGAGCCCGCCCTGGAGCCGCCCCCCGAGGCGCCCTCCACGCTCGGCGCGCCGCTGGTAGGGGGGACGGTGACGTCCCTTCGGCCGGAGATCGGCTTGTTCGTCCGTCCCAACCCGGATGGGACCTATAACGGCTGCACGGCGACGCTCATCGCGCCCCGCTACATCCTCACCGCCGCCCACTGCCTCAACGAGTACGACTACCAGGACACCGCCGTCCGCTCGTACATGGACGGCCGCTTCGACTACTTCCAGATCGCCGGGATTCCGGTCATCCCCATCGACAGCATCCACAGCTTCTCCCATCGCTTCGACGCCAAGGCCCCGAGCGGCTACAGCGCGGACATGGCGCTGATGCGGCTGGCCACGCCGGTACCCTCGACGGTGGCGCGCCCCGCGGCCATCAGCGGACTGCTCCCGACGGCGAGCACGTACTCCACCCGCTTCGGCTATGGCTGCACGGACCGCTCGACGGAGGCGGGCACGTGGAGCAAGCGCTACTACTCCTTCACGGGCACCACCAGCAACGTCACCTGCCCGGGAGACTCCGGCGGCCCCGCCACCTACGGCTCCGTGGGCGCCAATGGCGCCATCTGGGGCATCCAGAGCGGCTACGCGTGGGATCTCTTCCGCGGCGGGTGGTTCGACGTGGATGCCGACGCCACGTGGGCCAAGCTGCAGATCGAAGGGCTCATGCACGCCTGGAGCGGTGAGTTCGAGGAGGACCTGGACCGCCCGGGCAACAACTACCGCACCCTCATCCTGGCGCAGGCGGACGCCACGGCCTCTCGCTGCCGTCAGGAGTGCATCAACGACGTCCGCTGCCGGGCCTACACGCTGGTGAAGCCGGGGTTCTGGGACGGCAACGGCCACTGCTTCCTCAAGGACACGGTGGGCGACTTCCAGCCGCTTCCCGGCGTCGTCTCGGGGCTCAGCCCCAAGCGCCCCTACTCCACGGCCGAGGCGAGCGTCGATCGGCCCGGCGGGGACTACAAGAGCTTCAACGTGAACAACACCTCCGAGTGCATGGCGTACTGCGCGCAGGACTGGCAGTGCCGCGCCTTCGCCGTCAACACCACGAGCACGCCGAACGTGTGCTGGCTCAAGAACCAGACGCCCATGCCCGTCAACAACCGCCCCGGCATCTCCTCGGGAGCGCGCCGCGGCCTGGAGATGGACACCAACCGCGGGGGCTCCGACTACCTCAGCTTCCAGTATGACCACCCGACGCCCGAGTACTGCCAGGCCGAGTGCGCCCGCGACAACCGCTGCCGCGCCTGGACCTACGTCCCGCCGAACAACGCGAACCGGGCCACCTGCTGGCTGAAGAGCGCCGTCCCCGGGCCCAGCTTCGGCAAGGGCCTCGTCTCCGGAGTGAAGTGGCAGGAGTACTACTGAAGCTGCTCTCGGCCCAGAAGATACGGCCGGGGCCTGCGCACTCCCGAGTCCTAGCCAGCCCGGCTCACACCGAGCCGCGCGAGGAACGGTAGGCGCGGTGCGGGACGATGTTCCCGCGGTACCTGACGAACAGGGGGCCCCACGCGGGGTTGGCGTCATGCATCTGCTTGAGCTGGCGGAGCATGCGCGCGTGAACCTGGCGGACCACCGCTCTCGGAGTCAGGCAGGCCATCACCGCGGCAGCGACGAGGTGCGCGGCATAGGTGCCCTCGACCATCGCACCGGGCAGCTCCACGGAGCCGGACAGCAACCGCTGACCGAGCTCGATGACCCGCTCCTCGTCCGCATCGCGCCAGTTCTGGATCTGCCCCAGCGCATGGCCCTCCAGCGCGGCGGCGCGGTGGTGGACGATGACCTCCGCGACGGCCGCCGCGGACACCTTCGCGGCCTCGGCCCCCACGCGAGAGCCGGCCAGCACGATGTCGGTCCGATCCGCGTCCACCTCCCGCTCGATGAACCGGGCCCATTCGACCTTCCTCGAGAACTGGAGCTGCTCGACCGTTGCCATCGCGAGATAGCCCCGCAGCACGTCCGCGGGATGGGAATCGCCCGCTGGGCCCTCACTGCGCAGCCGAGCCCCCCCGCCCCAGGCCGCGTTCAGCCCGCGGAAGTAGCCGACCAGGCCGATGCCGGCGGTGGGCCCCATGTTGAGGATGCCGAGCACGTCCGAGGCGGTCTCGTCGATGCGCTCGGCCCAGTAGTCGGCGAGCGACCCGAGGTTGTCGCGCTTCAGCCGCTCATACACCGCGGCGGAGAGCTCGGGCGCCAGCCCGGTATCCGCGTGGAGGATGTCGTGCCCCGCCGTCTCGTGAGGGAGCGCGGACCAGGCCAGCAGTCCCCGATGCGCGTTCGCCGGCGGAAGACTGACCACCGCCGCCTTCAGCCCGAACACCCCCGAGGTGACATCCACGGGCCAGGTGTAGGGACCAAAGTCAGGATTGCCCCACTTCACCAGGGGAGGCAGGACGCCGAGGTCCGGAGGCTCCACGCCGCGGCGATCCCCGGCGCTGAGGAACCCATCGTAGAGATCGCTGACCACCTCCTGGAAGGCATCCGTCGCGACGCGCTCGTACCCCTCCGCGTTCTGCAGGATGGCGTGAGCCACGTCGAAGAGGAGCGCCGCGCCCCCCTGCCGGTGCGGATCCTGTCGCAGCACCTGCTCGAACCCCACCGGCCCCATCGTCTCCAGCATGCTCACGAAGGGCTCGTAGAAGGACTCGCGGTACATGGGAGGCAGCGAGTCACGCGCCGCGACCAGACGTCCGAGCAGCCCACGGTAGTCGGAGGGCTCGGCCGGTCCTGGGTTGCCCTCCAGCGCGGCCTCGCGGGCATCCTCGGTGAGCGCGGCCAGGTGGTGTGCACCGCTGGCAGGGGAGAAGATGGAAGGGCTCTCTTCCGCCGCGGGATGAGCGGCTGGAGCAACGGCGCGACGAAGAGGGGCGACTTTGCTGGGACGTGACATGGATTCCTCCGGGCTGAAGGGCACTCGTCTGTGAATGAGGAACTCAGATCGAGTGTTCCCCCCGTGCCGAGCAATCCCTGTGCCTCGAGTCCCTGTGCCTCGATGGCTGGCCCGAGCGGGACGGGCGCATGTCCACGCCGGTGGACACGCGCCTCGCCGGGTGTCCAATCGAATTGACGCGGACCCCGGGCTCCCTTCCAGGCTTGCCTCTGTCGCAAGCGTTGGCTCACGCCGTGCAAATGCGACGTGAGCGAATGCGCTACCTCTGGCTCATCAGCGTTGCCGTGCTCCCGACGGGTGCTATGTTGAACGACATGGCCACTCCCGAGGCACGTGTCGCCCGCGAGCGAGACCTCTACCTCGCGGTGCTCCGTGTCCTGGATGCCCCGGACCCGCTCCAACCGCTGCAGGACGTGCTGGCGGGCCTGGTCGAGCTGGCGGACGCGCAGCGCGCCGGCCTGGAGCTGTATGGAGAAGCGTCCGCGGGGCGCAGGGAGTGGGCGCTCTTCCACGGCTGCTCGGACGCGGATCGCGAGGAGATCCGGGCGCTCACGTCCCGAGGAATCGTGACTTCCGCGATCGCGGCGGGAAAGACGATCCACACGCCGCACGCGCTCCTGGATGCGCGCTTCTCCAGCTCTCCCAGCGTCAAGGGACAGCGGCTGGAGGCCGTGCTCTGCGTTCCGCTCTCGGGCCGGCTGCCGGGCGTGCTCTATCTGGAAGGCAGGCGCGGCGCGGGGCCCTTCTCGCAGGAGCTGGTGGCCTTCACGGAGTCGGTGGCGCGCTACCTGGGGACCGCCGCCGAGCGGGCCCTGGTCCGCCAGGAGCTGGACGCGGAGGATCCGACCCGTCCCTTCCGCCAGCGCTTCCAGCTCGAGGGCATCATCGGACGGAGCACGGCGCTGGCGAATGTCTTTGCCCAGCTCGCGGTGGCGGCCCCGCTGGATGTGACGGTGATGATCAGCGGCCCGTCGGGGACGGGGAAGACGCAGCTGGCGCAGGCGCTGCACGCCAACAGCAAGCGCCGGGCGGGCCCCTTCGTGGAGCTCAACTGCGCGGCCATTCCAGAGGGCCTCTTCGAGAGCGAGCTGTTCGGCGCCAAGCCGGGCGCCTTCCCCGGGGCACGGCGCACGGTGGGCAAGGTGGAGGCCGCCGAGGGCGGCACGCTCTTCCTGGATGAGATCGCCGAGATTCCCCTGGCCGCCCAGGCCAAGCTGCTGCAACTGCTGCAGTCGCGGCAGTACTTCCCCCTGGCCAGCCCGAAGCCTTCCAAGGCGAACATCCGGCTCATCACCGCGACGAACGCGAACCTCGAGCAGCAGATGCGCGAGCGCCGCTTCCGGGAGGACCTCTTCTTCCGCATCAACGTCCTGACGGTGCGCATCCCGCCGCTCGCCGAGCGCCGCGAGGACGTGGGCCCCCTGGTCGAGGCGCTGCTGGAGCGCCTGTCGGACGAGAACGGACTGCCGCGCCTGCGCGCCTCACCCGCCTGCCTCGCCGCATGCGAGGCGGCGGACTGGCCCGGCAACGTGAGGCAGCTCCGCCACAAGCTGGAGGCCGCGCTCATCCACGCGAGCGCGGAGGCGGCCTCGTTCGTGGAGCCGCGCCACGTGTTCGAGGAGGCAGGGCCCCATGCCACGGGCCCCCTCTCCTTCCACGAGGCCACGCGCCTGTTCCAGAGAGATCTGCTGCGCCGAGAGCTGGATGCCACCGACTGGTGCGTGGCGGATGTGGCGCAGCGGCTCGATCTCACCCGGCAGCACGTCTACAACCTGATGAAGGCATTCGGCCTGTCGCGAGATCCCCAGTCCGCTGGCGGTTGATGTCCACCCGTAGTCCCAAGGAGAGCACGATGCCCGGTACACCATACTATGGTGAGTCTACTGCCTTGCCTCAAAGCACCCCCGAGGCGCTGAAACACTGGTGGATGCCCCTTCTGGGGGCCATCCCCGGGTACCACGCCTACAAGGTCCGGGTCATCGACCCCGATCCAAGGAGGTTCATCTTCGATCTGGCGGGAGGGATTGCGCCCACCACCCCGGTCACCGGGTTGGAGGTCGACCTCACCAATACCCAGCACGTCTGGCCCGGTGTCCCCTCCACGGCCGTGCACGCGCAGAAGAACCAGTATGGCTTCCTCCTCCTCTCGAAGGAGTACATGGAGCCCAGGGTCACCCTCTACGCGAACTATTCGGAGGGGCCCGGCAAGTGGCCGTTCGGCGCGGACAAGATGCAGCAGGCCCGGACGGATGCTCGCAATGACATCCTCCGCTCCGTCTCGGATCTCCTGCGCTCGGTGGCGGCCCTGCAAGAGATGGACAAGTAGGAGGGCACGGCCATGCAGCTGACAGTCTTCTCCTATCCCAGAGAGCTGGATCCGGAGCTCGAGCCCGCGGTGTTTCAGGTGAACGGCCCGGGCGATCCGAAGCGCCGGCGGTTCACACGCTGCCAGGACCCCGAGTGGCTCGACTCGATCGTGAAGGACGTGGTGGATCGAGCAGGCGCGCGACTGCAGCGGTTGGATCTCTTCGGACACGGAAGCCCCGGGACGCTCACGCTCGGAGACAAGGGGCAGGAGATCGTCACTCCGGACGAGTCGACGTGGAGCCACCTCATCAACCTGGGCGAGTTCCTCGCGGACACGGCGGACGTACGGCTGCTCGGCTGTGAGACGGCGATCGGCGAGGAAGGGATGAAGGTCCTCCAGGGCCTCTCGGCGGCGCTCTCCCGGAAGCCCGGGCAGAAGCGGAAGGTGTGGGGGACCACGGCGACGATCGACTGGTGCGACTTTGGCCCCGAGGGCTTCAGCGACGCGGTGGCCTCGAAGTACCTCACCTCCTCCGAGGAGATGCACACGACCACCATCGGCGTGAAGCGCATCTGTCAGGGCATCCCGATGCCCGCCCTGACGCACCCGCGCTTTCTCCAGAACCTGCCGAAGGGCTACGTGCCCCACACATGCTCCGCCGTGCCGGCCGCCATCGTCGATGACCGCTGGAGCACCGACGGCCTCACGGTGACCGTCCGGGGTGCACGGCGTGTCATCGCCGTGAGCTCGGCACCGGACCGCCACCACGTGTTCCGCTGGCTGGGCCATGAGCCGGCGCCCAGCCTCGAGCAGCTCAAGCAGCAGCTGGGCTCGCTCTAATGAGGACGGGAGCGCTCCACGCAGCGCGCTCCCACCCCGAACTCGAACCGGCGAGCGGGCAGGTGGTTCGTCCAGGACATCTGGTGCTGCTCTGTCTCCACCGGTGCGTCCCACCTGCCGCCCGCCACCATGCGCAGGCCCGGAAAGTCCCCTTCCGTGGCCGTGGTCGCGGTCCACTCCGCCACGTTCCCCGCCATGTCCAGGATGCCGTAGGGGCTGCGATCCTCGGGGAAGGAGCCCACGGGCGCAGTGGTCGGAAACGGGTCCTTTCCCCCCAGGTTGGCGGGTGGCTCCGGGCGATCGTCGCCCCAGACCGTCACCCGCAGCGGGTTCGGATTGGCCACCGCACCGTCCGCGTCCAGGAACTCGCCCCCTCTGGCCGCCTTCTTCCATTCATCGATCGTCGGCAGTTCCTTGCCCAGGAAGCGGCAGAAGTCCTCGGCGGTGAACGCGTCGATCCCTGTCGCGGGGCTCTCCAGCGCGTGCGCCAGCTTGTAGCGCTCATGGGCCGGGGCAGTCTCTCGCTGTCCTCCCGAGAGCGGGAGCACCCGCTCCTGGAAGAGGCGGAACTGGCCGTTGGTGACCTCCGTCCTGTCCATGGCGAACGCGGCCACTTCCACCCGTGCATCTCTGCCGCGACGCTCCAAGGGCCGCCAGTAGGTTCCAGCGGGAACCTCGATCAACCCGGCCCGTGAGGCGGCGCACGTGGGGATGGGCAGCCTCAGCTCCCCGTGCTGTTTGCGCTGCGCATATCCTGGCAGCCGCTGCAGCCGGACCCGCGAGGGCGGACAGGCGCCGCGCTTCACGCTCAGCCACGCCGCCCGCGAGGGTGCCTCCACGCGCTCGCGCCATGCGCCTTGCTCGTCCACGCGCCCTTCGCCGCGTTTCAAGACGGAGCCGTCGTACGCGGCGCCCGCCCCTGCCGCCTCTTGAGGCGCCAGTGACCACTCCAGGGGGCCCGTCGCGGGAACGCGCGTCCACGCCTGGGTTCCCGGGTCGAAGTCGTACAGCTCCAGGACCAGGTCGAAGTCTCCCAGGTCCACGGCCATCAGCCGCATCTCCACCTGCTGCCGTGCCGTCTCCTGCTGCTTCTGCCGGAACGCGAGCACCGCCGCCGTGACCACCACGGCCGTGACGACCAGCAACGACACCGCGCCCGTGAGCCCTACCCTCCGCCTGCGAGCCAGCCCCTGCTCGCGCCGCCGCGCCGCCTCCAGGAATGCTCGAGAGCGGCTGGCCAGCGGCACCTTCCAGTGCTCCACCCGGCGCAGCGCCTGCGACAGCGCGTCGCCTCCCCACGTCTCCTCGTCCCTCCGTCCGCGTCGATCCCAGAGCTCGGCGGCTTGATCGATCTCGGTGACGAGCAGGTGCTCCTCGCGAGACTCCTGGCGCCAGCGCGCCAGCTCCGGCCACGCGGTGGCCAGGGCCTCGTGCGCCAGCTCGACCACGGCCCCATCCGTGCGGAGATCGCGCGAGGCCACGACCAGCCGGTGCGAGAGCAGTGCATCCAGCACCCGCCCGGCCCCCTGCCCCAGCTCTTCCAGCAGCTCCTCGCGCGTCCGAGGGCGCCGGGTGCCCTCTGGGGTGAGCATCTGGAGCAGCAGCGCTCGCACGGTGCGAACCTCCTGCGCGGGCAGCTGGCCCAGCAGCTGCCGGCCCTGCGCCGCCAGCGCTCCCGCCACGCCCCCCAGCTCCTCGTACACCGACGCGCGCAGCAGCCGCCGCTCCTTGTCACGCCGCTCCCAGAGCGCCGCGCAGGTGGCCTGCAGCAGCGGCAGCCCCGCCGGCTGGGCCTGCACGTCCGAGACGATGCGCCCCACCAGCCCCGCGTCATCGGTGGCGTAGCCGGCCCGACGCAGCGGGCCCGCGATGGCCTCGCCCAGGGCGGACGGAGACAGCGGCCCCACCACGAAGGCATTGCCCAGGAACGCGCTCAGGACCGACAGGCGAGCAAAGTGCCCCAGGTAGTCGTCCCGGAGCACCACCATCACCCGCCATCCGATGCCCGCCGTGGCCACCGCCGCCAGGCACCGTGCCAGCGCCAGCGTCTCCTCCGAGGTCGCCAGCGTGAAGGCCTCCTCGAAGGCGTCCACGGCCAGCAGCGCGGGAGCGGGCGCCAGCGCCTGCAGTAGCTCGACGATGGCTCCGGGCGTCCGCGCCAGCCGCTCCGCCGCGCTCGGCTCCAGCGCCAGCGCTTCCACCAACCGCTGGAGTGGGTGCGCGCCGGGCCGGAGGGACACCACCGTCCAGGGCGCCATCTGTCGCAGGCGCGAGAACAGCCCCGCCTGCAGCAGCGAGCTCTTGCCGATGCCCGAAGGGCCGACGAGCGCCACGGGCCCATCATGCCGCAGGCGCTCCACCAGCGCGTCCACCTCCGCCTCACGCCCGGAGAAGAGCGCGGCCTCGGCCTCGGTGAATGCCCGCAGCCCACGGAACGGAGTCCGGGCGGTGTCGTCCTCCTTGGCTCCTCCTGAGGGGTCGAGCAGCGCGGAGAGGGCTGCCGTCAGCGCCTCCGCGGAGGGGCGTGCCGCCGGAGCCAGCTCCAGGCAGGACTTGATGAGGGCTGCTCCCGCGCGCTCGGGGGACGGGCCCGGCAGCGGGCGAGGCGCGAAGGCAAACGAGGCCAGGCTGGCATCGTCCACGGGACGTCGGCCCTCGAGCAGCTCGTGGAGCATCACCCCCAGCGCCCAGATGTCCATCGCGGGAGAGGGCAGCGCTCCCTGCCAGCGCTCGGGAGACATGTACGCCGGGGTGCCAGAAGCGGCGCCAGCGGACGCGCCCGCGTGCCGCGCCAGGCCGAAGTCCACGACGCGCAGCCGCCCATCCCGAGGCAGGAGGACATTCTCCGGCTTGAGGTCCGCATGGATGATGCCGTGGCGGTGCGCCTCCGCGAGCGCATCCGCGATGGCCCGCCCTACGCGGAGGACCTCCGCCGGGGGGAGGCGCTCGCGCGCCATCCGCTCGCGCAGCGTCTGCCCCTCCAGGTACTCCAGCGCCAGGTAGGGCTGCTCGCGGAACGTACCGGCCGCGTGCACGGTGACGATGTGAGGGTGGCTGAACCGGGCGGTGGTGCGGGCCTCCTCCAGGAGCTGCGCCGCGCTCTCCGGGCCGAGCAGCTCGGGCCGCAGGAACTTGAGCGCCACCCGGCGGCCCAGCGCCAGATCCTGGGCCAGGTACACCCTCCCGGAGGCGCCCTCACCCAGGAGCTGCACCACGCGAAAGCCATCCACCAGCGAGCCCGCGGCCAGGGGCTCATCCTTGGAGGGCAGCGGGTCCGGTGCCAGCATTTTGAGCACCCCTGGATCTAACTCCAAGCCTCAGCTCCAGATCGAGGGCTTGTCAGCTCCTTTGGACACGCCGGAGGGCGGTTGTCCAATCGGTTTGACAGCCCAATGCGTGCGAGCCCGGAAAACCTCGCGACTCTCCTGGCGGGAACAGGGACCTCGCGCCATGGGGTGCTCCGGCACACCGCTTGCTCAAGCCTCCAGCGCCCATCGTTCTGGAGGCTGTCGTGGACTCTCTCATCTTCGTGGTCTCTGTTCTTGCCGTCTTCGCGATGATCCATGAGCGGGTGCTGGAGCTGCTCCGCGTGCCGCTGCGGTTCATCGCGAAGCCCGCCAGCCAGGCGCCGGAAGCGCCGCTGCCGCCCACCCACCCCAGGACGGTGGTGGACGGCCTGACGATCGGCTCCTTCAACTGGGTGAGCGCCGTCATCCTCGCGCTGCTCACGCACGCGGACCTGCTCGCGCTGCTGAGCTCGAAGCCCGAATCGTCCAACTTCTTCAAGTTCTACATGACCGACGAGCGGAGCTGGGACCGACTGTTCGATCCGGCGACGCGAGACGCCCAGCTGCTCCACCTCCTCGGCTGCGTGCTGATGGGGTTCTCCACCACCGCGGGCTCGAAGTTCTGGCACGACATGCTGAGCGGGCTGATGGATCTCCGCAAGCGGCTGAAGGACGCCGAGTCCGAGGCGCGCAAGCTGACGGCGACGGAGCTGAAGCAGGCCCTCGAGTCCGCGGCCGGAGAGCTGGGCGACTCCAAGGCCACGAACCCCGCGCAGGTGCTGGCCGACACGGCGCGAGCGCTCAAGAACGCGGCGAACAAGGCCATCGAGCCCCGCCCCTCCTAGCACCGAGCGCCACACGAGCAGCTCCAGCAGCCACTCCAGGAGCCCTTCACCGAAAGGATGCATGCCATGACAGCGAAGAAATCTTCCACGAAGAGCTCGGGGGCCCGAAACGCCCGAGGGGCGCTCCCCTCCGGGCTGGCCGGGCTGGCCGATGCGGGCACGGCCTTCCCCTTGCCCGAGGAGCACGCGGAGTTCGAGCGGCTGGTGACGCACGCGCTGCTCGTGGACGCCAGGGACTGGCCGCTCTTCGAGCGCCTGGACGCGCTCGACCCCTTCACGAGGGCGGCGACGGCGTTCGCCAACGCGAACGTCGCGGTGACGGAGCAGGAGCACTTCCTGGAGCTCGCCCTCGTCTGGATTCCCCAGCAGCTCCCCGTGGCGCTCTGGCTGGTGATCGGCAACACGACCGTGCCGGGCGGTCAGGGCGTCTTCCGCGGGGGGAAGGCGCACTTCCGGGTGCCCGCCTCGCTGTACCAGCCCGGCCAGAAGGTGAAGCTGCACGTCGCCTACAAGTTCCAGGGCGGTGGCTGGAAGTACCAGCTGTGGGGACGGTGGCGCGACAGCAGCGGGGCCATCGTCAGCCGACAGCTCGAGAGCGGAATGGACGCCAGCCCGACGAGCCCGAGCGACGACAAGTTCATCAAGCACTACGAGTTGCCGCCCGCGATGGTTGGCAACGCCGGTGAGGGAGCGTGATACCCATGACTCGACTGGCATGGATGGTCCTCCTGCTGTCGTCGGCAGCCTCGGCGCAAGCGCCGTCCGCCGAGGACTTTCTCGCGAAGGAGACGGACACGGCGGCGGAGCGCGGCAGTGAGCCTGGCGCGGATCCCTGGACGGTCGCGGCACCCACGCAGCTGTTCTCCCGGCCAACCCTGGGCGAGGTATTCAAGGTCGCCACCGAGGCCAAGGAAGAGGGCGCGGCCTTCTCGCTCACCGCATCCCCGGGGCTGCTGGTGGATACCGCGATGAAGAGCCAGTTCCTGAGCGGCCTTCAGCTCGTGGGGGCGTACTCGACGGAGGCCAAAGAACTGACCGCGGGCATCAAGGCGAACTACAGCTTCCGAGACCCCCGCGGGTGGAGCCAGACATTCGTTGATCGGCTGGATGCCACATACAAAGCCGAGCTCGGGAAGTGCCGCCCTCAGGGAGAGGGGGAGGCCATCGAGGCCTATATGGAGCACTGCAGTTCCCTCGCCTGGGACGCCCTCGACAAGGAGGTCAGCGACGCGATGGACTTCCTTCCTTCCTTCAGCCTGGGACTGTCCACCGGCTACGGATTCAACAGCCATGCCCTGGCCAAGACCGCGGCGAACCTCGCGGTCGAGGTGCCGTTCTCCACCGCATCAATCGTCTTGAACGGGAATCTGGAGAACGCCGAGGTCTCCGAGGGCCGGCGGCGCACCTCCGCCGGGCCGGCGCTGGCCCTGACCTGGAAGCCGACGCTTCCCTTCCGCAAGAAGGTCGTGCTGGACGTGAGCGTGGCGGGCAAGTGGACGGCCTGCCTGTCCGAGTGTGACGAAGACTCGTCATCGGTCGAGTTTGGCCCTCGGATTGGCGTCCCGGTGACGAAGGACAGTGTCCTGGCCGCCAGCGTGAACTGGAAGGGCTCCGGCGACGAACCTTTCAAGCCATTCCTGGGGTTGGCGTTCTCGCACAGCTTCGGGATCGAGAAGGCGGAGTAGCGCCACGCTCGTGCAGCGGCTCCATGCAATCCCGCTCAGGCCAGGTAGTTCTCGATGAGGTGTGTCCAGATATCGACGGCAATCTGCTGAGCGGACACCTTCTCCCGCACCTTGACGCCCTTGGGAAGCCGGAGCGGCTTGGAGGACAAGGGGTTTCTCCCGAACTTCGCCCAGTAGGTCTGTTCCTCGAGTTTTTCTCGGCGGACACTGTCGGCGTAGAGCGCCGTGAAGAGGTGCTCGTCCGGCATGGCTGCGAAGAAGCGCTCCGGCGCATCCTCCAGCTCAGCCTCCACGTTGAACCTCACGTAGGGCAGCCTGGCCTTCCACCACGGCTCCAGACCCGGGAGAGACTCGAGCCATCCAACGACGCTGGAACGCGAAGTCCGTCCCCGGAGGGTGATCAGCGGGACGATTTCCTGGCTCGCCCTCCGCCACAGGGCGTCATCGAAGGAGAGGCCAGACATCCCAGTCACCGTGAGCTCCACTTCGCCCTGGCGCTGGGAGAGCTGCTGGCCGATGCGCTCCGCTGTGTAGCGAAGCGCCTCCTGCAATGCCTCGATGGAGTATTTCCACGCGAGGAGCTGGGGCGAAGCCTCCTTCTCCTTCGCCGTGCTGAGCCGTCCGGCCAGGTACTCGATGGCAGGCTCCTGCACCTCCAGGGCCTCTCGGGAGGCCCGCTCGTACTCCGCGAGGCTCTGCTCCACGCCGTCCAGCGTCAGCTCCAGCATGGGCGTGAGCTCGCCCGAATGGGACGCATCGAGCGCCGCGTAGTACCGCGCCCGCTCCTGCACTCGCAGCACGATGGCCGGATACCCCTGGCGCAGGAGCAGGAGATTGGCGAGCAGCCGCCCCGTCCGGCCATTGCCATCCACGAAGGGATGGATGGTCTCGAACCACGCATGCGCGATGGCCGAGACGATGATGGGATGTTCGGGCTTCTCACTCTGGAGCCACTGCCCGAACTCCCGCATGCGCTCGGGGACATGGAGGGCCTCTGGCGGCACGTGCTCGGTGCCGCTGATGCGTACGTTGATGCGTCGATAGACGCCCGCATTCTCGGGCTCGATGCCACGCAGGACGATCGTGTGAATCTCACGCACATCCCGCTCCCCCAGCGGAGTCTCGGCCCGCGCGAGTGACTCGACGAAGTCGAGCGCCTGGGCGAGGTTGACCGCCTCCAGGTGGTCCTTGAGCGACCTCCCCTGGATGGTGATGCCATCCTCCAGCACAGCCCGGGTCTCCGGGAGAGTGAGTCGGTTTCCCTCGATGGCGTTCGAATGGTACGTGTGGTGGACGCGAAACCAGTGCCGCAGGCTCTGCACGGCCGCGGGCGGCAGCGTGGCCTGCCGCAGCTGGCGCATCCGCTCGGTCGCCTGCTGGAGTCGCGCATCGAGGCTCGCGCTCCACTGGTACTTGTGCACGCTCGACACCTCCCGCGCCCACTGTAGCCGCTTCACGGGGCCGTGGCGTCGCCGTACTCCACGAGCGGAACCTCGGCCCGCGAGCGCCGCCGCGTCACCTGCTCCATGCGGCACTGCTCGGGGGCCTTGTCGGGTCGCCACCGCAGGAACTGGGTGCCGTGCCGGAACCGCCCCTGGCTGAAGTGGTCGTACCCCACCTCCACCACGAGCCGCGTCTGCAGCGGCTCCCAGGCTCCATCCCGCTTGCTCCAGCGGCTGGGGCCGCCCGGCGTCTTGCCCGTGAAGCCCGGCCCTCCCCGGAGCGACTCGAGCGGCTCGACCAGCTCCTTCTTGTCCTTCGCGGAGAAGCTCGAGCAGAAGCCCACGTGGTGCAGCAGCCCATCCTTGTCGTAGAGCCCGAGCAGCAGCGAGCCCACCCCGCTCTTGCGGTTCTCCGCCCACCGGAAGCCGCCCACCACGCAGTCGGCCGTGCGCTGAGGCTTCACCTTCACCATCCCCGTGCGCTCGCCCGACGCGTACTTCGCGGCCAGGCGCTTGGCGATCACCCCATCCATCCCGGGCGAGCCCAGCCACGCCCGCGCCACCTTCTCCGAGTACGTCGCGGGAGACAGACGGATCTGCCCCTTCGCATCCAGGTAGCGCGAGGCGAAGGACTCCAGCTTCTGCCTCCGGTCCACCAGCGGCTTCTCGGTGAGGCGCTGCCCTCGGGTGTCCACCAGCATGTCGAAGACATAGAGGCGCGAGGGGCTCTGTGCCGCCAGCTTCGCCACGCGGCTGGCCGCCGGGTGGATGCGCATCAACAGCGCATCGAACGACAGCCCTCCGTCCTCCGGGATGACGATCTCCCCGTCGATGACGAAGCGCCTGGGCGACAGCTCCCGCACCGCCTCCACGAGCTCGGGGAAGTAGCGGCCCAGCGGCTGCCCGGCCTTGGACTGCAGCTCCACATGGTCCCCATCGCGGTAGACGACGCACCGGAAGCCGTCCCACTTGGGCTCGTACTGCCAGGTGTCTCCGGCCGGAATCTCCCGCACGAGCTCCGCCTCCATGGGCGGATAGGGCGGCGTGAGCGACAGGTCCAGCGGGCTCCAGGACGCGGGCGCGGCGGTGCGAGGCGGTCTCATAGGAACCTCTCCAGCTCCACCCTCCCCTTGGCCGCCAGCAGCGGCTTCCAGAGGTCGCCCCGACGCTTGATGCGCGCGGGCACGTTCTTCAGGGTGAAGTCCTCGATGCGCGCCCCCGACTCGAGCTCCTCCCAGGTGACGGGGGTGGACACGCTGGCGTAGGCCGTGGGGCGCACCGAGTAGATGGACGCCAGCGTGCGCCCCCAGGCGTTCTGGTTGTAGTCCACGAGCACGCGCCCTCGCGGACGCTTGGCGATGCGGTACTCGGCGGTGATGAGCTCCGGGTACTGCCCGGCCAGCTCCTGCGCCAGCGCCTTGGCGATGGTCCATACCTGCTTCTGCGTCGGTCCCCGGCGGATGGGCACGTAGACGTGCAGCCCCTTGGAGCCCGAGGTCTTCACCAGCGTGGGCATCTTCAGGCCCTCGAGCACCTCCCGCAGCACGAGCCCGGTCTCCACCACCTGCTCCCAGCTGGCCTTGCACGGGTCCAGATCGAAGTGCAGATAGTCCGGCCGCTGCACGTCGTCGCAGCGCGCGTACCAGGGATTCAGGTCGATGCCACCGTCCACAGCAGCGCCGCGAGATCATCCACCACCGGGAAGTCGATGACGTTGCCCGAGGCGTGGGAGATGGAGCAGGTACGCAGCCAGGCGGGGCGCGGCTCGGGCGCGCGCTTCATGAAGAAAAACGGGCCGGAGGCGCCATTCGGGTAGCGCTTCATCACCATGGCCCGGTCGCTCAGGTGCGCTAGGAGCACCGGCGCCACCTGGACGTAGTAGCGAAGCAGATCTCCCTTGGTGATGCCGAGCTCGGGCCAGAACGGCTTCTCCAGATGGGTCAGCCGGATCTCCCGATCGCCGATCGTCACATGGCGCTCGCCGCTCGCGCCCTCATCGAGGATGGACAAGGCCTCCGCGTTCATGCCCTGAAGGTAGGAACGTGCTCACCCGCGCGGCACAGCCGCGAACGAGGCTCCGGCCAGCAGGCGGGCGGACGAACGCGCGCGGAGAAAGTGCATCTCCAGCCCTTGGATGAGAGCGCGGCTCAACCCGTCAGAGAGAGTTCATGCCTCTCACCTCTCAGGTAGGGCAAGATGGCTCCTCGGGCGTCTCGGGCCTCGAGCTACGAACCGCTCATGCGGAGCGTGCGACTGGGCGCCTGGGCCGCGTCCCGTTCGAACACCCGTCACGCGTACCCACGGAGGTATAGATTCCTCCTACCTTGGGCGAGTCCTACGACGCGATCGTGATTGGAGCGGGTCCCAACGGCCTGGCGGCGGCCATCACGCTGGCCCAGGCGGGGCGCTCGGTGCTGGTACGCGAGGCGAACGCCACGCTGGGGGGCTCGTGCCGGTCGGCGGAGCTGACGCTGCCGGGCTTCATCCACGACATCTGCTCCACCGTGCAGGCGCTGGCCATCGCCTCGCCCTTCCTGAGCGCCCTGCCGCTGGCGGAGCACGGGCTGGAGCTCGTCCACCCGAAGGCGTCCTTTGCCCACCCGCTCGATGACGGCCAGGCGGGCGTGGTCTATCCATCGCTCGAGGAGACCGCGGCGACGCTGGGCCGTGATGGCGCGGCCTGGAAGAAGCTCTTCGGCCCGCTGGTGCGCGACTGGAAGAAGCTCGCGCCCGCGCTGCTCGGGCCGCTGCCTCCCGTCCCCAGGCACCCCATCGCGCTGGCCCACTTCGGGCTGCAGGCCCTGCGCTCCGCCCGGAGCCTCGCGGAGAGCTGGTTCTCGGGGGAGCACGCCAAGGGGCTGTTCGCGGGCGTGGCGGCGCACTCCATCGTCCCGCTGGAGTGGGCGGGCACCAGCGCGTTCGGGCTCGTGCTGGGCACCAGCGGCCACGCGGGAGGCTGGCCCGTGGCGCGAGGGGGCTCGCAGAAGCTGGCGGACGCGCTGGCGTCGATCCTGCGCTCACTGGGCGGCCGCATCGAGACCGGGGCGCGCGTGGAGAACATCGACGAGCTGCCGCCCGCCCGGGTCATCCTCTGTGACGTCACGGCCCGGCAGCTGCTGAGGCTCGCGGGCCACAAGCTGCCGGAGGGCTACAAGAAGACGCTACAGGCGTTCCGCTATGGCCCCGGCGTGCACAAGGTGGACTGGGCCCTCTCGGAGCCCATCCCCTGGAAGGCGCCGGGCTGCCGGGATGCCGGCACCATCCACCTGGGCGGCAGCTTCGACGAGATCGCCAGCGCCGAGCGGGCGCCGTGGGAGGGCCGCTACTCCGACAAGCCGTACGTGCTGCTCGTGCAGTACCCGTTCGAGCCGAGCCGCGCCCCCGCCGGCAAGCACACCGCCTGGGCCTACTGCCACGTGCCTCACGGTGGAGATCTGGACGTCACCGATCGCATCGAGAGCCAGCTCGAGCGCTTCGCGCCGGGGTTCAAGGACACCATCCTCGCCCGCGGCGTGATGACGCCGTCCGAGCTGGAGCGCCACAACGCGAACCTCATCGGCGGAGACATCACCGGCGGGGCGAACATGTTCTCGCAGATCCTCGCCCGGCCGGTGCTGGGGCTCAACCCCTACAGGACGCCCGTGAAGGGGCTCTACCTGTGCTCCTCCTCCACCCCGCCGGGAGGAGGAGTCCACGGCATGTGCGGCCACAACGCCGCGCGCATGGCGCTGCGCCACGAGCTGAGGTGAGCGCCTCAGTAGACGTTGTACTTCACGCGCAGCGCCTCGTGCTCCTCGGCGTTGCGCGAGGGGTGCAGCTTCCTGTTCGCGTCGTGCAGGTAGTACCAGTAGTCGCTGGCCTTGGGGCGCAGCGCCGCGACGAGCGACTCCACGGTGGGAGCGCCAATCGGTCCGGGAGGCAGCCCCGGGCGCGTGCGCGTGTTCCACGGATCCGAGTTGTCGCGCAGCCGCTTGAGGAACTCCTTCCGGTCGTTCCAGTCCACCAGCTCGTAGCGGCTCGTGGCGTCCACGCCGAGCGCGAAGCCCTTGTCGATGCGCTTCCAGAGGATGCCGGCGACGAGGGGGCGCTGCTCGGGCTCGGGCTCCTCGCGCTCGAGCATCGAGGCCATCACGACGATGTCGTTGAGGCTGCGGCCGCTCTTCTCGAGCTCGTCCTTGTGGGCCTCGTAGAAGCGCAGGGCGAAGGTGTCGAGCTGCCGCTGGATGAAGGCCTCCACGCTGAAGCCCTCGGGGACGACGGCGTAGGTCTCCGGGTAGAGGTAGCCCTCCAGGGTGCGCGTGGGCAGCGGGAAGCTGGCCTTGAAGCGCTGGGGGCGGCTGGCCGCGGCGATGTACTCGCCCGGCTTGATGAGCCCCTTGGTGGCGAGCGCCGCGTCGGTGTCCCGCAGGCGCCACCCTTCGATCATCACGAACGGAACGTCCTCGGGGAGCGGCGGGCCCTCGAGCGCGGTGGCGATCTCCTGGATGGACATGGAGGCGCGCAGCTTGAAGCGACCGGCCTTCGCCGCCAGCCCGCCCCGCCGGAAGAGGTGGTAGCGCCAGAAGCGCGCATCCTCGATGAGCCCCTGCCCGACGAGCTCCGGGCCCAGCGCGCGCGCCGAGGTGCCCTTCTTCACGACGAAGATGACCTCGGGCGCCTCGCCCACGACCTTGGGAGTCGACGCGCCCTTCTCCGCCCACAGGAACGCGCCACCGGCGGCGGCGCCAGCCAGGACCACGAGCCCGAGAAATACGATGAGGAGCTTCTTCATGCGCCGCACGCTACCAGAGCTTCAACACCTGGAAGGGAAACTCCCGCTTCACTGCCCTGCGGGCAACGGACCGAGCTCGCGAGTGTCCTCCCGGACAGACTGCGGCCCTCCGGTCTCCCGGGCCGCCGCGCTATGAGGGGTCCGACCGCTGCCAGAGCCCCGAGACGTCATCGCCCGACAAGGGCTCCGGCGGCGGGGTGGGCTTCACGCCCCGCTGCTTGAGGGTCCAGTAGCGCTGCTGCAGCGAGAGCCGGAGCGGGTTGGCCCTCAGCGCCCGCTCGTACTCGCTGAGCGCCAGATCGATGCGGCCCTGGCCCTCCCAGGCCTTGGCGGTGTGGGCGTGGACCTGCTCGATGGCCTCCGCGCCGGGATGGTCCACGAGGAAGCGGGCCTGCAGCGCCTCGAGCTCGGTGGCGGAGACTCCGCTCGAGATGCAGCGCGCCACCCCGGTGTAGTTGCTCCGCCAGGCGTCGTGCTCGACGCGCTGGCGCGCATGGCCGAGCACCTCCGCGGCCTTCTCCACGAGAGAGCGCATCTCGGCCAGATCCTGCTGCTGCCGGGGGGACAGGGGCCGAGCGGCGATGGTCTCCAGGTAGCGCAGCGTGGAGCGCGCGTACTTGCGGACGTCCTCGAAGGTCGCGTCGAGCTTCAGGCAGAGCAGCGCATAGGGGTCGCTCTTCATGCGCCGGAACAGCATCCGCAGCATGAGCTCCGCCTGGGCATCGTCCTGCTGGGCCTTGGGGGCCTCCAGTCCCTGGCCCCGCCCCTGGCCCAGGCTCGCCAGCACCGCGCGAGCCTCCTCGGACAGCTCGAGGAACTGGACGGCGAAGCCGGGGCGCATCTTCCAGGTGCTGGCCAGCGCCGCGGGGACGTGGTGGACGACCTCGGCCATGCACGGGACGCTCCGGCCGTGCAGCTCCAGGGTGAGCGACACGCGCGAGCGCAGCGGCGGCAGGGTGCCGTCAGTGCACAGGAAGACGCCGCCGCGAGCCAGGTCCGTGCAGGCCAGCCGGATGGGAGGGCTCCCCGGCTGGAGGCAGATCCGCGCGGCGAGCTCGCCAGCGGAGGGCACGGGAGAGACGGGCGGAGGCAGGGAGGCGGGCGTGGTGGGCAGGCTCATCCGCACCGCCTCGGAAGGGCTCGCGGGCGTCGGGGTGGGAACAGGAGTCGCCAGGGCCCCACGCGGGCGCGAGTCCTGCGGCGGAAGCGCCTGCTCCAGCGCCTCCCGCATCTCGGCCGCGTCCCGGTAGCGCTCCTCCGGCCGCTTGGCCATGGCGCGCATGACGGCGTCGGAGAGCGCCACCGGCACCTCGGGCCGCAGCTCATGGGGAGACGGCGGGCACTCCATCAGGTGGGCATGCAGCAGGTTGCCCAGCCCACCCTTGCTGAAGGCGGGCCTGCCCACGAGCAGCTCGTAGGCAATCATCCCCAGCGCATACAGGTCCGTGC
Organism: Hyalangium gracile; assembly: GCF_020103725.1. Classification (NCBI taxonomy): domain Bacteria; kingdom Pseudomonadati; phylum Myxococcota; class Myxococcia; order Myxococcales; family Archangiaceae; genus Hyalangium; species Hyalangium gracile. The sequence goes on along the minus strand of NZ_JAHXBG010000007.1, from coordinate 110,154 downwards.
GCCCATCCAGGGTGTTGCCGTACCACTGCTCGGGGGCCATGTACTCGGGCGTGCCGATGAGCGTGCCCGCCGAGGTCTGCCCCTGCTGCGGCATGCTGTCCATGAGCTTGGCGATGCCGAAGTCCAGCACCTTCACGAAGTGCGGCATCCGGTCATGGCGGACCAGGAAGATGTTCTCCGGCTTGAGATCGCGGTGGACCACGCCGTGGGCGTGGGCCGCCTGCAGCGCATCACACACCTGGCTGAGGATGGAGACCGCCACCGGGAGCGCCACCTGCTGGCCCTTCATCGCGGACAGCGGACTGCCCTCCAGGTACTCCATGATGAGGAAGTGCCGCCGGGGCGGCAGCACGTTCATGTCGAAGATGTTGATGATGTTCTCGTGGCCGATGAGGTTGACGACCCGGGCCTCGGCCAGGAAGCGCTGGATCAGCGCCTCGTCGGAGGCGAAGTGATCATGCAGGAACTTCACCGCCACCTTGCTGCCGATGAGCATGTGCTCGCCGAGGTAGACGGTGCCCATGCCGCCACCGCCCAGCTTGCGCATGAGCCGGAAGCTGCCGATCTCCGCGCCCAGCAGCGGGTCTCCCGACGGGGCCACGGGAGGCGGCGTCCAGGGAACGACGTTCCGCACCCCGCTCCCGCGGGAGGTCTGCGGAGGTGCCCACCACTGCTCCATGCCCGAGTCCGGCGTCTCCGAGCGGACGCGCGTGGGGCACAGCTCCTCCTCGTCCGAGTCCAGAGTGAGCTGTGGAAGCTGCTTCGAGCTGTTCTCGTTTTCCGGAAGCATCGCAGGATCTCCACTGCTGGGCCTTCATCCGTCATTTCCACCGAGGGCGTACGAGGCGGTTCTGCAAGGCCCGTGCTCACGATAACCCATCGAAACTCCTGGGATTTTCAAGGCGTGAGAGCGTCGCGGAACGCCACAGCACACATACGCGCCGTGGAATCACGCCGCGCGGCGCTGGCCTTGTCCCCATCGGGCACGGCGTGACATGGAGGGCGAGGCAGGCGCGCTGCAATCGCTTCGCTGCTCGCGCGTACGATTCAGGCCCGGCCCTGCACAGCCGGACCCTCGAGGAACAACGCCATGGAAGCCACGGAAGCCATCGTCACCATCATGGTGGTGGGAATGACCTGCGGTATCCCCCTGCTGGGCCTGACCATCCGCTTCTCGCTCAAGCCGCTGGTGGAGGCCTTCATCCGCCTGCGCGAGGCGCAGCTGGGCGCCCCGCAGATCCAGCAGCTCAAGGACCGGGTGGCCTACCTGGAGCGGCAGCTGGAGCTGCGCGGAATGCTGGACCACCCGGTCGCCACCAGCACCCTGCAGCAGCTCGCGCCGGAGCACCTCCCCGTCGCGCAGAAAGAGCGCGAGCGCATCTGACCCAGGCCCCGGGGCCTCACGGCTGCGGCGCGAGCGAGAGCAGCACGCCCAGCAGCGGGTCGGCGTGCGCGCTCTTGCGCCAGGCCGCGTAGATGGGGAACTGCCGGGTGGGCTGGGTGAGCGGCTGGGCGACGACGCCGGGCACCCGAGGCCCCTTCGGCAGCAGCGACGCCAGCAGCGAGTAGCCCAGCCCCGCCGCGACGAAGCCCAGGATGGTCTCCGAGGAGTCCGCCGCGTGGAGCCGCTGCGGCTTCACCCCGTGGTGCGCGAGCGCCGACAGCTGGAGCTCGCGGAGCTGGAGGTCCGAGCTGTAGGTGATGAAGGGCTCGTCCGCGAGCTGCCTGGGGCTCACCGTCCCCTTCCGGGCGAGCTCGTGGTTGGACGGGAAGACGAGGAAGGGGCGAGCGCTGCCCACCTGCCGCACCTCGAAGTCCGAGGGGATGTCGGGCAGGTGGTCCACCAGCAGGTCCGCCTCGCCCGAGCGGACGAGCGCCACCGCGGGCACCTTCGCCTCGAAGAGGTCCACCTCGATGTCGAACCGCTGGCTCTGGAGCCGGCGCAGCCACGGGGGCAGCAGGTAGCGCAGCACGTGTCCCGAGGCGTGGATGCGCAGCCTGCCGCTCACCTCTCCCGAGCGCAGCGAGCGCGTCATCGCCGGCAGCCCCTCGAGGAAGGGCGCGACGTAGGCGTAGAGCGCGCGGCCCTCGGGCGTGAGGACGACGCGATCCTTGCCCACCCGCTCGAAGAGCCGCACGCCGACCTCGGCCTCCAGCCGCTTCACCTGCTGGTGCACGCCAGGCTGGGTGATGGGGTACGGGAAGGAGCGGGCGGCGCGCGCATACCCCTCGCACTTCGCCACCCAGTAGAAGCCCTCGAGCCGCTGGAGCTGAATCATACACTCCAGGTTATCGTGAGCCGATGGATTAGTTCCATGCGCTTTTCGAAGAAGCGAGGCACTCTTCTGCCCGTCAACGCAACCGAACCCGGAGAGAGCCCATGAACCGCGCCCCCAACACCCAAGCCATCCAGCCCGCCCACAGCAACGCCTGGGTCGTCCAGACGTGGATCTCCTGGGTCCTCGCCGTCGGAGTGACGGCCATGGGCGTGTGGTTCCTGCCCGTGGACGGCTGGATGAAGGCCTTCCTGGGCATGGGGATGCTCTTCACGGTGGGCTCCACCTTCAGCCTGGCCAAGACGGTGCGCGACGTGCACGAGCAGCAGCGCATCGTGTCCCGCATCGACGAGGCGCGCATGACGAAGCTGCTCGCCGAGGTCGACACGCTCTCGCCCAAGCTGTAGTCCGTGCCTCGCGGCGCTCAGGCTCCCGCGGGAGCCAGGAAGGGCCGCAGGAAGTCATCGGCCTCGGCGGCGATGCGGCCGAGCGAGGCCATCAGCTCGTGGCCATCCTCCACCTCCACGAGCCGGACGTGGCGCTTGCCGCGCGCCCACTGCCGGGACGTGTCAATCCGCACCGTCTCGTCCTGGCGCCCGTGGATGATGAGCGTGGGCACCCTCACATCGGGCCATCCGCCGGACCGCGCGTCGATGGCCTCCAGGTCGCCGATGAAGCCGAAGTCCACCCGGGCCTTGCGCTTCTCGGCGTAGTCATCCAGCTCCTGCCAGCCCGTCTCCTCCCACCGGCGCATGCCCGCCGGGCCCGCCAGGCGCCGCAGGTGCTCCGCCGCCCGGAGCGCCGGGGCCAGCAGCACGAGCGCGCACACCCGCGCGTCCTCCTCCGCCACCCGGCACGCCGTCAGGCCTCCCAGGCTCGAGCCGAGGATGATGGCCCGATCGCGCTCTCCGCCGATGGCCTCGCGCACCGTGCGCATCATCGCGCTCAGGCGCAGGCGCTCCAGCGACGGCTGTCGCAGGTTGAGCCGCTCCACGTGGATGCCCTGGCGCGCGTAGTGCCGCGCGAGCGCCACGCCCTTGGAGGACTCGGGGCCCGAGGCGAAGCCGTGCAGATAGAGCCAGCGGGGACTCTCTTGGGGGATGTGCTCGATGGTCATTGGAGTGCGGGAGTGCGGGACAAGGCGTACGACCGGGCAACCGAGGGGACTGTAGGAAGTTCCCTTTCGTGGTCTATTTGACGCTGGAGACGGTGTTCAAAAGGAGTCTCGGCGCCAAACCCCTCACTGACTGTGAAGAATGAAGCCGTGTTGCGTGAGCGAGCCTGCATCCTCAACGTGAATGACAACCCGGCGGCCCTGTACCTCACCTCCCTCACGCTCCAACGCGCGGGTTACGAGGTGCTCGAGGCCAGCACGGGGGACCAGGCGCTGAGGCTCGCCCGCGAGGCTCCGGATCTCATCCTGCTGGATGTGCGGCTGCCGGACATCAACGGCCACGAGGTGTGCAGGCGGCTGAAGGCGGACCCGAACACCAGCTCCATCATCGTCCTGCAGACCTCGGCCAGTGACGTGGATGGCACCTCGCGCACCGCGGGGCTGGAGGCCGGAGCGGATGGCTACCTGGCCCAGCCCTTCGAGGAGGACGAGCTGCTGGCGTGGGTGAACGCGCTGATCCGCGCGCGGCGCACCATCGCGGCCAGTCATGATCGGCTGGCACGGCTCCAGCAGGTCACTGCCGCCCTCTGCGACGCGGTGACGCCCGAGGAGGTGACCAGCGTCATCCTCCAGCAGGGACTGGACGCCCTGCAGGCCAAGGCAGGCGGAGTGGCCCTGCTGTCCGACGATGGGCAGTCCGTGGAGCTGATGAGCACGCGGGGCTACCCCGAGCACAGCACCCGGGGCTTCCGGCGCCAGCCGCTCTCGGCCCAGACCCCCATCTGCATCGCCATCACGCGTGACGAGCCCGTCTATCTGGAGAGCGCGAGAGCGGAGGCGGAGTTCCCCAGCGCCCGCGTCAACACGGTGGGCGGCTCGCGCGTGGCGCTCCCGTTCTCCACCAGCACGGGGCTGCGCGGCTGCCTGGCGCTCTCGTTCTCCGAGTGGCGCGTCTTCGACAAGCACGATCGCGGCTTCATGATGGCCCTGTCGCGGCAGTGTGGACAGGCGCTCGACCGGGCGCGCCTGTACGCCGAGGCCCGGGCGCTCGCGCACTCCCGCGAGGAGCTGCTGGCCATCGTCGCGCATGATCTGCGCAACCCGCTGACGACGGTGACGACGTCCGCGTCGCTGCTGCACCGGAATGCGCCCACCGCGGACGGCGAGAAGTTCCGGGCGCGGCTGGGCTCCATCGAGCGAGCGGCCCGGCAGATGAACCACCTCATCCAGGATCTGCTGGATCTGGCGCGCTTCCAGGCGGGCACCCTGGTGCTGCGCCAGACCGAGCACTCGGCCCGAGAGCTGCTGCAGGAGGTGCTCGACAATCACGCGCTCCAGGCGGCCCAGAAGTCCCAGCGGCTGAGCGTGGAGCCGGCGTTGTCGGAGGCCCTGGTGCGGTGCGATCGGGACCGCCTGCTGCAGGTCTTCTCGAACCTGGTGGGCAACGCCATCAAGTTCACGCCCGAGGGAGGGCAGATCGTCCTGGCCGCGGCGAGCCAGCCAGGCTCCGTGATGTTCAGCGTGAGGGACACGGGCCCCGGCATCTCCGCCGAGCACCTGCCGCGGCTGTTCCACCGCTACTTCCAGGTGGAGCCCACGCACCGCAATGGCGTGGGCCTGGGCCTGTCGATCGTCAAGGCCATCATCGACGCCCACGGAGGCACGCTCTCGGTGGAGAGCCAGCCCGGACAGGGAACGGTGTTCACCTTCGCGCTGCCCTCCGAGCTTACCTCGGCCGCCGCCTGAGGACACCGGCTCAGGCGCGCAGCAGGGCCAGGGCCCGCTGGAAGTCCTCGGGCAGCGGGGCCTCCACCCGGACGAGCTCTCCGGTGACGGGGCGTGGCAGGGTGAGCCGGAGCGCGTGGAGCGCCTGGCGTCCCAGTTCCCGCGCGGCCGGGTGGGCACGTGTCTCCGCGGGGCCGTAGATGGCATCGCCGAGGACGGGGTGCCCCGCCTCGGAGAGCTGGACGCGGATCTGGTGCGTGCGCCCCGTCTCGAGCTTCACCTCCAGCAGCGTCGCGCCGCGGAGCCGCTCGCGCACCTCGAAGGAGAGCGCGGCCCGGCGCGCGGAGTGGACACGCGTGGTGAACTTGCGCGGGTCCTTCGGGTCGCGGCCATAGGGCGACTCGAGCCTTCCCTGCGCTGGGGCCTCGCCGAGGACGATGGTCCAGTAGCGCTTGTCCACCTGCTTCTCCTGGAACGCGCGGTCCAGCGCCGCCACGGCCTCATCGGTGCGCGCGAGCGCGAGGCAGCCGCTCGTCTCCCGGTCCAGCCGGTGCACGACGCCGGGCTGCGCCAGGCCCTCGACGTCGAAGGGAGGCAGTCGGGCCGCCAGCAACTCCACCACCGAGGGCTCGGAGCCTCCCGGCTCCACCACGATGCCGGGAGGCTTGTTGACGATGACCATCGTCGGGTCGTCGTGGAGGACGGGCAGGTCCGGCCCCTCGACGGAGCGCCGGGGGGGCGCGCGTGGGGGAGGCTGATCGAGTTCGATCTCCTCCCCGCCCCAGAGCTTGCGGGTGGGCTGACACTTCTTGCCGCGAATGCGCACCTGTCCCTTGGCGATCAGGTCGCGGGCCCGCTCCAGCGAGAGGCCCGGCACCTGCTTCGACAGGTGCTTGTCGAGCCGCTCTCCAGCGGCCTCTCGGGGGACGGTGATCTTCCGCGGCGCCATGGGCTTCCTCTCGGCGCCCCAGGCCCGTCCCGGGACAGCCGGGGCGGACTCAACAGGCGCGGGCCCGGAGATGCAAGTGGCCCTTCCCGGGGAGGTGCCCGTGTCGGGCGAGAGCGCCACCGACTGGTATGCTTGTCATACCAGTTCGCAACAAGTCCGGCCGACAGGCAGGGGGCGGGTCCACGAGCGGGGCGGGCAAGAGCTGAGCCCATGTCCCTGCATGCCATCGCTGTCGTTGCTCGAGCCATCAAGGGCGAGTCCCTCGTGGCTCTCGGCTACACTGCCCGCCCGTGAGAAGACTCCTCCCCGGCCCGGCGGCGGTGCTGGCCCTCCTGCTGACGGTGCCCATCGCCCTGTCGCCTCTCAAGAACTACGATCTCTTCTTCCACCTGGCAGGGGCACGCTGGCTCCTCTCTCACGGCTTCTCCCGCCAGGACCCCTTCAGCTTCACCGGCACCTCCGGCTGGGTCCCCCACGAGTGGGGCTTCGGCATCCTCGCCGAGCTCTCCTTGCGCGTCTTCGGCGCCGCCGGCCCCGAGCTGCTCACCGCGACCCTCGTCGCAACCTTCGTCATGCTCGCCTGGCGCGCCATCCGCACCGCCTCCTCCGCTCCCGGACTGGTCGAGCTGGGCGTGCTCGCCCTCACCCTCGTGTCCCAGGCCTTCACCTGGTACCAGGAGCGCCCCTACCACCTGGGCCATGTCCTGTTTGCCCTCACCGTGCTGCTGACCCAGGCGTGGCGCCGCGGCAACGCCCGGGCCCCCTGGCTGCTCGTCCCGCTCTGCGCCCTGTGGGCCAACCTGCACGGCAGCTGGCTCCTCGGCCCCGCCCTGCTGGGCTCCACCGCCGTCGGCGCCCTGATGGACGGCGGAGACGCCGCGCACCGCCGCCGCTGCTTGCTCGCGATGGGCGCCGCGGGGCTCGCGTTCCTTGCCGCCGGGCTCTCTCCCAGCGGCCCCGGCATCTACCTCTACCCCATCCTCCACTCCGTCCTCGCCTCCACCCAGACGCTGGAGGAGTGGCAGCCCATGGACCTGAGCCTGCTCTGGGCGCGCTACTTCCTGGCCCTGGCCCTCCTCGCCGTCTTCGTGTGCGGCGGCGCGCGCCCGCGCTCCTGGGCCATCCTGCTGCCCACGCTCGGGCTGACGGTGGCCTCCCTCGGTGCCCAGCGGCACGCCCCATTCGCCGCCCTGCTCCTGGCCCTCTTCGTCGCCGAGCACCACCACCGCCTCGCGCCCTCCGCCCTCCCCGAGGCCTTCCGCGCCGCCTGGAAGCGCCTGGAGGGCTGGAGCGCCTCCTGGATCCAGCACGCCAGCGGCAGCGCGTGGCCCTTCGTCGTCCTCGCCGGCCTCGCGCTCTCCGCGGCGCTCCACCCGGCCTCCGTCCGCGAGCGCATCTACCCCGGCCGCTTCCCCCTGGCCTGCTTCGACACGCTGAAGTCCCTGCCTCCCGGCAAGGTCCTCAACCGCTTCATCATGGGCGGCGCCCTCTCCTACTTCGCCGGCCCCGAGTACAAGGTCTTCATCGACAGCCGGAACGATCCCTTCCCCCAGCCGATCCACGACGACTACGACAAGTTCGTGTACGGGCTGCCGGGCTGGAGGGAGGCGCTGGCGCGCTACTCACCGGACTACGTGCTCTGGAACCGCACCGGCCCGGGCAGCATCCTGCCGGACGCCCTGCAGCGGGAAGGCGGCTGGGAGCGCCTCCTGGAGACTCCGGACGAGGACTGCGTCCTGCTCCAGCGCAAGCCCCGCTGAGCTCAGCCGCAGAGCCGATCGACGAACTTCCGCAGGCTCTCGCGCTCGAAGGGCTTCTGCAGCAGATCGATCGCTCGGGTCTCGATGAACTCGCGAGCCTGGGGGTTGAACACGCCGCCGGTGATGAGGCCGGTGTGCCGCGCCAGCTCGGGGGAGCGGCGCTCCAGCTCCTGGAAGAACTGCACCCCGTTCATCTCCTGCATCATCACGTCGCAGACGATCGCGTCATACCGCTCGCCGCTGGCGATGCGCCGCAGCGCCTCGCGCGCGTCCTGCATCACGTCCACCTCGTGCACGTCGCGCAGCAGGCGGCGCACCGACTTGCCCACCGCGAGCTCGTCGTCGATGAGGAGCACCCGCCGCCGTGGCCCCTGCGCGCTGGCCTTCGGCTGCACCGGCGGCGCGACGCTCTCGCTCTTCGCCGCGAACACCGGGAGCACCAGCCGGAAGGTGCTGCCCCACCCCGGCTTGCTCTGGACCTCGATCCAGCCGCCCATGATCTGGATGAGGTTGTTGCAGATGGACAGCCCCAGCCCCGTGCCTATCCCCTCCGGCTTGGTGGTGAAGAACGGCTCGAAGATGCGCTGCTGGATCTCCGGCGTCATCCCCTGCCCGTTGTCCTCCACCTCGATGTGGACCCACTCCCCCTGGCTCCGCGTCGACAGGAGGATGCGGTTCTGGTCCGCCGGGCGATCCGGCGGGAAGGCCTGCAGCGCGTTCACCAGCAGGTTCACCAGCACCTGGCCCAGCCGCGCCTCGTTGCCCCGCACCGGCGGGACGACCTCGAGCGAGCGCGAGAGCCGGGCGCGGTGGTTGAACTCGTTGCGCATCAGCCGCAGCGCGCCCTGGATGACGCGCTGCACGTCCACCTGGCCCTGGCTCTCGTCATCCGCGCGCGAGAAGGACTTCAGATCCTGGATGATGCCCCGGACGCGCCCGGCGCCCTCCTGCGACTCCAGGATGGCGTCCCGCAGCTCCGTGCGCTGCTCCGGCGTCAGCGTCTCCTGCGAGAGCAGCTCGATGGCGAAGGTCAGGTTGGACGAGATGTAGGCCAGCGGGTTGTTGATCTCGTGCGCCACGCCCGCCGCCAGCATGCCCACGGACGCCATCCGGTCCGCCAGCCGCAGCTGCATCTCCAGGCGCCGGGAGTCCGTGATGTCGCGCGTGACGCCGACGAGGAACGGCTCGCCGCCCGTGCCCGTGAAGGGCGCCTTCTTCGTGAGGAAGATGCGGGTGTTGCCAGCGCCGTCGGTGTGGCTCTCCTCGTTCTCGCTCGACTTGCCGGAGACGAACACCTCCTCGTCCTTCTTCCAGAAGTGCTCCGCCTCGTGCGCGGGGACGATGTCGTAGTCGGACGTGCCGCGCAGCTCCTCCTCCGACCGCCCCATGGCGCGACAGAACGCGCTGTTCATCGCGACGAAGCGGTGGGCGCGATCCTTGACGAAGACGGGATCCGGCAGCGCGTTGAGGGTGTTGTGCAGGAAGTCCCGCGTCCGCTCCAGCTCGGACTGCACCCGGCTGCGCGCCAGCTCCGCGCCGGCCCGCGCCCCCAGGGCCCCCAGCAGCGCATAGTCGATGAAGCCGGCCTGCAGCGGCTCCTTGTGCGCGACGGCCAGCACGCCAATGGCCTTCTGCTGGGAGTCCTTCAGCACCACTCCCAGATACCCCTCGGCCTCCAGCCGCTGGAGGAGCGTGTCCTCCGGGAAGCGCTTGCGGACGTCGTGGGTGAAGTGGCAGCTGCCGTGCGTGAGCACCTGCTGGTGGGGCGTGCTCTTCAGCGGCCACGTCACGCTCTTCTCCAGGTACCCCTCCGTCCAGAGGGCGAGCGTCTGGAGCTTGTCCTGCTCGGCCACCAGCTCTCCCACCATGGCGACCGAGACGCGGAACGCCGAGGCGAGCTGGGTGACCAGCAGCTGGAAGAAGTCATAGCCGATGTCCGCCGACGTGCTGGAGAGCAGCACATACAAGGCCTCGCGCGAGCTCAGCCGTGGCTGCTCCAGCCGCGCCATGTCCGGCTCCTGGAAGCTCTCCGGCTGCAGGCGCCGGCGCAGCGCAATGAGCCGCACGCCCCAGTTCTCCCCCGGCGGCGCCAGGCACTCGTCCGCGCCCGCCCGGGCCAGCGCCTCCAGCTCGGCGGCGGCGCGGCGCGTCAACACCGTGAGCTGCGTCTGCGACGCGGCACGGCGCGCGTGCACCTGGCGACACAGCGCGATCAGCTCCTCCAGCGGCCCGCCCGAGTCCCCCAGCACCACCAACCCGGGAGGCAGGGAGCCGTGGAGCTCCTCCAGCCGCTCCACGCGGCGGACCTGGATCTGGAGCTCCTGCCCCCCTTCCCGCGGAAGCCGGCGCTCCAGCTCGTCACCCAGCGGTGAAGGCACCTTCAAGAGTAGGACTTGCACGGAGCCGCTCCTCAAGAAAACTCGCCCAGGAGAACCCGGGCGCGACCTTCCATGGGTAAGCAGTGTTCCTGCACGACGGGGAAGCCGCGCTCACGCGCCAGCTCCGCGAGGTGCCGCATCCACGGATTGTACGGCATGCTGTTGTCGGAACAGCACGGAACTACCGCGAAGGGCAGACGATGCTTTGCGGCATACTCGATGATGATCCGCGTCGCGCCGTCCGGGTGCATGCCGACCAGCAGCTCCGCCTCGCAGGGCTCCTCCAGGGTGAAGGCCCGCTGAGCAAAACGCACAGGTAGGTGTTTGTGGCGCAGATCAAAGGTGGTGACTTCTCGCCCCAGGCGGGAGAGCGCCTCGTTGAGCCGGCCCTGGCCGCCGGCGATGTCGAAGATGCGGGGGGCGGCGAAGCGCTCGACGATGAACCGGGCGAAGAGATCAAAGCGGCGCTTGTCGGCCATACCCTGTCTCTCTACCTCACCTCGGGTGCTGCTGTCCGGACAGGGCGTCCCAGATGAGCGGGGCATCAGGCGAGTCCACGTTGCCATGCACGCTGGCCATCACCCGCCCACGCTCGTCCAGGGCGAGGACGTAGGGCTGCCTGCTCGTGGCCAGGCCCAGCACCCGGGCCATCTTCCCGTCCTTGTCCGCCCACGTATCCGTCCAGAACTGCTGGGGCACCTGCTCCTTCGCCCGGCCGCGGAGCATGCCGGTGCTCACGTAGAACGGCAGGCCCAGGGAGATGATGGAGGCGCGGTGGACCTCCTCGGGAAGCCGGGTGGCCGCCGCGTCGAACCACCGGCGCATCTCGTCCCCCGCATGCTGATCGGTGATCACCACCAGCAGCGTGTGCCGGCCCTGCCACTGCTGGCTCTCATGGCGCTGGCCGAGCAGATCCTTCGCGGCGAACGAGGGCACCGTCTCCCCGGGCCCCGGCAGCGCCACGGCTGGAGCTCCCCACACGAGCGCTCCCAGGCTCCACAGCAGGGCAAGCGTCCTCAGCAGCCGCGCGCTCCACTCCCTCCTCTGGAAGGCCCTCCGCTCCAGTCGCTTCCTCATACACACCTCCCCGACACATCAGAGGTGTGCATCCCGAGGCCCGGGCTCCAGGGAGGGCGCCAGACCGGATGTCCCCGCCCGCGGCTACACCGTCCGCGAGAAGCGCGGCTGCGCGGCCCGCGCCAGGTAGGCGTCGAACACCATGGCCACGTTGCGGACGAAGAGCCGCCCCAGCGCCGTCAGCTCGAGCTGGGTGCCCTGGCGCACCAGCAGCCCGTCCTCCTCGAAGGCGCGCAGGCGCTCCAGCTCGGGCGCGAAGAGGCGGGCGCCCTCCTCGCCCAGCTCCACCCAGAAGTTGCACATGAGCTGGGTGATGACCGCGCGGCGGCGCTGATCATCCTGGCTCATGCAGAGGCCGCGCTCGGTGGCGAAGCGGCCCTGCTTCACGTGGGCGGCATAGCGCGGGAGCTCGCGGACGTTCTGGAAGTAGGCCCCCGCAACGTCGCTGATGCCGGTGCTCCCCAGCGCCACCACGTCCGTGGCGCTCTTCACCGTGTAGCCCTGGAAGTTGCGCCCCAGCGTGCGCCGCTCCTGCGCCCGGGCCAGCTCGTCCTCCGGCACCGCGAAGTGATCCATGCCGATGGGCCGGTACCCCGCTCCCACGAACGAGGAATAGGCCGCGCGGAACAGCGAAAGCTTCGCGGGCCCCGACGGGACGGCCTCGCCGGGCATCCGCTTCTGGTGCTTGAGCACCTGCGGCATGTACGCGAACGAGTACACCGCGAGCCTGTCCGGCCTCAGCTCCAGCACCTGCTCCAGCGTGCGCGCCCAGCCCTCCGGCTCCTGGTAGGGCAGTCCATAGATGAGATCGAAGTTCACCCCGGTGAAGCCCAGCTCCCGCGCGTGCTCCAGCAGCGAGCGCGTCTGCGCGAACGTCTGGATGCGGTTCGTCACCTCCTGGACCTTGGGATTGAAGTCCTGCAGCCCCATGGAAACACGGTTGAAACCGAGTTGCCGCAGCAACGACAGCTGCTGGGGCGTCGTCACCGCCGGATGCACCTCGATGGCCACCTCCGCGTCCGGCTGCGGCGTGAAGCGTCGGGTGATCTCGGACCACAGCCGCTCGAGCTGCGCCTCGGAGAGGAAGGTCGGCGTGCCACCGCCCCAGTGCACCTGGGACAGCGCCCGGCGCGGGCCGAGCCGCTCGGCCACGAGCTCCAGCTCGCTGACGAGGTGATCGATGTAGCGATCGGCGACGCCCCGCTCCTTGGAGATGAAGACGTTGCAGCCGCAGTACCAGCAGAGGCTCCAGCAGAACGGCAGATGGACGTAGAGCGAGAGGGGCGTGGACGAGCCCGCCGTGCCCGCGGCCTCCAGTCGCTCGCCGAAGGTCTCCGGCCCGACATCGTGACGCCACTCGGGCGCGGTGGGATAGCTCGTGTAGCGAGGGCCTGGCACATCGTAGCGGCGCAGCAGCTCTTCCGACGGCGTGGGGACTTCCAACGGCGCGATCATGTCTGCTCGAGACTCCAAGGATCGTGCCAGCCCTGCTCCCAGCAGAAATCCCGCAGGAAGTGCGCTCGAGCAGCAGCTGGACGCAAATCCTGCGCGACAGCTGTAGTTGGCGGCGGAGCGTCCTGGCCCACAGTCAAGGCGCGGCGCGGCGCAATCGCAGTCGTCGTCTGGCATTGGGCATGCCCAGTCGAAATCCCGCACTCTTGTCATCCAGAGACAGTTGTTCTCGGTAGACTGCGTGCCGCAGTTCGGTCCGTGGGCGGACCTCAACCCGGAGAGACAACAATGAAAGCCCTGAAGAGCACCCTCGCTTCCACCTGGCGGTTCCTGCGGCGCACGAGCACCGTGCTTCCCTCCACGCTGCTGCTCGCAGCGAGCGCCTGCGGTCCTCTTCCCGAGGGCGCGGAGTCCCAGGAGCAGCTGTCCGAGCAGACGGAGCACCTCGATGATCCGGCGTGCGCCACCCAGCCCCCGACGATCGTGATCAACGGTGGCCCGGAGCAGACGCTGGAGTGCGGCCCGGGCACCTATACCGATCCGGGCGCGCAGGCGTTCGACGGCTGCGGCAACCCCATCACCGTGTACGCGTACAACACGGGGGCGAACTCGTCCGGCCCCGGCCCGAACCTGAAGAACGAGGGCGTCTACTGGGTCTCCTACGCCACGTGGAACGCGTACGGCCAGGTCAACGTCACCCGCACGGTGAACGTGGATGACCGGACGCCGCCGACGCTGACCCTCAAGGGGCCCGCGTTCATGACGCACACCTGCAACAGCATGTGGGTGGACCCTGGCTACGAGGCCTCGGACGTCTGCTACGGCCCCCTCACGCACACGGTGCAGCGCACGGGTGAGGTGAACGGCTGGGCCGCGGGCACGTACACGGTGACCTATACGGTGACGGACACGGGCGGCAACAGCGCGCCGCCGCTGACCCGCACCGTGCAGGTCGTCAACTGCCCCTGGTAGTAGCTCCGTGTTCTCCTGACGTGGGGGGCCGCGAGGTTCCCCACGTCGTTCACCGTCGGGTGCGTCTCCCCCTGGGTGTCCATGTCCGCTCCACCCGACTCGCGCACCTGTCCCGGCTGTACCTCCGCCATGCAGATCTTCCACGCTGGCCGCGTGGAGCTGGACCTCTGCGGCGCTTGCGGCGGCGTGTGGTTGGACCGGAACGCCCTGGAGGACGTGGCGAGCCGGATGCTGGCCGACATGCCCCGGGAGAGCGACGTCCACCGCCTCTGCGCCTGCTGCCGTGAGCCCCTGACGCCGATCTTCCTCGAGGGAGAGCAGGTGGAGAGCTGCCAGTCCTGCCGCGGCATCTTCCTGGACAAGGGAGAGATCGATCAGCTGGCGATGCGCCGCGTCTCGCTCCAGGGCCCCGCGGTGACGCGCGATCTGGATGGCGCCCTGGTCACCTTCCAGTGCCCTGGCTGCGGCGGCGAGTTCCCCGCGAACGCGGGCCTCGCCCGGGGCCGGGCGCTGGTATGCGAGGGCTGCGCGCCCCGCTTCGGCGTGGAGAAGCCCGAGCCCGGCGAGCGCAAGGGGCTGGCCCGGAGGTTCGGCGAAGTCCTGCTCGGCGACACGCTCTCGGCCGTTCTGCTCGCCATCATCAACTGACGCGGCGGCCGGCCGGCTCGAGCGCCCCGAGGCCGAGGCATGGAGCGCCGCGTGAGCGCCCATGCCTCGTCACCGTGCTGCCCTGCCTACCGCCGGCGCTTCCGAGCCAGCAGCGCCGAGAGCACCGCCAGGCCCATCATCGCCAGCGAGGACGGGTTGCCTCCCGTGGAGGCGCAGCCCACGCCGTTGCCGAGCAGCGCCCAGTCCGGCGGCGGCGGCGGCGGCGGCTGGTAGTTCCAGGTCGCCGTGGCGGGAGTCGGGTCCACGTTGCCCGCGGCATCCCGGGCCCGCACCTGGAGGGTGTGGCTGCCCTCCGAGACGTCCTGGAACGTGACGGGGTCCGAGCACGCCGTGAAGGCCGCACCGTCGAGGCTGCACTCGTACGTCACGTCGGACTCGTTGGAGCCGAAGTCGAACGTGGCGTCGGGGTTCTCGGTCTCGGCCGTGGGCCCGGAGTCGATGCGCGTCTCGGGCGCCGTGGTGTCCACGACGAAGCGGACGAGGTTGGACTCGGGGCTGGTGTTGCCCGCGACATCCCTGGCCGTGACGCGCACCGTGTAGGGGCCATCCGCGAGCGGCGTGGCGGGCGTGAAGGTCCAGTTGCCCGACGCATCCGTGGTGGTGGTCCCCGCGGAGCTGCCATTGAGGCTCACCGTGACCGTGCTGTTCGGCTCGGCGGTGCCGGTGATGGCCGGAGTGTTGTCGTTCGTCACCGAGTCGTTGGCGGGCGCGGTCACCACGGGAGCACCGGGCGCCGTGGTGTCCACGGTGAAGCGGTTGACGTTGGAGCGATCGCTGAGGTTGCCCACGGGATTGGCGGCCACGGCGCTGACCTCGTACGTGCCATCCGCGAGCGGCGTGGCGGACGTGAGGGCCCAGTTGCCGCTGGCGTCCGCCGTGACGGTGCCCACCTGCTGCGAGCCCAGGAAGATCGTCACCGTGTTGTTGGCCTCGGCGGTGCCGGAGAAGGTCGGCGTGCTGTTGTTCGTCACCGAGCCGTTCGCCGGCGTGAGCACCACGGGCGCAGGAGGAATCGTCGCGTCCACCGTGAAGGTGTGGGTGTTGGACTGGGTGCTGACGTTGCCCACCGCGTCCGTCGCCGTCGCCTTCACCGTGTGCGGGCCGTTCGACAGGCCCACCGCCGAGGTGAAGCTCCAGGCTCCCGAGCCGTCCGCCGTGACGGTGCCCACCGGCGCGTCGTCCACGATGACGGTGACGGTGCTGCCCGCCTCCGCCGTGCCGCTGTAGGTCGGCGTGTTGTCGGGGATCGTCACGCCATCAAGGGGCGTCACGACGACCGGCGCCGCCGGAGCCGTGGTGTCCACCGTGAAGGTGTGGGTGTTGGACTGGGTGCTGACGTTGCCCACCGCGTCCGTCGCCGTGGCCTTCACCCTGTGCGTGCCGTCCGTCAGCGCAGTGGGCTGCGTGAAGCTCCAGGCGCCCGCGGCGTCCGCCGTGACGGTGCCCACCGGCGCGTCGTCCACGATGACGGTGACGGTGCTGCCCGCCTCCGCCGTGCCGCTGTAGGTCGGCGTGCTGTCGCTGGTGGTCGAGCCATTGGCCGGCGCCACGACGACCGGCGCGGCCGGCGGTGTGGTGTCCACCGTGAAGGTGTTGGTGTTGGACTCGGGGCTGGTGTTGCCCACGTCATCCGTGGCCGTCGCCTTGACCTGATGCGCCCCCTCTGTCAGCGCCGTGGCTGCGGTGAAGCTCCAGGCGCCCGAGCCATCCGCCGTGGTGGTGCCCGCCGGGTTGCCATCCACGATGACGGTGACGGTGCTGCCCGCCTCCGCCGTGCCGCTGTAGGTCGGCGTGTTGTCGCTGGTGGTCGAGCCGTTGGCCGGCGTCACGACGACAGGCGCGGGAGGCACCTCGGTGTCCACGATGAAGGTGTTGGTGTTGGAGTCGGGGCCGATGTTGCCCGCGGCGTCCGTGGCCCGAGCCCTCACCGTGTGCGTGCCGTTCAGCAGGCCGACCGTGGGCGTGTAGCTCCAGGCGCCCGACGCATCCGCCGTGACGGTGCTCACCGGGTTGCCATCCACGATGATGGTGACAGTGCTGCCCGCCTCCGCCGTGCCGCTGTAGGTCGGCGTGTTGTCGCTGATCGTCGAGCCATTGGCCGGCGTCACGACGACCGGAGCAGCCGGTGGCGTGGTGTCCACCGTGAAGGTGTTGGTGTTGGAATCCACGCTGGTGTTGGCCGCGGCGTCCGTGGCCCGGGCGCTCACCGTGTGCGAGCCATCCGTCAGCGTGGCGGTCGGCGTGAAGCTCCAGTCACCCGTGGCGTTGGCGGTGGTGGTGCCCACCGGGTTTCCATCCACGATGACGGTGACGGTGCTGCCCGCCTCCGCCGTGCCGCTGTAGGTCGGCGTGTTGTCGCTGGTGAGCGAACCGTTCGCCGGAGTCACGACGACCGGCGCGGCCGGCGGCGTGGTGTCCACCGTGAAGCTGTTGGTGTTGGACTCGGGGCCCGTGTTACCCACCGTGTCCGTGGCCGTGGCCTTGATCTGATGCACTCCATCCGTCAGCGGCGTGGTCGGAGTGAGGCTCCAGGCGCCCGCGCCGTCCGCCGTGGTGTTGCCCACCAGGTTGCCGTCCACGATGACGGTGACGGTGCTGCCCGCCTCCGCCGTGCCGCTGTAGGTCGGCGTGTTGTCGCTGGTCACCGAGCCATTCGCCGGCGTCAGCACCACGGGGGCCGCGGGACCCAGGAGGTCCACGATGAAGGTGTTGGTGTTCGAGTCGACGCTGGTGTTGCCCAGCGCATCCGTCGCCGTAGCCCTCACGCCATGAGGGCCGTCGGCCAGCGGCACAGTGGGCGTGTAGCTCCAATTTCCCGAGCCGTCCGCCGTGGCGGTGCCCACCGGCGTGCTGTCCACGATGACGGTGACGGTGCTGCCCGGCTCCGCCGTGCCGCTGTAGGTCGGCGTGCTGTCGCTGGTGATCGAGCCGTTGGCCGGCGTCACGACGACCGGCGCGGCCGGCGGCGTGGTGTCCACCGTGAAGGTGTTGGTGTTGGAGATGGAGCTCGTGTTGTCCGCCGCATCCGTGGCCAGGGCCGCCACCGTGTGGACGCCGTCGGCCAGCGGCGAGGGCGACGTGTAGCTCCAGTTGCCGGCGGCGTCCGCCACCGCGGGGCCCATCGAGGTGCCGTTCACGACCACCGTCACCGTGCTGTTGGGCTCCGCCGTGCCCGTATAGGTCGGCGTGTTGTCGCTGGTGATCGAGCCGTTCGCAGGAGTGAGCACCACCGGAGCAGCCGGCGGCGTGGTGTCCACCGTGAAGGTGTTGGTGTTGGAGAGGGGGCTCGTGTTGCCCACCACATCCGTGGCGCGTGCCGCCACCGTGTGGACGCCGTCGGCCAGCGCCGTGGGCTGTGTGTAGCTCCAGTTGCCGGAGGCATCCGCCGTGACGGGGCCCATCGGGTTGCCGTTCACGATCACCGTCACCGAGCTGCCCGGCTCCGCCGTGCCCGTATAGGTCGGCGTGTTCCCGATGATGATCGAGCCGTTGGCCGGAGTGAGCACCACCGGAGCAGCCGGCGGCGTGGTGTCCACCGTGAAGCTGTTGGTGTTGGAGTCGGGGCCGCCGCATCCGTGGCCCGGGCTCTCACCGTGTGGGGACCGTCGGCCAGCGCCGTGGGCTGCGTGTAGCTCCAGTTGCCGGCGCCATCCGCCGTGGTGGTGCCCACCGGGTTGCCATTCACGATCACCGTCACCGTGCTGCCTGGCTCCGCCGTGCCCGTGTAGGTCGGCATGTTATTGCTGGTGATCGAGCCATTGGCCGGAGTGAGCACCACCGGCGCGGCAGGCGGCGTGGTGTCCACAATGAAGCTGTTGGTGTTGGAGTTGGAGCTCGTGTTGCCTGCCGCATCCGTGGCCCGTGCACTCACCGTGTGGCCGCCCTCGGCCAGCGGCGCGGTGGGCGTGAAGCTCCAGTTGCCCGAAGCGTTGGCGGTGGTGGTGCCCACCGGGTTGCCATCCACGAAGACGGTGACGGTGCTCCCCGCCTCCGCCGTGCCCGTATAGGTCGGCGTCGTGTCACTGGTAATCGATCCGTTGGCCGGAGTGATGACCACCGGGGCCGGAGGAGGCGTGAGGTCCACCGTGAAGGTGTTGGTGTTGCTCGGGATGCTCAGGAGGTTCTGGGCGGTGTTGACCGCGACGGCGTAGACGGTGTGGCTCCCCTCCGACAGCCCCGTGGGCTGGGTGAACGACCAGTTGCCCGAGGCATCCGGAGTCACCCGCGTCAGCTCGTTGCCATCCACGTAGATGATCACCTGGGTGCCCGCCGGGAAGGGCGGGGCCAGCGTGCCGGTATAGGTGGGCGTGTTGTTGTTGGTGCTGGAGCCGTTGGGGGGCGTCAGCACCACCGGCGCGGTCAGCGGCGAGTAGCAGTCCCCCAGGAGCGTGAAGACACCGTTCGCGCCCGGCTCCGCGCCGGAGGTGTCCCCAAGGTCCTGCTGCACGCCGGACAGCCCGCCGACGACGTTGGCGGGGCTCAGAGGACAGAGCGGCGCCCCACCGCAAGCCTGGAACAGGATCCGACCACCACCACCACCACCACCGGGCCCCGCGGGCGAGTTCGTGCTGCCGCCCTGGCCTCCGAAGGCGTGGACCTTGACGGGGTCGCAGCTCGCCGTCCCCGTGAAGCGCATGTGGATGGTGCCGCCGCCGCCACCGCCGCCCGCCCCGTCCGCCGTGCTGGTGGTGTTGTTGGAGAAGAAGCCGTCGGCCAGGATGCTGCCCGTCCCGGTGAAGTTCCTGCCGCGGATGAAGATGATGCCGCCGCCCTGTCCGCCCGCCGCCGTCGCCCCGCCCGGGATGTGACCGGGCCCGCCACCGCCGCCCATCGTCATGTGCGTGAGCGCCGAGTGGGTCAGCGACGCGCCGCCCTGCCCTCCCACGGGCCGCGAGCCGTCCGCGCTGTTGCCGCCACCACCTCCGACGCCAGCGGCACCACCGCCACCGCCGCCAGCCCTGGAGCACACACCGCCACCCGCTCCGTTGGCCACCCGGCCGTACCCTGTATGGGAGCTCCCGTAGCGCGACACGGCGATGCCCTCGCCCTTCTGGGCGCCCGTGGGCGCGGGCTGATCCAGCCCCGAGCAGTTGAGGGTCGCGGTGGTGTCCCGCACGAACTGGCCGCCGCGGAAGCCTCGGCTCGCGACGGTGAGCGTGGCGGAGATGGTCACATCTCCCGTCGCCAGGAAGGCCAGGACACCACCGATGCTGCCGTCCCACGGCCTGGCGATGAGCGCGGCGGTCCCCTGGACGGTGACGTTGGTGTACTCCGGCACCCGGACCACCTGCGCGCCGGTGGCCGCGTAGGAGTAGAGCAGCGGCTGCGTCATGGTCATCGTCGTCCCAGTCACCCCGGACAGCCGCGCCAGCTCCCAGCGCCCCACCTGGCTGCTGCTGAGATCGATGTTGGCCGGTCCCCCCGAGGGAGGCTCGGGGGTGATGCCCGTGGTCTGGATGATCATCACCAGATCGCCACCGCCGAAGCCGGTGGTGGTGTTGACCGCCAGGATGGTATCCCCCGGCGAGCGGGCCGCCGTCATCCTCGCGTAGGCGTTGATGATGCTGTTGCCCGAGCCCAGCGTGAGCGGGCCGTTGCGCCCGGAGCCCACGCCATAGATGTCCTCTCCGGCCAGGGCGGGCAGCGCGCACATGAACACCGCCAGGAGCGCGGTGCGGGTGAGGTTCCTCGAGAATGCGTTCTTCATGTGTCTCGTCCCCCGCGGCTACGGCTGGGTGCCCTCGCGGGGCGTGGTGAGGAATTCGACCCGGCGGTTGGCCGCCCGGCCCTTCTCCGTGGTGTTCGGCGCCACCGGCATGCTGCGGCCCATGCCTCGAGCCTCCAGCCGCTGCGGCGCCACGCCCTTCTTGACCAGGTAGTCACGCACCGACTCCGCGCGGCGCTGCGACAAATCGGTGTTGTAGTCGCTGCTGCCACGCTCGTCCGCGTGGCCCTCGATCCACACCTTCTCCAGCTCGGGGTGCGACAGGATGACCTTGGCCACCTGATCCAGCAGCTTGAAGCTGCGCCTCTGGATGGTCGCCTTGTCGCTGTCGAAGTAGACCTTGTCCTTGATCTCGATGCGGTCCTTCTGGATCGCGACGATCTGCTTGTCCTTCACCGGGCAGCCCTGGTTGTCCACCGGGCCCGGCTCCGTCGGGCAGTTGTCGCGGTGATCCGGCAGCGTGTCGCCGTCCGTGTCCTTGGCCGGGCAGCCCTTCAGCTCGGCGATGCCGGGCTCGGTCGGGCAGGCGTCCGCCGCGTCCTCGATGCCGTCCTTGTCCGTGTCCGGGCAGCCCTGGAACTGCGCCAGGCCCGGCACCGTCGGGCACTTGTCCGCCGCGTCCTCGATGCCGTCCTTGTCCGTGTCCGGGCAGCCCTGGAACTGCGCCAGGCCCGGCACCGTCGGGCACTTGTCGTCCGGATCCATGACGCCGTCGCCATCCGAGTCCTTCACCGGGCAGCCCTGGGCGTCCACCCGACCGCTCTGGCCCTGGCACGTGTCGTCGGAGTTCTTCACCCCGTCGTTGTCGTCATCCAGCTCGGGGCACTGCTCGGGCGTGTGCTTGCCGCCCGCCACGCAGCGCGGCGGCGTGTGTCCATAGGCCACGCCCAGCAGGGCGCGGAAGGTGGGCGTGCCGGGCGCGTCCCCGGTGGCCACGCCCGCCAGCGCGTAGGCCTCGAGCTTCGAGCTCAGCGGCAGCCGTCCACCCGCCAGCACCTCGAGCGCGGCGCCCGAGCGCGAGAAGGGCACGGTGCCCAGCACGTTCACCTCGCCCCGGAGCCCCTCTCCCGTGGTGGCCAGCACGCCGCCCAGGCGCAGCTCGGTGCCGACCTCGTCCTGGATGTTGCCGTCCTCGACGAGCACCTGGCTGGAGCGCACCGACAGGCCCGCGTCCAGCCCCGCGCGCAGCGAGCCGAAGCGGCGGCCCACCATGACGCTGGGGATGATGCGCGGCGAGGCATCCTTCGCGATCGCCGCGGCGCTGCCCACCGGCAGGCCCACCTGGGCGCCCACCGATAGATCCACGGGCTTCTCGTCCTCCTCGGACAGCAGCCCAAACCGCACTCCGAGGTACGGCGTGCCGAGCCCCGGCCCCGTCGAGGGCTGCTCCAGCCCGAACTGCGTCAGATCATCGCCGCTCTGGGTCAGCAGCACGGGCACCTGCGCCGACAGCTCCAACCAGTTGAAGAGGCCGTAGGCCGCCGCCAGGTGGCCCGTCATCCGGCCCTTCACCAGCGAGCCCACCTTCTCGCCATCGCGGTACAGCGCGAGCGGATCATGCTGGTAGTGGCCGGTGAAGGAGAAGCGATAGCCGCCGCGGTTGAGCAGCTCGCCCGTGCCCAGCACCAGCGAGCCCTGGCCGTTGGGATTGAGCGTGAGGCGCTCCAGCTCGAGCTCGGGCAGGCCCTGGGGCTGCGCGAGCGCGGTGGCTCCGATCAGCAGCGAGGCGAGCAGCAGCGAACGCGCCAGCGCGGGCGTGGCTCTCGATGGTCCCGCGCGTCGGGGGGCTGCAGCCAGCGAACTGGCGAGCGGCGTGGCATCGGTCATGTCGTCTTCTTCCTGCGATGGGACAAAGCTGGGCTGTGGGGCACGACGGGGGGATCCGCGCCGAAGCACTGGCTGACTCGACTGGGCGCGGCTGGCGCCACCCTCCAGCTTGCCACGAGTAATCGTCTCTCCAACAATTCCAGGCGCGCTCCACCGCCCGTATTGGCCGGGTGCGTCACCGGGTCTCGCCCCCCACCGTCGGATCAGCCCCCGCCGTCCATGGCGGCCGGGGTGCTGCATCCTGCGCGGATGTGGGCGCTGGGCATGATCCGACTGATGGGAGCCGCTCGCTTCCGCCTCGTCGGGAGAGGTGCTCCTCTACACTGGCGGCAGCCCCCTGACCCATGGAGGGGGGCAGGCCGGCACGCAGAGACCGTCGAGATGAGTGATTCCAGGAAGCAGGCGACTCCCGCGCTCGGCCCGGAGGAGCTCGCCACGACCGTGCGGCGGCCTCAGACGCCTCCCCTGCCGGACGCCGGAGATGCACCCACCTGGCCCTCGGCCCCGAGGGACGCGCCTGCCGCTGCCCTGGCGCCGGGCCGCATCCTGGCGGACCGCTACACGGTGCTGGACTTCCTGGGCCAGGGTGGCATGGGCCTGGTGCTGGCCGCCTATGACGCCCGGCTGGATCGCCGGGTGGCCCTCAAGCTGCTGCGCCACCGGGGCGTGGGATCCAGCAGCGGCGGCGAGGAGCGGGCCCGCCTGGTGCGCGAGGCCCAGTCCATGGCGCGGCTCAGCCACCCGAACGTGGTGGCCGTCTACGACTCGGGCACGCTGGAGGATGGCTCCCTCTTCATCGCCATGGAGTACGTGGAGGGGCAGACGCTGCGCCAGTGGTGCGCGCAGCAGCCTCGCTCGTGGCGGCAGGTGCTGGGGACCTACCTGGAGGCCGGACGCGGGCTCGCGGCGGCCCACGCGGCGGGGCTGATCCACCGGGACTTCAAGCCGGACAACGTGCTGGTGGGTAGGGATGGACGGGCGCGAGTGACGGACTTCGGCCTGGCGCGGGTCCGCTCGGCGGGAGCCGTGCCCTCCCCTGCCTCGAAGGAGCAGCCCGAGGAGGCCTCACGACAGGGCGTCGCCTCGCCCCAGGGAGGGCTCACGGTAGCGGGCTCGCTCATGGGCACGCCCCGCTACATGGCGCCGGAGCTGCTGCTGCGCGGGCACCCGGCCGACATCCAGACGGATGTGTTCTCCTTCTGCGCGGCGCTCTACGAGGCGCTCTACGGGCAGCTCCCCTTCCCCGCGGACACCTGGGAGGAGCTGATCGGCGCCCATGCCGCCGGCAAGCTGGCGCCGCCTCCTGCCTCTTCCGAGGTGCCCGCCTGGGTGGCTCGCACCGTGCTGAGGGGCCTGCACGGGGCTCCCTCCCAGCGTCCCGCCTCCATGGAGGAGGTGCTGGCCGAACTGGAGGATGATCCCCAGGCGCGGCGGCGCTCTCGGCTGCTGGCGGTGGGGCTGGCCTCGGCGGTGGTGCTGCTGGGCGGGCTGGTCGCGGCGAGCTGGATGAACCTGCGGTCCCAGGCGCCCGGGTGCGAACGGATGGAGCGGCGCCTGACGGACATCTGGGACGAGCCGATGAAGGCCCGGGTGAGCCAGTCCCTGCTGGCCACGGGCGTGCCATACGCGCCGGACACCGCCAGGCGGGTGGCGACCCTGCTGGACGGGTACGCGAGCACCTGGGTGCGGATGCGGACGGAGGTGTGCGAGGCTGCGGGCCAGGAGCGGGCCGAGCAGCCGCGCAGCCTGGAGGCGCTGCAGGAGGGCTGTCTGGAGCGGCGGCGCAGCCGGCTGCGAGCCCTGACGGAGCTGCTGGCGAGCGACCCGGACGCAGGGCTGGTGGATCAGGCGGTGCAGGCGGTGCAGGCCCTGCCGGCGCTGGAGTACTGCGCGGATGCCCAGGCGCTGACGGCGACGGTGCCGCCCCCCGAGGAGCCGGCGGTGCGCGCGCGGGTGGAGGCGCTGCAGGAAGAGGCGGACCGGCTGGAGGCGCTGTACGAGGCGGGCAAGTATCCCGAGGGGCTGGAGCGCGGCGAGGCGCTGCTGAAGCAGGCGGAGTCGGTGCCCTACGCGCCGCTGCACGCCCGCATCCTCTATGTGATGTCGGAGCTTCGGGAGCCGGGCGGGGACTACGAAGGAGCCAAGGCGCTGGCGCGGCGGGCCATCGTCGCCGCGGCGAAGGGGAAGGATGCCCAGCTCGTGGCGAAGGCGTGGAGCCAGCTGCTCTTCGTGCTGGCCTCCAGGCAGAGCCGGGGCCAGGAGGCGCTGGACCTGGCGCTGGCGTTGGAGGCCGCGGTGGAGCTGGCCGATGACGCGCTGGTCCGCGCCGACGCGGACAACACGCTGGGCAACGCCCTCCTGACGCTGGAGCGCTACGAGGAGGCGAGGCAGCGGCACTCACGGGCGCTGGCGGTGCGCGAGAAGGTGCTGGGCCTGGAGCATCCCCACACCACCCTCTCCCTGGGAAACCTGGGACGCGCGCTCCTGGGGCTGGGCCGCTATGAGGAGGCCCGAGAGAGCTTCGAGCGCGCGGTGACGCTGCGAGAGCAGGTGCTCGGGCCCGCGCATCCGGCGAACGCCTTCCCGCTCACCTACCTGGGCCATGGACAGTGGGTCCTCGGCCGCTACGAGGAGGCCCGGAAGAGCTTCGAGCGCGCCGTGGTGGTGC
Source organism: Hyalangium gracile (assembly GCF_020103725.1). Taxonomy (NCBI): domain Bacteria; kingdom Pseudomonadati; phylum Myxococcota; class Myxococcia; order Myxococcales; family Archangiaceae; genus Hyalangium; species Hyalangium gracile. The sequence continues at coordinate 85,562 of NZ_JAHXBG010000007.1, read as the reverse complement.
GGGAGAAGGGAGTCGGGCCGGAGGACCCCATGCTCCACAGTCCCCTGACCGGTCTGGGCCATGCGCTCTCGTCCCTGGGCCACCATGACGAGGCGAGAAAGAGCTTCGAGCGCTCACTGGCGCTGCGGGAGCGGGCGCTCGGCCCCGACAACGTCCAGCTGGCGCCCATCCTCAACGGGCTGGGGACGGCGCTCCGGCAGCTGGGCAGGAGCGAGGAGGCCCGACAGCGGCACGAGCGCGCGCTGGCGCTGCAGGAGAAGGCCCTGGGCCCCACCCATTCCAGGGTGGCCTCATCGCTGCTGGGGCTGGCGGAGCTCCACCTCACCCTCGGCAAGCCGGCGGAGGCGCTCCCGCTGCTCGAGCGTGCCCTGCCGCTGGCGTCGGTGGAGGATCGGGCGAGCGTGCAGCTCGCGCTGGCCATGGCGCTCTGGGACGCACGGCGGGAGCTCACTCGAGCCCGAGAGCTGGCGCTCCAGGCCCGGGAGTTCTGGCGAGGTATCGGTCACGAGCCGAACCTCGCCCGTGCGTCCCGGTGGCTGGCCGAGCACCCTGGCCCTTGAGGCTCGTGCCGCGCGCCGTCGCGTCCTGCCTGCTCAGCCCATGAAGGCGGTGCTGGTGAACACGCCGCGGCCGATGGCCATGATGCCGCCGACGATGAGCACCAGGGCCGCCAGCACGGCGATCAGCGGCAGCAGATAGCCGGGATTGGGGCGCTTGCGGTTGATCACCAGCAGCACGTGGGTGACGGCCGCGGCGAGCAGCATCAGCACGATGTGGCCGATGAGCCGCGGGTAGTAGCGCCCCATGGCCACCATGAGGATGCCCAGGAGGACCTGCAGATCGAGCAGGCCGACGAAGCTGGAGCCGATGATGCGCACGCCCTTGCCCACGGGGCGCTTCGTCGCGAGGCCGGACACGAAGTACGCCAGGGCGACGAGGCCCGCGAGCAGCACCAGGTAGCGGAGCCCGGAGTGGGCCTGGTACAGGAAGTTCATGCCCTGCTCTTACTACCGGAGGGAGCGCCACGCACGACCCTTCACGTGGGGTCGGGCCGAGGCGTCCTGCGCGTGCTCCTGGGCAGCTCGGGCGGGGTGGTGTAGCGCTCCGGCAGCTCACCGGTGAGGCTGCGGAGGAAGACCACCAGGTCCTCCACCTGGGCGTCCGTCAGCGTCTTGCCGAGCTGATGCCTGGCCATCAGCCGCACCACCGTGCCCAGGTCCTCCACGGAGCCGTCATGGAGGTACGGCGCCGTCTTCTCCACGTTGCGCAGCGTGGGGACACGGAACTTCATCCGGTCCTCCTCGTTGCGCGTCACCTGGTAGCGGCCCTGATCGCGGACGTGGGGGAAGGGCTCGACGAGGCCCAGCTTCTGGATGGAGGTGCCGCCCACCGCCGGGCCGCCGTGGCACAGGGTGCAGCCGGTGGAGACGAAGAGCTCCAGGCCCCGGCGCTCCCGCGCGGAGAGCGCGGCGGGCTCGCCGCCGAGGAACCGGTCGAAGCGCGAGGGCGTGGTGAGCTGGCGCTCGAAGGCGGCGAGGGCTTGCGTCAGGTTGCCCAGCGTCACCGGCTGCTTCTCTCCCGGGAAGGCCTTCCGGAAGTGCAGCACGTACTCCGGCATGGAGGTGAGCGTCGCCAGGACGCGCCGGTCATCCGGCATGGCCATCTCGGAGTCATCGAAGAGGGGGTTCTCCGCCTGGATCTCCAGGGTGGAGGCGCGGCCATCCCAGAACTGCGCGACGTAGCCGGCGATGTTGTAGACGGTGGGCGAGTTGCGCGTGCCCTTGCGCCCCTGATGGCCGCTGGAGACGGGCACGTGGTCCACCCCATAGGTGGCCAGGTCGTGGCAGGTGTTGCAGGAGATGTCGTGGTTCTTGGAGAGCCGCGCGTCGAAGAAGAGCATCTTCCCCAGCGCGATCCGGGCCTCGGTGTCCTTGGGTGCCGGGGCACCGCTCGCGGGGGGCGGGGCCCTGAAGAGGGCCGCCAGCTTCTCCGAAGCCATGGGGGCGGGACTCGGCGCGGCGGGCGTGGACGCGGACGCCCGCAGCGCGAGCGCGGCCAGCACTCCCAACACGGCACGCCCGACGCGGAGCTTGAGCCGAGTTGGAACCTTCATGCATGGGCCTCCCGAGCGCCTCGAAAGCGGCGGCAGGTTAGCAGCGGAGGCACGGACCGTGTTTCCCCCTACGAGAACACCGCCGGAGCGCTCGCCCACACTGAAGGCTTTTGTGTGCTTGGCGGATCAGGCGTTTTCGGGACGACGCTCTCCTCCTCCTTTATGCTGGCGCGCGCTTGCAACTCTCGAGTTCCTTCAGCCTGCGGCCGCCCCGCCACCCAGCGCTCGATGCGGCGCGAGGCTTCGCCGTGGTGGCGATGGTGCTGGGCCACACGCTGGACGCGCTGCTGTCGCCCGCCGCCCGCGCCGATGTCTGGGTCCAGCGCTACTGGGAGCTGCGCGGCATCACCGCTCCCCTCTTCCTGCTGGTGAGCGGCTGGGCCGTGGTGGCGGCGCTCGATCCGCGCCCCGGGGCGGCGAAGGCCACCTTTGGCCGCCGCATGCGCCGCGCGCTGCTGCTGATCTTCCTCGGGTACCTGCTGCACTGGCCCGGCTGGGAGACGGTGCAGTGGCTGGGCTGGAGCGAGGCGCTCGGGTCCCGCCTCTTCGCCTTCGACGCGCTCCAGTGCATCGGCTTCAGCCTGATGGTGGGCGCCGCCGTGCTCGCGCTGGTGACGGGGAACAAGGCGCGGATCGCGGTGCTCGCGGTGCTCGCGGTGGGCATCCCGCTGGCGAGCGGCGCGGTGTGGCAGCTGGGGCCGCACCTGCCCATCCCGCTGCGACAGGCCCTGGGTGTCGAGGGCAGCCACTTCCCGCTGTTCCCCTGGGCGGGCTTCTTCTTCGCGGGCGCGCTGTCGGCTCAGTTGTTCCGCCTGCTGCGACCGGGCTGGCCGCAGGGCCTGGCGCTCGCGGCGCTGGGCGCGGTGGTGCTCGGTGTGACGCTGCGGCTCCCGGAGGACTGGAGCCCGACGAGCGCGTGGCTCGTGGCGATGCGGGTGGGTGAGGGGCTGCTCGTGCTGGCGGCGGTGAGCTTCGTGCCGGTGCGGCTGTCCCGGCGGCTGGCGCCCTTGGGGCGGCTGTCGCTCTGGGTCTACGTGCTCCACCTGCCCGTGGTGTACGGGTGGGCGGGGACTCCGGGCCTGGCGGAGCGCCTGGGTCCCAGCCTCGAGCTCGGACCGGCGATCCTCGTCGGAGTGGGCCTGCTGGTGGCCAGCTACTCCGTGGCACGCCTGGGCCGGTGGGTGCGCAGGCTCACCCGTCCCTGGCGGCCTGCGGCTCCGAGCTTCCGCATCTCCTTTGGAGACAGCCAGCGCGTCTGAGCCGAGAGCTTCAGGGGCCAGGTGTTGCGGGGCTCAGGATCCGGTCCGCGAGCTCGGCGGATGCTCGGCCAGGCCACGGCGGACCAGCTCGCGGACCACGGCCTCCAGCGCCTGGATGCGGCGGCCCGCGCGGCCCGGCGCCCAGAGCGCGGGGGGCTGAGCGCCCAGCAGCGGCACGGCCTGCTCGACGCCTCCGGCCTTGCCCTTCAGGGCCCGGGCGGCGGCGAGGCGGATGTTCGCGGCGGCCCGGCGGCTGACACCGTCCCGCCAGAGCAGATCCAGCGCATACGTGGTCCACACCGCGAGCACGTCATCGGGGCGCAGGAAGGCCTCGAAGCGACCCAGCGCGGAGTCCCGGTCCTCGCCCGCGCGGAGAACCTCCTCCGGGAGCTCCGTGTGCAGCGGCGTGCTGCGCGCCAGCGGCTGGCGGGGAGCGAGGATGGCCTCGAAGCGCTCGTCGGTGGCGGGGCGGCACGCGACCAGGTGGACGAGCTCGGGAGGGATGCCCTCCTCCGCGGGGTGGGCATTGGCCTCGGCGTACAGGAGCACGAGCCGGGGGAGCTCGTCGGCCAGCGAGCGCAGCTCCAGCGGCGGGCGCCAGGGGCTCTTGTAGATGCGGCGGCGCGGCGGATCGTCGCGGTGGGACTGGCTCTCGAGCTGCGTGTCCACCATGAACTCGAAGGGGCGCAGCATGGCGTCGAAGCGGGTCGGGTCTCCGCCCTCGAGCGCTCCGAGCACCTCCACGACGGCCTCGATGGTGGAGACGCAGTGGTCGGCGGGCTCGGCGCGGATGCGGTAGTTGCTGGGGCGGCGCGGGGTGAAGCCGATGCGCGGCAGGCTCGCGAGGAGCGGGTTGGTCTTCACGACCTTCTTGGCCAGGGGCCACGTTCCGTCGACGACGATGAGCGCCTCGGGAGGGCGCGCGGCCGCTTCTTCCAGGGTCATGGCTCCCTGGCCGGGGAAGAGCACGGCGACGCGTCCGGGGTCCGCGGCCAGGGCCTGCAGCCGGGAGTGGCCGGAGAAGTCCACGCCCAGGTGCAGCTCGGAGTTGGGGAGCGAGAGGTGGGCCATGCGAGCGGTGCCGATGGCCACGCGCCGCTCGCGGGGGTGCTGGAGGAAGACGACGCGTGTACGTGTCTCCAGGCGCGGCAGGCGCGCGCAGTAGCACGTGGCCTGGGGACGGCGGCAGCGCAGGCAGAGGGGACGCACGCTCCCGCTTTACGGCAGCCTGCCTGGGTCGGCAAGCAGACAGGCGGGGAGGCGGCTGAGTTCCCGGGCCGGGCCGGCTCGTGAGCCCCGTTCACTGGGAGCGGCCGTGAAGGAAGGCCCCCTTCGGTCTCGGTCCGAGCCAACTGGTATGCCTGTCATACCAGTTCGCTTCCGTGCCGCCACCAGCGTGCCTCACCTCGCGCCCGGGTTGGACCGGGCGCTCAGGCGGCTCGCGATGTTGTTCCAGTCGCGGGGACATAGACCGGATGCCAGCGTCCGCAGGGCCACCACCCAGCGCGGTTCCGCCAGCGTCCACGCAGCGTCGAGCCTTCGAACCGGTCCCTCATCGCTCTCGGCTTGCAGCCCCTCCCCTCCCGAGGCATGGAGTCCTCCCGTGAACCTGCTCCTGCTCCTCGACGAGGACTTCCTCCCCGACGGCACCGCCCGCCTCACGGGACGCCGGGCCCAGCACGCCCGCGAGGTGCTGCGCGCCGAGCCCGGAGAGACCCTGCGCGTGGGCCGGCTCGGTGGCCTCGTCGGCACCGGCGAAGTGCTGGAGAACTCCCCGGGCGTCCTCCACCTCCGCGCCACCCTCACCGCCCCTCCTCCCGCTCGCGCGGGCGTGGACCTCCTGCTCGCCATCCCCCGCCCCAAGGCGCTCAAGAAGGTCCTGCCCGCCGTGGCCTCCCTCGGCGTCGATCGCGTGGTGCTCGTCAACGCCGCCCGCGTGGAGAAGAGCTACTTCGACTCCAAGGTGCTCGCCCCCGACTTCATCCAGGAGCTCCTCCTCCAGGGTCTCGAGCAGGCCCGCGACACGCGCCTCCCCGAGGTCCACGTTCGCGAGCGCTTCCGCCCCTGCGTCGAGGACGAGCTGGACACCCTCTTCGGCCAGGGGTCCCTCCGGCTGCTCCCCCACCCTCCCGCGCACCAGCCCCTCACCACCCTGGGTGTGGGCGCCGCTCCCCGGGTGGTCCTCGCCATCGGGCCGGACGGCGGCTGGGTCCCCTTCGAGGCGGAGCTGCTCGAAGCCCAGGGCTTCCGCCCCTTCACCCTCGGCCCCCGCATCCTCCGGGTGGAGACGGCCGTCCCCGTCCTCCTCGGGCAGGTGGCCCTTCTGAGAGAGAACATCTCCCCACCAAACAGCCGCTGAGGGCTTGAAGCCCGGCTCACGGTTGTTGAAGAGTCACTCCACCATGACGACCCAGTCCGAAGCCGCCGCCGCCCAGGCCGCCTCCGAGGCCGCCGCTCAGCCCGCCGCTGCCCAGCCCGTCACCTCCGAGCCCCAGGCCGCTCCCGCGAAGCCCGCCAGCCACGACACCGTCCCGCCGCCCGCGCTGCTCGACTTCATGATGAAGCGCTGGAAGCCGGCCAACCGGAAGCTCCCTCCCAAGCTCAAGCACGCCGACGCCTTCCGCGCCCGCCGCCGCGCCCTCTCCCAGCTCTTCCCCGGTGAGACGCTCGTCATCCCCACCGGCCACGAGAAGGTGCGCGCCAACGACACGCACTTCCGCTTCCGCCCCGGCAGCGACTTCTACTACCTCACCGGCAACACCGAGCCGGACTGCGTCCTCGTGCTCCAGCCCAAGGAGGGCGGCGGCCACACGGACATCCTCTTCGTCGAGCCCAACCCGGGCCGCAGCGACGCCACCTTCTTCACCGACCGCGTGAAGGGCGAGCTGTGGGTGGGCCCCCGCCTCGGCGTGAAGGAGAGCCAGGCCCGCTTCGGCGTGGACGAGGCCCGCGGCCTGCCCGAGCTGAAGGACTTCCTCGCCGGCCTCCATGGCGCCGTGGCCCGCCCCACCCGCGTGCTGCGCGGCTACTCCGCCAAGGTGGATGACGTGCTGCCCGCCCAGGCCGAGCGCGACAAGGGGCTCGCCCAGGCCCTCTCCGAGATGCGCCTGCTCAAGGACGCCCAGGAGATCCGCGAGCTGCAGTCCGCCATCGACTCCACCCAGCGCGGCTTCGAGGACGTCATCGCCAGCCTGAAGACGGCCAGGACGGAGCGCACCGTGGAGGGCATCTTCGGCCTGCGCGCCCGCGTCGAGGGCAATGACGTCGGCTACGGCACCATCGCCGCCGCCGGCTCGCACGCCTGCGTGCTCCACTGGACGCGCAACGACGGCCCGGTGAAGAAGGGCGACCTGCTGCTGCTGGACGCCGGCGTCGAGGCCAACACCCTCTACACCGCGGACATCACCCGCACGCTCCCCATCTCCGGCAAGTTCTCCAAGGAGCAGCGTGAAATCTACGAGCTCGTGCTCGAGGCCCAGGAGCAGGCCATCGCCGCGGTGAAGCCGGGCAACGACTTCATGGAGCCCAACCGCGTGGCCATGCGCGTGCTCGCCGCGGGCCTGGAGCGCCTGGGCATCCTCCCGGACGCCCAGGAGGCGCTGAAGGACGAGCACCAGTTCTACAAGCGCTACTCGCTGCACAACGTCAGCCATATGCTGGGCCTGGACGTGCACGACTGCGCCCAGGCGCGCCAGGAGGCCTACAAGTACGGCAAGCTCCAGGCCGGCATGGTGCTCACGGTGGAGCCCGGCCTCTACTTCCAGACGGACGACCTCACCGTCCCGGCGCGCTACCGCGGCATCGGCGTGCGCATCGAGGACGACGTCGTCGTCACCGCCAGGGGCTGCAAGGTGCTCTCCGGGGCCATCCCGCGCCAGGCCAAGGACGTCGAGGCCTGGATGAAGCGCGTGTGGGCCAAGGCCAGGAAGTGAGGCGTCTACGCTCACCGCCTACTACGTCTTCCTCGGGCTGATCGGCGCCGAGCGCCTGTACGAGCTCGTCCTCTCGCGCCGCAACGCGAAGAGGGCGCTCGAACAGGGCGGCCGGGAGGTGGGCCAGGGCCACTTCCGGGTCATGGTCCTGTTCCACACCGCCTTCCTGGTGGCCTGCGCGCTGGAGCCCCTGGCGCTGCACCGGCCCTTCCCGGGCCTGCTGGGCTACGTCTCGCTGGGAGGCGCCATCGCCTCCCAGGCCCTGCGCTACTGGGCCATCTCCACCCTGGGCGAGCGGTGGAACACCCGCATCATCTTCGTCCCCGGCGCCACGCCCGTGACGGACGGGCCCTACCGCTACATCCGCCACCCCAACTACGTGGCCGTCATCCTGGAGTTCGCCTTCCTGCCGCTCATCCACGGCGGCTACCTGACGGCCATCCTCTTCTCCCTGGGCAACGCGGTGCTGCTGTACGTGCGCATCCGCGCCGAGGAACAGGCGCTCGGCGCCGAGTACCAGCAGGCCTTCGCCCACCGGCCCCGCTTCCTGCCCAAAGCCGCTCCCGAGCCTCCAGGCCTGCCCCCCCCGTGAGGCCGATCGACGTCGCCATCGTGGGAGGAGGCCCCGCCGGGCTCGCCGTGGCCATCCACGCCGCCCGCAGAGGCTTCTCCACCGTCGTCTTCGATCGGCAGGCCCTGCCCGCGGACAAGGCCTGTGGAGAGGGCCTCGCGCCGCCGGGCCTGCGCGAGCTCGAGGCGCTCGGGGCCCGCCAGTACCTCACCTCGGCGGACTGCGCGCCCATCGTGGGCATCCGCTACCTCCAGGAAGACGGCACGGACGTCTCCGGGCGCTTTGCCCCCACGCCGGGGCTCGGCATCCGGCGGACGGCCCTGGCCTCGGCGCTGACACGCACCGCTCGGGAGGCGGGCGTCACGCTGAGGGAGCGCTGCGGCGTGGCGAACGTGCTCCGCTCGCCGGAGCGCGTCCTGCTGACGACGGCGACGGGAGAGGAGGTGGAGGCCCGCCTCTTGGTGGCCGCGGACGGGCTGGCCTCGCCGCTGCGACAGGCCCAGGGCCTGGACGAGCCCGTGAAGCCGCACGCGCCTCGGCGCTTCGGCCTCCGCCAGCACTTCCGCGTGCGGCCCTGGTCCGACTTCGTGGAGATCCACCTCTCACGTGGCCTGGAGGCCTACGTCACCCCGGCGGGCAACGAGCGCGTCGGCGTGGCCTTCCTCTGGGAGGACGGCAAGGTGGAGGACGCCATCTCCTTCCCCAGCCTCCTGCAGCGCTTCCCCGCGCTCCGGGAGCGGCTGGAGGGAGCACCCGCGGACTCCCAGGCGCGCGGAGCGGGCCCCTTCCTGCGCAAGGTGCGCGGGCGGACCCTCGATCGCTTCGTGCTGGTGGGAGACGCGGCCGGCTACGTGGATGCCATCACCGGAGAGGGCCTCACCCTGGCGCTGCGTGGCGCCAGCGCGCTGGGCCACCTGCTGCCCGAGGTGCTCGCCCGGGGGGCCTCTCGAGCCTCCCTCGTGCCCTACGAGCGCGCCGTCGCCCGGCACTACTGGCGCTACGCGCTCTCCGTGAGGCTGATGCTGGCCATCGCCCGGTACCCGGCCCTGCGCGCCCGGGTCCTCCATGGGCTGGCCCGCTACCCCAGGCTCTTCGAGTCGCTCGTCAACTTCGTCACGAGCTGAGGACGGCGCGGTGGCCCGGAGCCGAAGCCCGGGCCACGCGCGGAGCCAGGGCCTACGGCTCGCCGTTCTTCGACTGCACCCACCTGGCCAGCTCGAGCGCCTGCCCCTCGTCGAGCAGCGGCGCGAAGGTCGGCATCTGCGTGCCCGGCTTGAAGCTCTCCGGGTTGCGGATCCACTTCGCCACCTCTTCCGGCTGCTTGCTGATCGCGTTCTTCAGCTTGTCGCGGTACTGCCCCTTCGGGCCGTGGCAGTAGTTGCAACCCAGGCTGCTGAAGAGCTTCTCGGGCGCCGCGCTCGGATCCACCTTGGCCCGAGGCAGCGGCTCGCGGGCGAACTTGGGAGACTCCCTGGCCGGCAGGGACTTCAGGAACTTGAACATCGCCTCGAGCTGCACATCGTCCAGGCGACGGAAGCGCGGCATCGGCGTGCGCAGGACCTGATTGTCCGGCGCGATGCCCTCGCGCATGGCCACCTTGAACTGCTCCAGCGTCCACTTGCCCAGGCCCTGAGTCTCATGCGGGGTGAGGTTGGTCGAGTAGATGACGCCCTCGGTGCCCGACTGCTTCTGATCGAACTCGAAGCCACCGGTGAAGGCGGTGTCCTTGGCCGCCTTCACCTCGTTCACCTCCAGGCCCTGGGTGTGGCAGGCGACGCAGTCGAACATGGCCTCCGACAGGTACTTCCCGTACTCCACCGTGGGGGCCTTGGCCGGCGCCTTCACCGGAGGCCGCTTCTCGGTGTGCACGCCCAGCACGAACACCTGGACGATGTTGCCCAGGAACGTCGTCTCCGAGGGCGGAGCCTTCTTCGGCTCGGGCGCGAACTCGGGCCTGTCCTGCCTCATGAAGCCGATCACCGCGGCGATGTCCTCGTCCGCCATCGTCCAGAAGCGCACCATGGGGCGCAGCTTCCCCTCATGGTTGACGCCGTGGATGATCATCCGGGCGATCTCTTCGTCCTTCACGTTGCCCATGCCCCCCACCGGATCCGAGGTGAGGTTGGCCGAGTGCAGGTAGCCCAGCTCCGGCGGCAGCACCGTGACGGGAGCGCCCACCGCGTGGATCTCTCCGGCGGGCGCGTGGCACTCCACGCACAGCGACATGAAGATGACCTCTCCGCGGGCCAGGGCCTCCGGAGAGGTGTCTCTACGAATGTCCGGCAGCGGGATGTCGTAGGTCTTGTTCGCCTGGTACGTCACGTAGGCGTAGAACCCCACGCCGCCCAGGATGATCAGGCCCACCAGGGCCCCAAAACCCATCAAGATCTTTCGAAGCATTCGAGACGCATCCTCACTTGGAGATGCAGTTGGTCAGCGGCGTGTACGGCGTGATCGGACCGTCCGCGTGCTCGAACTGGGCGGGCATGAAGGTGATGTAGCCGGGCATCGGCACCGCCTTGAGCGGGCGGTGCACCCACGGCCTGCGCAGCGCGGCGTTCGTCGGCGCGTCCTTGCCCGGATCCCTCGGCGTGTACGTCACCTCCTGGGTCAGCGAGACGGTGGGCGGCAGCAGCACCGCGGAGATGCCCAGGCTGCTCACCGGCGCGGCCTCGTTGACGAAGAAGCCACGCATCGACTGCAGCGCCTCGGCCACCGGCGGCGGCAGCACGCCCGGAGGCGCCCACTCGATGCTCAGCACCTGGCCCGCGCTCGCCTCCACCGTGGTGCCGTCACCCGGGATGCGGCCGTACGGGAAGCCCGGGAAGTAGTTCCACACGATGACCACGCCCCCGTACTTCGTCGGGTCGAGCAGGTCGGCCACCGTCACGGGCGTACCACTCTTGGTCGTCAGGAACTTGGCGATCGCCTGGGTGATGCCGCTGTCACCGATGACGGCCGCCTCGATGGCGAAGCAGTCCGCGTTCACCGTCTTGACCGGGCGCAGCGTCACCGTCCGCTGGTAGTTGGTCGGCGGAATGGGCGGCAGCCCCGGGAACAGATCCTCCGTCGGCGAGGGCAGCGCGCCCTGGCGCTGCGGGGCGATGGGGAAGTACGGCTCCTTGCGGCTCGGCACGGCCCGCAGCGTCCAGATGCCCAGCGGATCCGTGCTCGCCAGCGGCGCGACCTGCGCGGGGCTGGACAGCGGGTCGGCCACCGTGATGGGCGCGCCCCGCACCACCGAGCGCAGGAACAGCGGGTTGTTGTCCAGCAGGAACGGCGGCAGCGGGCACGCCGGCGCCTGGCAGCTGGCGATGCTCAGGAAGAAGGCCTCCGGATCCAGCGCGTAGCCAGCCACGCGCGTGGTGAGCATCGGCGAGGCCTGCTCGACGGAGACGTACTTCGGCCGGGGGATGAAGGAGGACTCCGTGGGAGCTTCGGCCTGGTTCTCGCAGCCAGCTCCCAGCAGGAGTGCACCCAGGGTGATTCCGTAGCGAATGGCTCTGTGCATGGCGGGCTGGGCTCTCAGTTGTCGGGAAGGATGTGGGCCTTGGGCGTCGAGGACTCTGCATGGCAGGCCTGGGCGCAGTTGCCGTAGCGGTTGGGCTCGCCACGCTGGGTGAACGCGGCCTGCCAGTACTGGTTGTCGTGCAGCGACGGGTGGCACGTGCGGCACGTGGTGATGCTCGGCCGGACCGCGCTCTCCTTGACCAGGTGGCACACCGTGCAGTCGTTCTTCGCCATCGGGTACTTGGGCGAGCGCATGTGGATGCGGTGGATGATCTCCTGGGTGCGCGCGTCACCGTCGCTCTCGCTGTCGTGGCACACCTTGCAGCCTTCCACGTGGTCCACCGACAGGCCGTGGCGCAGGTTGTCCAGGGAGAGCACGCCGCGGTGGCAGATCTGGCAGTTGCCCACCCGCGCCGGGTACGTCGTCAGCTCCTCCTGGCCCACCTGGAAGAAGAAGGGCTGGTTGCGCGACACGCGCTCGCCCATCCAGTAGCGCGTGGCCTTCAGGAAGGCCACGTACGTGCCGGGCTTGGCGTCCGCGGGGATCTCGATGGCGTAGCGCGTGGAGCGCTTGTACGTCCACAGCGTGGGCACCAGGTGCGTGGTGATGCCGTTCTCGAAGATCGGGAAGCTGAAGTCCGGCTTGTAGTAGTCCGGAGACCCGCCGAGCACGTCGCTGTTCACCTTGAAGTTCTGCAGCGGCCCGCCGATCACCAGGTCCGCCACGTTGTCCTGCTCGGTGATGTTGTTGAAGAAGTTGGACCACACCGCCAGCAGGCCGGTGGCCTGATCCGAGAAGATCTCCGGGCCGTTGGGCATCTCCTCCGTCGAGTGCAGGCGGTTGCCGTCGTTGTCCTTGAACTCGATGAAGGCGTTGAGCGTCTCGCCCGGCACGTAGAACTTGCCGTTGGCCGGCGTGACGAACGTCACGCTCGGCTCGAGGCCGAAGCCGCACGCCCTGGGGTTGTTGGCGTCGTCGTAGCAGTTGGTCGGCAGATCGCTCTGCGAGTCGCTGTGCGCCAGGAACGTCACCGGGAAGAAGAAGGGCTCGCCGGGCAGCTGGCTCCACGTCACCTTGATGGCGCCGTCACCGCGCAGGTCCGGCGTCTTGAACGTCTTGAACGGGTTGGTGCTGCCGAACATGTCCATGCGGACGATGGAGCGGAAGCCGGCGCCGCCCGGCAGCATGCCCGGCTTGGGCTCCACGGGACGGATCGTGTTGTCGCCCGGGTAGAGCGGCGGGAGCACGCCGCCCATGCTCCAGGCGATGCGCGAGTGCCCCGAGTACGGCGACTCCACCATGAAGTCCTCGCGGGAGTACGTCTGCGAGGCGCGCACCGTCCCGTCCACGTCGAGCACCTCGATCAGGAAGGTGTCGTCCTTCACGCGCCGCCAGGCCGCGTTGTCGAAGTAGACGCTGCGCGACCAGCTGTCCGCGAACGCCTGCGGGTAGCCCTTGTTGAAGGTCCACTCGTCCTGCACCTGCCCCAGGCCGCTCCAGTCCAGGTTCTTGAAGCGCGACTGCGTCTTCATCCACTGGATGGAGTCGGTGAGGTCCGCCGGGTTCCGGTGCTTGCCGGTGATGACGTCCGTGACGGCGAACTGGTTGAGGAAGTAGGTGGTGTTGGACAGCAGGTACAGCTTCGACCTGGGCGGCACCTTGGGCGTGGTCTCCGCGAACACCGAGCCGACGAGCGGATCCGGATCGTCGCATACCGTCGGGTAGGGGATGTTCATCGAGTTCTTCGAGATGAAGCCCCCGTTCGGAGTCCAGGCGCAGCCGTTGATGTACTGCAGGCTGAGCCGGATCGCTCCCGAGTTCGACGCCTGGTAGGGGTCGAACACCTTCGCGCCACGTCCCGAGGTGGTTTGCTCGGAGTCGGCGACGTCGATGAGGTTGCACGACGACAGCAGGGGCAGCATTAGAAGTGCACCGAGTGCACTTGGGCGGAGAGGCATCCGAGTCATGAGGGCTGGACCGATGGCACGCTGGAAACAGGGGGCTGTTGAACTTCGCGCTTGCAAACAGGCGCCTGAATGAGCAGGGAAGGGAAGCAGACCTGCGGAGTAGGTCGCGGGTGCCCCCCGCACCGCTCATCCAGCGCTACACGTGAACTCCAGGGTTGGAATCTGGCCGGCTAACATAGCTGGTTAGCGAACACTATCGCAAGCCAGCGGCCGGATCGACAAAGGGCCCTCCTTCCAGGGCCTTGCGAAGGTGCAGCCTGCTCCCCCGCTCCCGGCGGCCCGCCCCCGGGGAGGCCTGGGGAGAGCCACCCACCTCCTCTACGAGGCACCCGGCTCCTTGGGTAGGAGCCCCTCGGAGGACCCACGGCGCACCTTCGAGGGCGCGGCCACGGGCACGGGCGCCATCTCCCCCTTGAGTGCGGGCGCGCGCTGGCCCACGATCACTCCCGCACCTGCTCGCTCCTTCCGGAAACACCATGCTCAAGAAGCTGCTCCTGGGCCTCGTCGCCGCGCTGCTGGCGGTGGTGGGCTTCATCGCCTCGCGACCCTCCACCTACACCGTGGAGCGCAGCCTCACGATGAAGGCCAGCCCGAAGTACATCTTCCCCTTCGTCAACAGCTTCTACCGCTGGGCCGACTGGTCCCCGTGGAACTACCTGGACCTGGAGATGAAGCGCACCTACGACGGGCCCGTGCTGGGCGAGGGCGCGGTCTACGCCTGGGCGGGCAACGACAAGGTGGGTGAGGGGCGGATGACGCTCGTGGAGAGCCGCAAGGACGAGTTCGTCCGCATCAAGCTCGAGCGCTTCAAGCCCTTGGCGTCCACCAGCATGACGTCCCTGACGATCAAGCCGGCCGCCGAGGGCGCGACGGTGACGTGGACGCTGGAGGGCCAGCGCGACTTCATGGCCAAGGCCGCCTCGCTCTTCATGGACACGGACGCGATGCTCGGCAAGGACTTCGAGACGGGCCTGGACACCCTGCGCATCGAGGCCGAGGCCACGCAGGTGGAGAAGGAAGAGCAGAAGATCCGGCGCGCGGAGATGCTCAAGGCCCTGGCCGAGGCCCAGGCGGAGCAGAGCCCTGGCGCCGCCCCCGCCACCCCACCCGCTCCCAAGCAGTAGCGCCCAGGCCCCGGGCCGGGGAGGCACCTGGCTCGCTGTCAAGCCACCCTCCCCGCTTTCCAGGCAGGTTCCTGGGAGACCGCCCCTCTCCCGGTCCCGCCGGCGCTCGCCGTAGACTCTCCCCACAGGGACGGCGGCCATGACGAGCGGGATGAAGACAGGACTGGTGCTTGCGGGCGGGGCGGCGCGAGGCGCCTATGAGGCGGGAGTGCTCTCCTACCTCCGAGAGGAGTTCGAGCCTCAGTTCGGCAAGGAGCTGAAGCTGGACATCCTCGCGGGCACCTCCGTGGGAGCCATCCACGCGTGCTACCTGGCGGCGACGAGCCACGATCGCCTCCTCCAGGCCCGAGGCCTCGTCGCGCACTGGCATGCGATGAAGGTGGAGGAGGTGCTCCGCTGCAGCTTCGGAGACGTCTTCCGGATCATCCGCGAGGCCCTCAGCAAGCCCTCGCCCCACGACCGGGACATCCAGTACGGCGGGCTGGTGGATCCGCGCGGGCTGCGCGCCCTGGTGGGCCGAGGCATCCCCTGGCTGCAGATCGGCCGCAACCTGCGCAAGGGCCACATGGAGGCCCTGGCCGTCAGCGCCACGCACGTGGGCACGGGCAACGCCACCGTCTTCGTCCAGCGCGGGGACGGCACCATCCCCCAGTGGAGCGATGATCCCGAGTACCGCGCGGTGGCCACGCGCATCGGCCCCAACCACGCGCTGGCCTCGGCGGCCATCCCCGTGGTCTTCCCGGCGGTCCGCGTCCGCGGGCAGCTGCACGTGGACGGAGGCCTGCGGCTCAACGTCCCCATCAGCCCGGCGCTGCGGCTGGGCGCCCAGCGCGTCATCGTCGTCTCCATGCGGCCCAGCCCGCGGGCCAAGGCGGGCCCCGCCGCCACGGGCGCCACCGTGAAGGCGCGCGAGGAGGCCGTCGCCAGCGCGCCCTTCCTCGTGGGCAAGATGCTCAACATGCTGATGACGGACCGCACCGACCAGGACCTGGGCCGGCTGCGGCGGCTCAACGCCATCCTCGAGGCGGGCACGGCGGCGTACGGGCCGGGCTTCGCGGAGGTGCTCAGCTCGGCGGTGCACCCGCACCGCAGCCAGCCGGTGCGCTACGTGCGGGAATTGCTGGTGCGGCCCTCGAGGGATCTGGGCGAGCTGGCCGCCGAGTACGTCCGGACGGCCGAGTTCCGTCGCAGCAGCAGCGGGCTGGCCCACCGCGCCATCCTGCGGCTGGTGGAGCGCGAGGCCTCGCGCGAGGCGGACATGGCCTCCTACCTGCTCTTCGACGGAGGCTTCGCGGACATCCTCATCGAGCAGGGGCGGCAGGATGCGCGGGCGCTGCGCCCCCAGTGGGAGCGCTTCTGGTCCGACGAGCCCCAGAGCGTCTCCGAGGAGGCGCTGATGAAGAAGCCCGCCACCGCCGCCACCGCCGCCTGAGGCGCGCTACTTCTTCTGCGCCACGGGCTCCGGCTTCTTGTCCGGATCGTGGACGAACACCTCGAACTGGCGGGGCTCGGCGCTCGTGTCCTCCTCGACGGAGAAGCTCAGGCGGCTGATCTCGTGGCCATCCTCCGTCTCCACCACCACGCGCCAGTCACCCGGCTTGGGGTTGGAGGTATAGGCGAAGGTGCGGTAGCCGCGCTCGATCCCCTTGTTCAGGATCTTCAGCGGCACGGTGCTGACGTTCGTCCACCCCTTGCTGGGATGATCGTGGTACCAGCGCACGTTGACGCTGTACGAGTCGAAGCCCTTGGGCGCGAAGATGCTGAAGAAGTAGTACGCCTTGTCTCCCGGGCGCGCGGCGAAGTCCTGGTCACCCTTGTGCCAGAACTTCCACCACTTCGGCTGATGGGAGAGGTGGTACGCCCCGCCCTTCTTCTCCACCGCGTGGTAGATGCCGCTGAACGTCACGGCCAGCGGCACCGGCGGCAGCACGCGCACCACGAAGAAGAGCAGCAGCGCCACCAGCACGCCGAAGCCCGGCAGGGCGATCTGGCGGATCGCCTGGAGCTGATCCAGCACGTTCCACCGCCGCAGCAGCTTCATCACTCCGAAGATGGCCCCGCCCGCGAGCACCTGCGCCAGCAGGAACACCCAGAAGTTCGCCTTGCCGATGACGACGGGCAGCACGTACGAGAAGTACATGCTGACGCACAGGCTGAAGAGCGCCACGCGCACCACGGGCCCGATCTGCCGGAAGTGCGGCAGCTCGTTGGCCACCATCAGCCCGAACATGAGCACCAGGAAGAGGAACGCCGTCAGGCCGGAGGCGCTCTTGAAGAAGAACAGCGTGTAGGAGCTGAGCAGGCTTCCGAAGAAGAAGTGGATGGCGTCCTCGCGCCACTTCCACACCTTCGCCAGCGCCTTGGGCGGCTCCGTGCCCTCCGGGTGGCGCTGCTCCAGCACCAGCAGCGTGGCCAGCACCCCCAGGTACACGAACTGCTGCACCATGGTGAGCGTGTCGTCGATGCGGCTGAGCGTGACGACGTCGTAGATGAAGCCGATGAAGAAGAACGCCGCCATCTCCAGCAGCTCGTTCTTCTTGCGCCACTCCTGCACGCGCTCCATCAGCGTGCCCGTCTTCGCCGTGGGGACGGCGTCGTCCGGGTCCGCCGGCCTCGCCTCGAGCGCGGGCGCGGCGGGCGTCAGCGCGGACTCGGCGGTCAGCGTGTTGGAGAGACTGTTCGAAGGAGCGGCGGCCGGCGTCGGCTCAGGAGTTCCGGTCGGCTCACCAGGTACGGGAGGTGTCGCAGTAGCCACGGCCGCGCATTCTATGTCCGAACGCGCGGGCCGTCGTCCCTCACCCGATCGGACAAGGGACGCCACTGTGGCGAACTGTGCGCCTCAGAGGGCTCAGCCCTCGGCCTTCTTGCCGGCCACGAGGTCGGCCAGCTCGCCGCGCTCGGCCAGCTCCATGAGGATGTCCGAGCCGCCGATGAACTCCCCGTTGATGAAGACCTGGGGGATGGTGGGCCAGTTCGTGTAGTCCTTGATGCCCTGGCGCACCTCGGGGTCGGCCAGCACGTCCACCGTGTGCACCTCGCCCAGGGGCTGCAGCAGCTGCAGGGCCCGGGCGGAGAAGCCGCACTGCGGGAACATGGCGTTGCCCTTCATGAAGAGGACGATCTTGTGGGAGCGGATCTCCTCGTCGAAGCGAGACTTGAGTTCAGGCGTCATGGGTCGGGTCCTTCCTCAGCGAGGCCCGAGCTTCTTCCATTGCTCGGGCGTATAGGTTTTTAGCGCCAGCGCGTGCAGTTCGCCCGTGCCCAGCCAGTCCTGGACGGCGGCATAGACGAGCTTGTGCTGCTGCACCATGGGCTTGCCGGTGAAGGCCGGGCTGGCCACGACGGCCTCGAAGTGGTCGCCCGTGCCCGTGGTGTCCCGCACCTCGACCTCGGAGCCGGGCAGGGCCCCGAGGATGCGCTCGCGAATGTTCTCTGGGTCCAGCATCAGTGCAGCCCCTTTCCCACCATGAGCATTGCCGGGTCGAAGCCCATCCCCCGCACCGTCTCATCCCAGAGCTGGGAGGGGTTGCTCTCGAGGATGGCCTTGGCCGTCGCCTCGGCGAACAGCCAGGAGCCCGTCTTCATCTCCTGCTCCAATTGCCGGGGCCCCCAGCCGGCATAGCCCAGGCAGAAGCGCACGCGGGGCGTGGGGTTCTCCAGCAGCGGGGCCAGGGCGTCCAGCGTGACGCTCAGGAACAGGCCGGGAAGCACGGTGTGCTTCTCGGAGATGGACTCGTCGTCGTGGAGGATGAAGCCCCGGTGAGGCTCCACGGGCCCGCCGACGAAGACGGGCTCCGGGGTGCGCTCGACGGAGATCTTCATGTTCTGCCCCTTCGCCAGCTCACCGAGCGTCAGGGGCGCCCCTCGATTGATGACCAGGCCCATGGAGCCCCCATCCCCGTGCTCGATCATCAGGACGACCGAGCGGTGGAAGTTGGGATCCCCGAGCTGGGGCATCGCCAGAAGCAAGCCGGGAGCGAGCGTCTTCACGGGGCCAGCATCGACCGTTCGGGCAGGGGCGTGCAACCGGTTATCTCACCCCTCGGTGCCCAAACGAGCTGACCTGCGGATGGAAGACAGAGCGGCCGCACTCAGTGCCAGCTGGTGTGCTTGGACTGGAGCGCCTGGGCCAGCTTGTCCGGCATCACCGGCTTGCCGATGAAGAGGTCCGCCCCCAGCCCCTTGCACTTGCGCGCCATGGCCGCGTCGCTCATCGCGCTCACACCGATGAGGATGGCCTGGGGGAAGCGCTCGCGCAGGCGGGACATCAGCGTGGCGCCGCTGCGGCCGGGCAGGAAGACGTCCACGATGGCGGCGTCCATGCGCTTGTTGCGCACGGCGAACTCGGCCTCCTCGGCGCTGCCCACCGGGAGCGGCTCGTAGCCCCACTGGGTGAGCAGCTCGACGAGCAGCTCGCGGCTGGAGGGATCGTCCTCGACGACGAGCACCGCGCCGCGGACCGGCTCGAGCTTCAGCTCATCGTTGCGCCGCTCGGGGCCTGCCTGCGTGGACCCGGTGGCAATGGAGAGTTCATCGGTCGGGAGGGACATGGCTCGGGCTCGGTGGACAAGAGTGGTGTGCGTTGGGGGAACCCGCTCACGCACACTGGGAATTCCTCTCACCTGGGGTGGAAACCCGAGGCAGGCCGATAGGTTGGGGGCGACCTCAGGCCTGGCGCGTGCGGGTGGCCAGCGCCTGGGAGGCGAGCGAGGCACCGAGCACCAGCAGCACGAGGAGCAGCCAGGCGGGAATGACGACGCGGGAGCCACCTTCGTAGATGAGCGCCGCGTAGCTGGTGCCCAGGTAGCGGCCCAGGGACATGGGCTCCATGCGGGCGATGCCGAAAAAGCTGACGGTGGACTCGGCGAGGATGGCGGCGGGCAGTCGGCTGAGGAAGACGGCGAGGACGAAGGGGCGCAGCGCGGGCCACAGGTGGACGCGCAGCACGTGAGCGCCGCTGCCTCCGAGCGCGCGCGAGGCGGCCACGAACTCCTGGCCCTCGAGGGTGTCCAGGCGGTTGCGGAACATGCGCGCCGGGCCGGCCCAGCCCACGAGCGCCAGGGAGACGACCATGAGCCCGAAGGGGCCCAGGCCCGCCCCGCTGCCTGCGTCCAGCAGGGACTGGCCGGCGAGCTGGAGCACCATGACGACGAGCACGTCCGGGAGCGCGAAGAAGGCATCGGCCAGGCGCATCACCCAGCGCTCCAGGGTTCCACCGGCCAGACGGGCCACGGCCGCCACGACCAGTCCGATGCCGGTGGAGAGCGCCCCCGCCGACAGCCCGATGGCGAGTGAGATCCACAGGCCCCCGAACGCGAGCTCGCACACCGTTCGATCGGGGTGGGTCGGGTCGTTGCCGAGGGGACAGGTGCCCGCGAGCACCTCGGGAAAGACGCGTCCCGCGAGCAGGCTGAGCACGCCGAGGCCGCCCAGCAGGGCCAGCCCGACCCACGCCTGAGCGGGGATGCGCCTCATGTCCGGGACTCCCGGGCGCGCGGATCCACGATGAGCCGGACGATCTCCACCACGAGCCCCACGGTGACGAGCACCGAGGCGAAGACGGTGGTGGCCACCACGACGACAGCCACCTGCTTCTGGAGCACGGCGAGCACGTAGAGCTGGCCGAAGTACGGCAGGCCGAAGACGCGCTCGGCGGCGAAGGAGCCCGCGAGCAGCGCGGTGGCCACGGGGCCGATGGCATCCAGCAGCGCGGGCAGCACGTTGGGCAGGACGTGGCGGCGGAGCACCACGCCACGCGAGAGGCCCTTGCTGGCGGCGGTGCGGACGTAGTCGCGAGCCAGCTCGGTCTCCAGCGCGTCCCCGAGCAGCGTGCCGAGGAAGACACCGGGCCACACGGAGATGACGAGCGCGGCCGTCAGCTCGGGCAGCATGTGTCCCCGCTCGACGACAGTGGGGGCCAGCAGGAGCGCGGGGATGAAGACGGGCGTCCCGAAGGCCATCGCCGGCACGGCATCGCCCAGGACGGAGAGTCGTCCCCGCCGCCAGCGGTTCTTGAGCAGGGCAAAGCCCATCGCCCAGACGAGCGCGAGCGCCAGCGCCACCAGCCCGACGCCGACGCTGCCGGAGAGCTTGAGCAGCAGCTCGTCGCCCGTGACGCCCTGGGCGCTCGTGCCCAGCCGCTCGCCTCGGAAGAGCTTCTGCCAGGGGCGCAGGAAGCCCAGGGGCTCGCCAATGCCGAGATCCCTCCGATAGGAGGCCGCCAGCTCCGGGGACACCTGGCGCTTGTTGTCCTCCTCGACGGTGAGCGGCAGGCTGGCCATGAGGAAGTACGAGGCCAGCGCGACGATGGGGACGAGCACGAGCTGCCGTCCCACACGGACGAGGAGCTGCCTCATCGCTGGGCACTCCCCTGCCCCGCCTCGGGCGCGAGCCGGAGGGACTTCAAGGCGAGGAAGTTGAACGGGTCCACGTCCAGGCCGCGCAGCTGGGAGCGAGCGCGGTAGTACCGGTCCGGGTGGTACAGCGGAGCAATGACGGCCTGCTCATCCACCAGGACCTGCTGGGCCTGGGCGTACAGCGAGCGAGCCCGCTCGGCATCGGCCTCCGCGTCAGCCTCCTCGAGCAGCCGCTCGAAGCGCGCCATGGGCTCGCCACCGCCCTGAGTCTCCCAGCCGGACTGGTGGTTCCCCTCGCGCTCGAAGAGCGTGAAGAAGGTGTTCGGGTGGGCGTAGTCCGCGCCCAGCCGGCGCAGGTACATGTCGTAGGCGCGAGGCCCCTCCGGCGTGCGCCGGGCCACCTCGGCCGAGAAGTCCGACCGCGAGTCGAGCGTCACCGTGATGCCCACGGCGGCGAGCTGCGCGGCGATGCGCTCGGCGATGGCCACCTCCGGAACGAAGGAGTCCCCGGCCTTGAAGACGAGGCGCAGCGGGCGATCCAGGCCCGGAGCTCCGCGCAGCTCCTCGCGCGCGCTCTCCGGCTCGAAGTGCGGCAGGCGCGCGGCCTCCTCGGCAGTCGCGGCGCCGGGCAGCTCGGGCGGCAGGAGCACGTTCGAGGGCCGCACGGCGGGCAGCAGCCCCGCCAGTAGCGCGTCCCGGTCCAGGGCACGGGCAATGGCGCGCCGCACCTCCGGCCGGTTCAGCGGCGGGCGCTCGGTGTTGAAGACCAGGAAGTAGGTGGAGAGCAGCGGCTCGTAGTGCAGGTCCTCCGGGCGCTTCCCACGCAGCGCCAGCGCGCTGTCGATGAAGACGAAGTCCACCCGGCCGCGCTCATAGAGGGCCGTGCCGATCTCCGACTTCATCAGCGTCACGATGGGCGCCGGCTGCTCTCCAGGCCCGAGCGGCGGCTGGAAGGCCGAGGCGGGGTTGTGCACCAGCCGCACGCGCTCGCCGGCCCGGTCCCAGCGCTCCACACGGTACGGCCCGAGCGACAGGGGCCGCCCGTCCCGCGGCCGATCGAAGTAGTCCTTGATCTCCTCGTCGGACCGACCCGCGAGCTCCGCGGAGGGCGCGGGGAAGAACAGGTAGACGTTGGCCAGGCGGGACAGGAAGTAGCTGCGAGGCCGCTCCAGCGTCACGCGCAGGGTGTGCGGATCCACCGCCTCCACGCCCGTGCGCTCGAGCGCCGCGCGGACCTCCTCGGCGGGAGCACCGCGCTCCTGCAGATTCAGCACCTCCCGGGCGCCGAGGATCTCCGCCGTCTCCCCGCGCTCGCGACCGAGCATGGCGCGGCGCCACCCGAAGACGAAGTCCTGGGCGGTGAGCGGAGTGACGCCATCCGACCAGCGCACGTCCGAGCGAAGATGGAAGGTGTAGACCTCGTGCCCCTGGGCGTCGCGCTCCCGCTCCCAGCGCTCGGCGAGGCCCGGCTGCACGGAGTTGTCCGTCCCGAGCGTCGTCAGCCCCTTCTGGGTGGCGAGCATGACGGGGTAGTTCGCCCAGCTGGCGGGGTCCGAGAAGCTCCAGTCCAGCGTGGTGGGCATGGCGGGGACGACGACCTTGATGCCGGGGTCGGGCTGGAAGCCGCACGGCCCACAGGCCGCGGCGAGCCACAGCCCCATGAGCGCCAGCACGAATCGAGGTCGGGAAGCCACCGGCGCGAGTTCTACCGCGCCCGGGCCCAAAAAGAACGCCGTCCGCGAATCCGCGGCTCACGCACGGAGGCCCCCGCCAGGCACCCAGCCAACCTCCCCGCCTCCACGGTGAGGTCCGACAGACTCGAGGCGCCATGACACCTGGGTTCGCCCGAGCAGCGCGCACGCTGCTCAGGTCCAACAACCCCACCTTGGCCAGCATGACGATCGCGGCCAGCAGCAGCACGATGGTCATGACGACGGCGACGGACGCGGCAATGGCGGACCACCACCACCACACCCGATTGAAGCGTGCGCCCGCCCACTGCACCACGAAGTAGAGCCCCCCCATGAAGCGCAAGGGGTTGAGCGTCTCAGGCTGGCCGGTGACCCACTCCTCCATGAAGCGCCGGGGGCGAACGAGGGAACCTCCGCGGAGGAGACTTCCTTCAGGGCGGCGACGGGAGCCTCCTCGGGCTTCGACACCGGGCTCGCATCCGACAGAGGCGTCATGGCTCACCTCGAAAGCCCCGCGAAGCCCAGGGAGCATGCTCCCCCGCGAAAAAAAGGGCTGCCGCGGAAGACGCCGCGACAGCCCCTGCGATGCAAACCTTCCTTCGAAGCCCTCGCTACGCCGGGGCGCCCGCCGGAGCCGGCTGCGTCTCGGCGACGGCCGGCACCTTCAGCCCATCACCCGCGGGCTTGCGGCCGAACTCCTCCGGCTTCTCCAGCACCAGCGCCACGCGGAGCACGTCGTCCACGAACTCCACGGGGATGATGCGCAGCTGCGAGCGGATCTTCTTCGGGATGTCCTTGAGATCCTTCTTGTTCGCCTTGGGGATGAGGACCGTCTTGATGCCGGCGCGGTGCGCCGCCAGGGTCTTCTCCTTCAGGCCGCCGATGGGCAGCACGCGCCCACGCAGGGTTATTTCGCCCGTCATCGCCACGTCCTTGCGCACCGCTACCTTGGTGAGCGCGGACACCAGCGCGGTGCACATGGTGACACCGGCGGACGGACCGTCCTTCGGGATGGCGCCCTCGGGCAGGTGGACGTGGATGTCGTAGTTCTCGAACACCTTCCGGTCGATGCCGAACCGGTCGGCGCGCGAGCGCACGTAGGACATGGCCGCCTGAGCGGACTCCTGCATCACCTCGCCCAGCTTGCCGGTGATGATGAGCTTGCCCTTGCCCGGCATGACCGTGGCCTCGGTGGTGAGGATCTCTCCTCCCATCTCCGTCCACGCCAGGCCGGTGACGATGCCCACCTGGTCCTCACGCTCGGCCACCCCGTAGCGGTAGCGCGGCGTGCCCAGGAACTTCATCGCCTGCTTGCGGTCCACGTTGATGTCGCGCTTGCCGTTCTTCAGCACGTCGCGAGCGATCTTCCGGAACACGCCGCCGATCTCACGCTCCAGCGAGCGCACGCCGGACTCGCGCGTGTACCGGTGGATGATGGTCCGCAGCGCGTCGTTGGTGAAGTCCACCTTCAGCTCGAGCAGCCCGTTGGCCTCCTGCTCCTTGGGGATCAGGTAGCGCCGCGCGATGCTGAGCTTCTCCGGCTCGGTGTAGCCCGCGATGCGGATGACCTCCATGCGGTCCTGCAGCGGACCGGGGATGTTGTGCATCGTGTTCGCGGTGCAGATGAACATCACCTTGGACAGGTCGTAGTCGAGGTCCAGGTAGTGGTCATTGAAGTTGTGGTTCTGCTCGGGGTCCAGCACCTCCAGCAGCGCCGCGCTCGGGTCGCCACGGAAGTCGGTGGACATCTTGTCGATCTCGTCCAGCAGGAAGACGGGGTTGTTGCTGCCCGCCTTCTTCAGGCTCTGGATGAGCTTGCCCGGCATCGCGCCGATGTACGTGCGGCGGTGGCCACGGATCTCCGCCTCGTCACGCACGCCGCCCAGCGACAGGCGCACGAACTTGCGGCCGGTGGCCCGGGCAATCGAGCGAGCCAGCGACGTCTTGCCCACGCCCGGAGGCCCCACGAAGCACAGCACGGGGCCCTTGAGCTTCTTCACCAGCTGCTGCACGGCCAGGTACTCGAGGATGCGCTCCTTGGGCTTCTTCAGCCCGTAGTGGTCCTCGTTGAGCACCCGCTCGGCCTCGGTGACGTCCAGGCGGTCCTGGGTCTCCTCGTACCAGGGCAGGCTGATGATCCAGTCGATGTAGTTGCGGACGACGGTGGCCTCGGCGCTCATCGGGCTCATCATCCGGAGCTTCTTCAGCTCCTTCTTGACCTTGAGCGTGGCCTCCTTGCTCATCCGCTTGTTCTTGAGCTTCTCCTCGATCTCCTGGATCTCGTTCTTGAACTCGTCCCGCTCGCCCAGCTCCTTCTGAATGGCCTGCATCTGCTCATTCAGGTAGTACTCCTTCTGGGTCTTCTCCATCTGCTTCTTGACGCGGGTGCGGATCTTCTTCTCCACCTGGAGGATCTCGATCTCGCCCTGCATCAGCTCGTAGAGCTTCTCCAGCCGCTTGGCCGGGCTCTCCGTCTCGAGCAGCGCCTGCTTGTCGTTCAGCTTCAGCGACAGGTGGGCGACGATGGTGTCCGCCAGCCGCGCCGGGTCGTCGATGCTGGCCACCTGCATCAGCATCTCGGGCGGAATCCGCTTGTTGAGCTTGACGAAGGCCTCGAAGACCGAGTGCACGCTGCGCACCAGCGCCTCGAGCTCCACGGACTTCTCGGACTGCTCCTCCACCTCCTCCACTTCCACCATGAAGAAGGCGTCGTTGGGCTGGAACTTCTTCACCTTCGCCCTGCGCACGCCCTCTACCAGCACCTTCACCGTGCCATCCGGCAGCGGCAGCAGCTGGATGACATGGCCGATGGTGCCGAAGTGGAAGATGTCGTCGGGAGTCGGGTCGTTCGTCTTGGCCTTCTTCTGCGCGGCCAGGAGGATGACGGCCTTGTCATCAGGGCCCTTGTGCGCCATCGCGTCCTTGAGGGCCGCGATCGACTTCTCCCGGCCGACGAACAGCGGCACCACCATGTGCGGGAACACGATGATGTCCCGAAGGGGCAGGAGCGGAACGGTCAGTCCCCGCTTCTTTTCATCCTTCTTGTCGTCACGTCCGAAGAACATTTGCTCGCCACCTGCCTGCTTGCCGACCGGAGTCGCAAGTCCCTAGTGAGTTGCCAGCCCGCCTGCCAGCTCGGCAGACGGACGAGATACAAAGACGGTTCTATAACACGGTGAGTGTCCCCAGCGTTCCCCGGCTAAAGGTTGGGGAGCAGGGGCGTGCCATCAAGGGAACAGCCCTCCACCATCGAGCGTCCGCTTGCTTCTTCAGCGGGCCTCTGCCGTCGCTCCACCGGCCGGGCCTGTCATTTCAAAGGTCTGGAAGAGAAAGGCGAACAGGTCCGCGCTGGACTCGATCGCCTTGGCGACCTGGTCGGCCCCGCTGTGCCCCGCGTTGGACTCGATGCGCAACAGCGCCGGGGCCGTCTGCCCGGCAAGGCTCTGCACCGCCGCCACGAACTTGCGCGCATGCATGGGGTCCACCCGGTCATCGTGGTCCGCCGACATCATCAACAGCGGAGGGTAGCGCACTCCGGCCTTCAGGGCGTGATAGGGCGAGTAGGCGTAGAGCACCTTGAACTGCTCCGGGGTCTCCGCCGACCCGTACTCGGGCACCCACGTCCTCCCACTGCCGAACTGGTGGTAGCGCACCATGTCCAGCAGGGGCACCGAGCACACCACCGCGCCATAGAGCTCCGGCCGCTGCGTCATCGCCGCGCCCACGAGCAAGCCCCCGTTGCTGCCGCCGTGGATCGCCAGCCTGCCCGGCCGTGTGTACTTCTCGCGCGCCAGGTACTCGGCCGCGGCGTGGAAGTCGTCGAAGACGTTCTGCTTGCGGAGCAGGCGGCCGGCCTCGTGCCAGGCCTTGCCGTACTCACCGCCGCCGCGCAGGTTGGCCACCGCGTACACCCCGCCCGCGTCCAGCCACGGAAGGATGCTGGAGCGGAAGGAGGGCTGCATGTTCTGGTTGAAGCCGCCGTACCCGTACAGCAGCGTGGGCCGCTCCCCGTCCCGCTTCAGGTCCTTGCGGTGCACCAGGAACATGGGGACCTTCGTGCCGTCCTTGGACGGGTAGAAGACCTGCTGCACCGTGTACTGCTCGGTGTCCACGGGCAGCTCCACCTTCGCCCACAGCTCCACCTTCCCGGAGGCGACGGACGTCTTGTACACCTGCTTGGGGGTGGTGAAGGAGCTGAAGACGAAGAAGGCCTCGTCCGCGTCCTCCAGGCCCACCAGGTTGCTGGCCGCGCCCAGGCCCGGCAGGGCCACGGTACGCACCGGCCTGCCCTCGAGCGTGATGAGGCGCAGCTCGGTGGCGGCGTCCCGCAGGTACTCCAGCGCCAGGTGGCCGCCGACGATCTGCAGGCTCTCCAGGGAGGCCACGGCATCCTCGGCGAGCAGCTGCTGCCAGGCCGCCCGCTCGGGCTGGGACGGGGAGACGCGGAACACGCGCTTGCGCGACGCCCCCTCGTCCGTGAGGACGTAGAACTGATCCTTCCAGGCCTGCACCGAGTAGTTCGCGCCCTCGCCCTTCACCAGCAGGCGGAAGTCCTTCTCCCCCACCCGCTTCCAGTAGATGTCGTTCTCGCTCCAGCCGCGGATGACGTAGGCGAAGAGGTACTTCCCGTCCCGGCTGAGGTCCCCGAAGAGGAACGTCGTCGGATCGCCCAGGCGCGGGTGCACCACGGCGTCCTTCTTCGGATCGGTGCCCAGCACGTGGTGGCGCAGCTCCGTGTAGCCCGGGCGCTGATCCACGGGGATGGACGCATCCACCGGGAGCCACTCGTAATAGAAGGACTTGCCGTCCGGGGCCCACTTGGGGCTGGCGTACTTGGCGCCGGGGATGACGTCCACCCTGGACCACTCGCCGCTGTCCACGTCGAGCACGTGGAGATCGGCCTCGTCCGCGGCGTTGGGCCGCTGGGCGAAGACGACCTTGCGCCCGTCCCATGAGGGGTTCCAGACGCCCAGGGACACCGTGCCATCCTGGCTCCAGGCGTTCGGGTCGAGCAGGACCTTCTCGGCCCCCTTCTCGCCCTCGCGCCAGTAGATGACGGCCTTCTCCTTGTCCTTGTGGGTCCGGGCGTAGAAGTACCGGGTGCCGCGGCGGATGGGCGCGGAGATGGACTCCACGTAGAACAGCTCACGGAAGCGGCGGGCGAGCGCCTCGCGGACCGGCACGCGCCCCAGCCACTGCCGGGTGAGCGCGTCCTGGGACTTCATCCACGCCTGAACCTCGGGAGACTTCTCGTCCTCGAGCCAGCGGAACGGGTCCGCCACCTGCACGCCGTGCAGGGTGTCCACGATGGGCTCCGAGCGCGTGGCCGGGTAGTTCATGCGTTGCGCTCCTTGCGGAGAAGAGACGGCCTCCTCGCGCGCTGCCTCCTTCGAGCCAGCACACGCGGCGAGCAGGACCCAGACGGACAGGAGCAGTCTCTTCATCGTCGAATCCAGATACAGGAAGGATCGCGCCCGTCCCACAAAAAGTGCGGTCCGGGATGAAGGCCTGCATGGCCGGGGAGACAGGGAGCGAATGCGCCTCGCTCCTCCGGCCCCCGGAAACACCAAGGGCGCGTCGGAGCCGCTCCAGCGGTCCCTGACGCGCCCCGTCATGCCCCTGGGTGAGGGGTTACGCGGACTCCTTCTTGGGCTCTTCCTTGTCGTGGGCGTAGAGCACCACGGGCTCGCTCTTCTTGAGGATGACCTCCTCGGAGATGAGCACCTCGCGGGCCGTCTTGCGGGACGGCAGCTCGTACATCACGTCCAGCATGGCGCTCTCGATGATGGAGCGCAGGCCGCGCGCGCCGGCCTTGCGGCGGATGGCCTCCGAGGCCACGGCCTTGAGCGCGCCCTCGGTGAACTTGAGCGTCACCCCGTCCAGCTCGAAGAGCTTGCGGTACTGCTTGGTGAGCGCGTTCTTCGGCATGCTGAGGATGTTCATCAGCGCCGGCTCGTCCAGCTCCTCCAGCGCGGTGATGATGGGCAGGCGGCCGATGAACTCCGGAATCATTCCGAACTTCAGCAGGTCCTCCGGCTCCACGTGCTTGAGCAGCTCGGTGAGGTTGCGCTGCTTCTTGGACTGGATGTCCGCGCCGAAGCCCAGGCTGCGGCCGCCCAGGCGCCGCTCGATGATCTGCTCCAGCCCGCCGAAGGCGCCGCCGCAGATGAAGAGGATGTTCGTCGTGTCCACCTGCAGGAACTCCTGCTGCGGGTGCTTGCGGCCCCCCTTGGGCGGCACGTTGGCGATGGTGCCCTCGATGATCTTCAGCAGGGCCTGCTGCACGCCCTCGCCGGACACGTCGCGGGTGATGGAGGGGTTCTCCGACTTGCGGGCGATCTTGTCGATCTCGTCGATGTAGACGATGCCGCGCTGGGCGCGCTCGATGTCGTGGTCGGCCGCCTGGAGCAGGTTGACGATGATGTTCTCCACGTCCTCGCCCACGTAGCCGGCCTCGGTGAGGCACGTGGCGTCCGCGATGGTGAAGGGGACATTGAGGATACGCGCCAGCGTCTGCGCCAGCAGCGTCTTGCCGCTACCGGTGGGGCCCAGCAGAAGGATGTTGCTCTTCTGCAGCTCCACGTCGTCCATCTGGACCTTGGACTCGATGCGCTTGTAGTGGTTGTGCACCGCCACCGAGAGCGTCTTCTTGGCCCGGTCCTGCCCGATGACGTACTCGTCCAGGATGGCCTTGATCTCGCTGGGCCGCGGAATCCGCAGCTTGGTGTCCTTGGTCTCCTCGCGGTCGATCTCCTCCGCGATGATGTCGTTGCACAGGCCGATGCACTCGTCGCAGATGTACACCGTCGGCCCGGCGATGAGCTTCTTCACCTCCTTCTGCGACTTGCCGCAGAAGGAGCAGCAGAGGGTCTGATTGTCTCTCTTTTCCACGTTCTTGCCCGCCATGATGCCCTCGCTGCGCCTCTCTGGAAGAAACCTTCCAAAAACCGTCCGTACCCCTGGCCCCGGCTCAATCTAGTCAGCCCCGCGCCGGAACGTCCATTCACCTGGGAGGTAGTTAACAGCGTTTTTGCCGGGCCGCAGGAAGCAGAAAGCCGGAGGCGCGGGGGCACATTCCCGCGGCTCCGGCTGGCTGCCTCGCGGCGGTGCGCGCGGCTACTTCTTCTCGTCCTTGGGTGCGGCGCCCGGCTTCCTGGGGTTCTGGATCTCATCCAGGATGCCGTAGGCCTTGGCCTCGGCCGCTCCCATGAAGTAGTCGCGGTCGGTGTCCTTCTCCACCCGCTCGAGCGGCTGGCCGGTGTGCTTGACGATGAGCTCGTTGAGCTTGGCCCGCATCCGGAGGATTTCCTTGGCCTGGATCTCGATGTCCGTCGCCTGGCCGCGCACCCCGCCCAGCGGCTGGTGGATCATGATGCGCGCGCTGGGCAGCGCGTAGCGCTTGCCCTTGGCGCCGGCGAGCAGGAGCACGGCCCCCATGGAGGCCGCCTGGCCCACGCAGATGGTGGACACCGGACACTTCACGTACTGCATGGTGTCGTAGATGGCCAGGCCGGCGGTCACCGAGCCGCCGGGCGAGTTGATGTAGAGGTTGATGTCCTTGTCCGGGTCCTCGGACTCCAGGAAGAGGAGCTGGGCGACGATGGCGTTGGAGACGTCGTCGTCGATCTCCGTCCCGAGCATGACGATGCGGTCCTTCAGGAGCCGGCTGTAGATGTCGTACGAGCGCTCACCCCGGTGGGTCTGCTCGATGACGTAGGGAATGGGCATGAAGGGCATGTCGTGTCGACCTCGGAGGAACTCGGCGAAAGAGTCTAAGAATACTTCGCCTGAGCCTTCAGGAATTCAATGGTCTTTTCTTCCCGCAGTCGGAGGCTCAACCCCATGCGGTCATCCGGGCGGGTGAAGTACTTGCGGATGTTGGCCACCGGCTGACCGGACTCGGTCGCCAGCTCCTCGATCTTCTTCTCGATGTCCGCGTCGGTCGCCTGGATGCCTTCCTTCTCGGCGATGGCCTCGAACAGGAGCGTGCCCTTCACCTCCTGCACGGCGCGCTCGCGCATCTCGTCGCGCAGGCGCATGAAGTCCAGGCCCAGGTTGCGCACGTCCAGCCCGGAGCGCTGCATCTGACGCAGCGCGCCCTCCAGCATGGAGTCGATGGCGCGCTCCACCATGGCCTTGGGCACCTCGAAGGGGTTGCGCTCGATGAGCGTCTTGATGAGGGCCTCGCGGTCGTCCGCCTGGGCCTTGGACTTCTGGGTGGCCTCCAGGTTGGAGCGCACCTTGGCGCGCAGGTCGTCCACGCCCTGGGTGCCCACCTCCTTGGCCAGCTCGTCGTTGAGCTCGGGGACGATGCGCTGCTTCAGGCCCTTGAGGGTGAGCTTGAAGTGGGCCGTCTTGCCCTTCGCCTGCTCCAGATGGAAGTCGGGCGGGTAGGCGTAGTCGAGCTCCTTGGTGTCACCGACCTTCACGCCCTCCAGGGCGGCGATCTTGCCCTCCACCAGCTCGCCCGCGCCGATCTCCGCGTTGAAGCCCTCCTCCTTGCCGCCCTCGAAGGGCTGGCCGTCGATGGTGGCCTCGTAGTCCACGGTGGCGAGGTCGCCCGCGCGCGCCACGTCCCGGTCCGTCACCGGCTCCACGCGGCTGTAGGACTGGCGCAGCTTCTCCAGCTGCTCGGTGACCTGGGCGTCGTCCACCGCCGTCTCGGTCTTCTTGAGCGGCACTTCCTTGTAGTCCTTGGCCTCCACCTTCGGCTTGACCTCGACGCGGGCCTCGAAGGTGAAGGGGGTGCCGGGCTTGAGGCCGGAGTTGGTGACCTGCGGCTGGCTGACCGGCTCCATCTTGTGCTGGGTGATGGCCTCCACGTAGGCGGACTGCACCACGCGCTGGATGACGTCGTCCTCCACCTGCTCGCGGAACTTCTGCTCGAGGATGCGGCGGGGCACCTTGCCCTGGCGGAAGCCGGGCAGCCGCACCTGCCGGCCGATCGCCGTGTAGGCGCGCGTCAGCTCCTCCGCCACGCGCGCGCTGTCGACCTCGATGGAGAGCTTCTTCTCGATGGGAGACAGCTCCTCGACCTGGACCTTCATGAACGCCTCGCTCGCCGCGCGGGGCCGCCGCGCCAGCGCCGAATGAGAAAAGTGAGTGGGAGGTGCGCGTTTAGGGGATACGCACGGACGGGTCAACGCGAAATGGGCGAGGAGGGACTCGAACCCTCACACCTTGCGGTACCAGATCCTAAGTCTGGCGCGTCTACCAGTTTCGCCACCCGCCCGGCGTTGCTCCGCGACCTTCTACTCCGAAACGATCGGGCTGTTGAGCCCTGGACGACGTGGAGAGAAGGACCCCGGAAAGACGTCGGGGCCCCTTCATTCCTGAAGGGACCCCGACGAGTGAGAGCGGAGGGAATCGAACCCACAACCTATGGATTAAGAGTCCATTGCTCTGCCAATTGAGCTACGCTCCCGTATTGGCATCCCGAGCGACGCGGTGACGCGCCCCTCAGATGGCGGCGGTGTCTACAGAAGCCTGCCGGTCCTGTCAAAACGTTTTTGCACCCCCGCCCCAATTCCCCGTTCCAGGCCTGCCTGTCCGCCCTCCGGCCGGCTGTGAGCAGCCTGCCGTGCGGCCCGGATCCTCGGGATCACATGATCCCGTGGATCTGTTGAACCACGCTGCGGCCTCTGATCGTCCCGCCCCGGGAGGATCACCGGAAGCATCCTCGAGACGTGGTCGTACCGCAGCACGCCAGGCAGGCGGACGGAGGTCGTCCGCCTTTTCGAACGGAGAAGCAAAGTGACGGAAGCACAGAACAAGGTGGACACCGCGGCGGCCCAGTCGCCCTGGAGCCGCGAGCGCGTGGAGCTCATCCGACGGACCATCTGCCCCAAGGGCATTGGAGAGGACGAGTTCACGCTCTTCATCGAGCAGTGCAAGCGCTCCGGGCTGGACCCGCTGCTGAAGGAGGCGTTCTGCGTGGGCCGCAGGCAGAACACCGGCAGCCGGGAACGGCCCAACTGGACGACTCGGTACGAGTTCCAGCCCTCGGAGGCGGGGATGCTGGCGCGAGCCGAGCGCTTCCCGGACTTCAAGGGCATCCAGGCCAGCGCGGTGTACGCGGAGGACGAGATCATCGTCGACCAGGGCAAGGGAGAGGTGGTGCACCGCTTCAACCCGGCCAAGCGCAAGGGCGCGCTGGTGGGCGCCTGGGCGCGCGTGGTGCGTGAAGGAAAGCTGCCCGTGGTGGTGTGGCTGGACTTCTCGGGCTACGTCCAGCAGACGCCGCTGTGGGCGAAGATCCCCACGACGATGATCGAGAAGTGCGCGCGCGTGGCGGCGTTGCGCAAGGCGTACCCGGAGGCCTTCGGCGGCCTGTACGTGCGCGAGGAGATGCCGGCGGACGAGTACGAGACGCCGGTGGCCCACGAGGAGCCGACGCCCGCCACGGGCACCGGCACCTACGAGGTGCTGGGAGCGAAGCCGGGTCCGGTCAAGGCGTCCTTCCCTCCCCTGCCCGGCGTGGCGAAGGAGGAGAAGTCCGGCAACGGGTCGGCGCAGCA
This sequence comes from Hyalangium gracile, assembly GCF_020103725.1. Classification (NCBI taxonomy): domain Bacteria; kingdom Pseudomonadati; phylum Myxococcota; class Myxococcia; order Myxococcales; family Archangiaceae; genus Hyalangium; species Hyalangium gracile. The sequence goes on along the minus strand of NZ_JAHXBG010000007.1, from coordinate 52,521 downwards.
GCTCGCCATGGACGTGAAGGACGTGAAGGACGTGAAGGAGACGAAGGCGGAGGAGCAGGCCGCGCCGCCGGCCGCGCCGGCTGTCGAGCTGCCGCGTCCCAAGAACTCCGGGACGGTGGTGGCCTTCGGCCCCTACAAGGGGAAGACGACCTCCGAGCTCAGCGACGACGAGCTGAGCGAGACCATCGACATGGCGCACGAGAAGCTGATGGAGCAGCCCAAGGCGAAGTGGGCCAAGGCGATGCGAGAGAACCTCGCGGCGCTCGAGGCCGAGACGGAGCTGCGCTGCCGGGTGCCCTCTTCCTCCAAGAAGGAGGCGACCGTCGAGGCCTGATCCCCGGGCGTGACGGAGCGCCGAGAACATGAACGCCGTGCCGGGAAGCCCTGGCACGGCGTTTTTCTTTGGGGTCCCCTGCCCCCGCCCGCGGCTACGCTCGCACTCCGCGAGTGGGAGCACTGCTCTCTGTGAGCACCTTCAACCACGAGGAAGAGACGCAGTGGTCGAAGAAGAGCACGGGCGACAAGGGCTGGATGGTGCGCGGGGACGTGGTGGAGAAGGTGCTCCCGTCCGCCAGGGGCGGCTTCTACCGGACGCTGGGCGACATCCAGAGGCTGGTCACGTAGCGGCGGCGGTTCGCTGGGAGGCGGCCTGGAGGGCCGCGACCGGCAGCCCGGCCTTGCTTCCCAGCTCGAGGTACGTTCGCATCATCGCCCGGGACTGATCCGCGACCTTGGTGAAGTGGACGCGGAGATAGTCCTCCAGGTTGAAGGGCGCCATCCAGGATCCGAGCGACACGATCAGGTCGAACAGCCAGGGGCGCAGGAGCGGAGCCATGGGCGGGGCGCGCTGCTGCATCCGCCACGCGGCGATCGCCACGGCCTCCCCTGCCACCTGGCGGACCCGCTCCACGGACTCGGGCTCCAGGAAGCGCGAGAAGCTCCAGCCCGCGGCTTCCAGCCCGTCCACGAAGGATGTCAGCAGCGCGGTGGGGATGGCCGAGGTGCGTGTCACGTCCGCAAGGCGGTGGGCGGGATAGCCCCCCGCCTTCAACGCCCGGATGACGGCCTGGAGGCGATCCTCGGGGCCGCTGAACAGGCCTCGAGACATGGGGGGCAGCCAGAAGGCCGTACCGGGCCTCGGAACAGGCTCCCGCGGAGTCAGCGGTGCATGGAAGCTGAGGAAGGGCACCATCCCGGTGACGAGCCGCTCCGGAGGAATCCGCTGCAGCAGCCAGTCACGGTCCTCGATGCCGGGCTGGAGCATGACCCAGGTGGCCTCGCCCGTGGCTCGGGCAAGCTCCTCCACCCAGTTCCCAGCGCGCAGCGCCGTCGAGGAGACACAGAGCCACACCTGCTCCCAGCGCTCGGCGGCGACCTCCTCGGTGGAGACGTGGACCCCGAAGCCGGAGAACTCCATCGGCCTGGGCTCCTGCTCGAAGATGCCGAGCTCGTAGAGGGTGAAGCCCCGCCGAGCCTCCTCGGCGTACTTCGGTTTGACCAGGTAGGCGAGCTGGGCCCCGCCCGACTGGAGGTACCACCCGAACACCTGGCCGATGGCTCCCGCTCCGACAAGGAGGACCCGTGGCTTTGCATTCATGGCCACGAACCTGCCGCACGAGGCACGCGCACACCAGCGGATTCCCGAGCCTCCGCCCGCGAGCATTCATCCTTGCTACACTTGGCCCCGGAGGACGCAGGATGGCCGGGCGATCACTGGCGACGAAGATTCTGGAAGGCGCGCTCGACTGGGTGAAGCAGCTGCCCTCGGCGTTGTCGGGGGACGTGGCGATCGACGTCGCCAACAAGCGGGTGCGCCTGTCCCACGCGCGCGTGGAGGCACTCACGCGGCAGATGCTGCGCAACGTGAAGGCGCTGGAGCTGGGCACCTGGGAGTCCCGTCCGGCGGTGTACGACGTGCGGCTGACGGTGAGCGGCTGGAAGCTGCGGGTGGAGGCGACGCTGGAGCGCCTGGAGCTGGCCGGAGGTCGCTACAAGCTGTGGCTGCGCACGCCCGGCAAGGTGGAGTTGGAGGAGTCTCGGACGGCCTCCGCGCTGCTGATGGGAGTGCTGCGTGCGGGAGCGGGCCAGGCCGCGCTGCGGGCCCTGGCGGAGAAGCTGCTGCCGCCGAGCATCCGCTGGGACGGACAGGTGCTGGTGGTGGAGGGAAAGCTTCCGAAGGAGGGCGTGGTCTCAGCGCGCCTCTTCGAGTCCTCGTCGCTGACGATGTCGGCCGAGCACTGCGCGGAGGGGCTCTGGCTGTCGGCCGAAGCCTGGCCCGGCCTGGTGGACCTGCTGCAGGCGGTGCTCGGCACGGATCTGCCGCGCAAGCCGCCGGGCACCTAGCTTCCGCCCCTCCCGCACAAGCGAAGAGGCCGGAGCCACTGGGGAGTGTTCCCAGCGATTCCAGCCTCTTGAGGAGAGTGCGCCCAGAGGGACTTGAACCCCCAACCCTTGGCTTCGAAGGCCAATGCTCTATCCAGTTGAGCTATAGGCGCTTGGGCTACGTACGGGTGAAAGGTGGGCGGCCAACCGGGATCGAACCGGTAACCTCTGGAGTCACAGTCCAGCGCTCTAACCAGTTGAGCTATGGCCGCCGTTCTGCCTACCGCCGTACAACAGGGTGAAACGCGCGGCTTCCCTATCGTGGAAGCCGGGCCCCTGACAAGACCCAAATGCTCCAGGGACGGTTGGCGCCCCAGGCAGGACTCGAACCTGCGACCCCCGGCTTAGAAGGCCGGTGCTCTATCCAGCTGAGCTACTGGAGCCCGTACCGTCTCTTACAACTATGTCGGGGCGAGAGGATTTGAACCTCCGACCCCCTGCGCCCAAGGCAGGTGCGCTACCAGGCTGCGCTACGCCCCGATCAAGACGGACATTCTTGTGACATCGCGCACGGACGTGCAAGGTGAACCTGACTGACCTGTCACCCAGTTGCCTGGAGAGCCAGCAAAGCCGGCTTCATCTTCCGGAATGCCTCCCCTCGGTGGGAGACGCCCGACTTCTCCTCCGAGGTCAGCTCCGCCATCGTCTTGCCCAGTGCGGGGATGAAGAAGACGGGGTCATAGCCGAAGCCGTGCGCGCCACGCGGCCCGGTGAGGATGCTCCCCTCGCAGCGGCCGACCTCGACCAGCGCCTTGCCTCCTGGGAAGGCCAGGCACAGGGCACACCGGAAGGAGGCCGTGCGCTGGGCCTCTGGCACGCCCTCCAGCTCACCGAGCAGCTTCAGGTACCTCGCCCGGTCGTCCCCTTCCGCGTAGCGCGCCGAGTGAACTCCCGGCCGGCCCCCCAGCGCGTCCACGCACAGCCCCGAGTCATCCGCCAGGGCTGGCAGCCCCGAGGCCTCCGCGTAGGCCCGCGCCTTCTTCTCCGCGTTGGCCTCGAAGGTCTCCCCGTCCTCCACGGGCTCGGGGATGGGCGGCAGGTCCTTCAGGGACACCACCTCCACCGAGCCCCCCACCAGCCCCCGCAGCTCCTTCACCTTGCCCGCGTTGGTGGTGGCGAAGAGGACGCGAGGCTTCATCCCAGCACCTTCGCCTGCGCCGCCGTGAGCTGCTGGATGGCCGCCAGTCCGCCGTCGAGCATCCCGTCCAGCAGCTTCCGGTCGAAGAGCTTGTGCTCGGCCGTGCCTTGCACCTCGACGATGCGGCCGTCGCCGGTGGCCACCAGGTTGAGGTCCACGTCCGCGCTCGAGTCCTCCTCGTAGTCGAGGTCCACTCGCACCTCGCCGCCCACCACGCCCACGGACACCGCCGCCAGCGGCGTGAGCGTCGGAGTCTTCGACAGCACGCCCCGGCTCTGCAGGTTGCGCAGCGCCAGCACCAGCGCCACGTAGGCGCCCGTGATGGAGGCGGTGCGCGTGCCCCCGTCCGCCTGGATGACGTCACAGTCGATCGTGAGCGTGCGCGGCCCCAGCGTCGCCAGATCCACCGCCGCGCGCATGGAGCGGCCAATGAGGCGCTGGATCTCCATGGTACGGCCGCTCTGCTTGCCCTTGGCCGCCTCGCGCTGCGAGCGGGTGTGCGTGGAGCGCGGGAGCATCCCGTACTCGGCCGTCACCCACCCCGTGCCCTTCCCCATCAGGTGCGGAGGCACCCGCTCCTCCACGGAGCAGGTGACGATGACGCGGGTGTGGCCGAACTCCACCTGGGTGGAGCCCTCGGCGTGACGGTTCACACCAGGCGTCAGGGTGACAGGGCGAAGGTCCAGCGCACCGCGTTGGAAGGACCGCACGGGCAGCTCCTCGGTTTGAGAGAGAGTCGCTCTCTAGCAGAGCCGGGCGCTTCCGGCTCAAAGAGTCGCTGGGGCCGCCACCGCGGGGGCCTCTTCCGCCTCGGCGGGCGCCTCCACCGCCGGCCGGACATCCCGCTTGCGCACCTGCCCCAGAAAGTTCTTCACCCCCTCGGTGATGGCCGAGGTGAGCTTCTCCTGGTACTCGGCCCGGCCCAGCTGGACTCCCTCGTGCGGGTGGGAGATGTAGCCCACCTCGATGAGGACGGCTGGGGCCTCCACGCCCGTGAGGACGAAGAAGGGCGCCTGCAGGACGCCTCGGTCCGAGGCCCCCGTGGCGGAGATGAGCTGCTGGTGGATGGCGTACGCCAGGCGAGACGAGTCCGCGTGCGCCTCCATGCGCGCCAGATCGTTGAGGATGAAGCTCAGCGTGGAGTCGGCCTGGACGGACGGCCCCGAGGAGACCTCCGCGTTCTCGCGGTCCGCCGTGGCCCGCGCCCCCGCTCCCGAGGCCGTCGCGGACAGGAAGTACGTCTCGATGCCCTCGATGCGCTCGCGCAGCTTCTTCGTGGGCATGGAGTTGGCGTGGATGGACAGGAACAGGTCCGGCCGCTTGCTGTTGGCGAAGTCCACGCGCTGAGGCAGCGGCAGCGTCCCGTCCTTCTCGCGCGTGAGGAACACCTGCGCCCCCGCCTCCTTCTCCAGCCGCTCGCGCAGCTTCCGGGCGATCTGCAGGACGACCTCCTTCTCCTGCAGCGTCCCAGGCCCCTTCGCTCCCTCCTGCGAGCCGCCGTGCCCCGGATCGATGACGATGCGAGGGATGCGCTCGGCGCGAGCGGAGGTGGCCAGCAGCAGCACGAGAGGGACGAAGGTGCGGAGCGTCATGCCACCCGCGATGCTATCCAAGCCGGAGCCCCTGGGTGAATCCCACCCCAGCCTTCAGCCCACGACATCGATGCCGGGGCGACCGCGCGCCACCTCGCCGATGAGGGCGGCCTCCACGCCGGCCTTGTCCAGCGCCAGGAGCGCCTTGCGCGCGTCCCGAGCAGGCACGGAGGCCAGCAGCCCTCCGTTGGTCTGCGCGTCCGCGAGCACCCACTGGATGTCCTCGGGCAGCCCCTCGGGGAAGCGCACGCGCGGGCTCACGTGAAGGAGGTTCGCCTTCGTCCCGCCCGGTACCACGCCCTGCGACGCCAGCGCCGGCACCTCCTGGATGATGGGGATGCGCTCCAGCGCCAGCAGCGCCCGCGCCTTGGCTCCCGTCATCATCTCCAGCAGGTGCCCCAGCAGCCCGAAGCCCGTCACGTCCGTGAGCGCGTTCACCTTGAACTTCCCGGAGGCGAACACCTCGCCCGCGGCGCGGTTGAGCGCGGACATCACCCCCACCACCCGCTTCGTCAGGGCCTTGGACGCCACGCCCCGCTTGATGGCCGTGGTGGCGATGCCCGAGCCCAGGGGCTTGGTGAGCAGCAGCACGTCCCCCGGCTTCGCGCCCGCGTTGGTGAGCACCTTCTTCGGGTGCACCACGCCGGTGACGGCCATGCCGTACTTGGGCTCGGGGTCCTGCACGCTGTGGCCACCGAGGATGGGGATGCCCGCCTCGTCCGCCTTCGACTGCCCGCCCGCGAGGATCTCCTCGAGGATGTCGAGCGGCAGCTCCTTGGGGAACCCCACCAGGTTCAGCGCGAAGATGGGCCTGGCGCCCATCGCATAGATGTCCGAGAGCGCGTTCGCCGCGGCGATGGCCCCGAACTGGAACGGGTCGTCCACCACCGGCGGGAAGAAGTCCACCGTCTCCACCACGGCCAGGCCGGGCGTCAGACGGTACACGGCCGCGTCATCGTTGGTGGCGAACCCCACCAACGCCTGCGGTCCCTTCGCTCTCTTCAGTCGACGCAAGACCTGCGCCAAGTCCGCGGGCCGGAGCTTCGCAGCTCAGCCCGCGCAGTGACTCAGTTCGGTGAGGCGCTTGTGCTGGTGCTGTTCGTCCGCCATGGCATCACCCCGGCTGAATGTACTCGCGCTTGAGCAGCTGGACGACGGCCTCCGCCGTCAGCACGTCGTCCTGGTCCGCGTGGTCCAGCACCCCGCCGAGGCTGCCGTAGTTGTGCACCAGCTGCAGCACGTCCAGCAGCTCCGGCGTCAGCTCCTTGAGCGGCGCCGTCATCGGCTGGGAGAGCCGCATGGGAGCGGCCATGTCCGGCAGGTTGCCCTGGATGCGCTTGAACTCGTCCAGCTGGCGCAGCGCGTCCATCAGGAGCGCCTCGGTGGACGAGTCCAGCTCCACCATGAACTCCTGGTTGTCCGCCGGGCGCAGCTCGAAGTCGCCCGTCTCCCAGGTGATGATGCGGTTGAAGCTCTTCTGCGGACCCAGGTTGTGGTTCTCGTCGATCACCGCGTAGTACACGCGGCCCTGGCGCAGGTAGATCTTCCCCTCCCGGTCGCTGGTGATGACCAGCACGCCGTTCTTCTTGGAGGTGTGGAACAGCTGCAGCAGGTCCGGCAGCGGGATCTCCTCGATCTTCCCCGTCATGGAGGAAGTCTTCGTGGAGCGCGCCGCCTGCGCCGCCGCCGCCTCTTCCAGCTTCTGCTTGACGACGTTCTCGTCCACGTTGGCCGAGTCCGCGCCCTGCTGGATGAGCTTGAGGATGGAGGTGCCGATGAGAATTCGGTCCCCCTCCTTCAGCCGCGCCTGCTTCACCTTCTCGCCGTTGACGAAGGTGCCGTTGGTCGAGCCGAGATCCTCGATGGTGATGTTCCCGGCGCTGATCATGATCTTCGCGTGCTTGCGCGAGACCATGTCCTCGACGAGCACCATGTCGAGCTCGCTCGACCGGCCGATGACGATCTGCTTGTCCGCCTTCAGGGGGAACTCGCCGCCCTGGTACTTCCCAGAGATGAACTTCAGGGCGTAGTTCTTCGACCCGCTCGGAGTGCTCACGGTACCGAGACCTCGATGAAGAGGGTTTCCATGAATATCAGCTCGCCTGCTCCGCCTTACCCGCCGCCGACTCCTTCACCAGATTGAGGTACATCCGCGCGCTCTTGTTGTCCGGATCGCGCGTAAGGACGTCCTCCCACACCTTCACAGCCTCCGCCCGCTGACCCGCCGAGTAAAGCGCGATTCCGTAGTGGATGCGACCCGGCATGAAGCCCGGGTTCTGCGAGATGGCCTGCTCGAACTGCTGGAGGGCCTCCGCATGCCGCCCGGCATCCCTCAGCGCATCCCCCAGCTTGATGCGGATGTCCACGAACTGGGGGCACAGCCCCAGCGCCCGCTGGTACTCGCCGATGGCCGGCTCCCAGGCGCCGTTGGAGGCGAACACGTTGCCGATGTCCGCGTACATGTTGGCGATCTTCCCCTTGACGAAGGGGTCCATCTCCCCGGGGGTGTTCTTCTGCCGGGCGAGGGCGTTCTGGTAGACCTCCTTCGCCTCGGCGTACTTGCCCATGTCGTTGTAGATGACGGCCAGGTTGAGCGCGGCCTCCGTATAGGCCGGGTTGATGCGGAGCGCCGACTCGAACGCCCGCTGCGCCCGGGCGAACTGGCCCTGGTCGTGGTAGATGATGCCGAGCATGTTGTAGACGTCGGCGAACGATTGATTCTGTTCGACGACCTGCGACAGGTGCTGCTCGGCCTGCGCGTATTGCTTCTTTTCGAAGTACCCCCGCCCGAGGGTGAGAAGCTGCTTGAGGGCCTCGTCCATGTCCCTACCTCGCCAAGGCTGGCGATAAGACGGTTAGCCTACCTGAGCGCCGACGAAAACAAGAATTCCTCACCGCGCCTCACGAGGATCAGTCTGCCCTCCCCCTGCTGGTTCACCGGTCGGGAGGGGAGATCTCCCTCCAGATGCCAGTGCTCGGTCACGAGCGCCTCGTCCCGCTCGAGCCGGATGAACCATGCATCAGCCCTGTAGCGCCTGCGCTTGAGGGCCAGCACCGTCTCCAGGTCTGGTTCTCCCACCCTCACCGACCCGCCATCCCCTCCACCCCCGGCATCCCCGTCCGACGGAGCCGTGAGCCGGGCCAGCGCCTCCGCATCCCCGGCGTCCAAGGCCCGCCGGCGGGCCTCCAGCGCCACCACCACCGCCGCCAGCCGGGGCGCCACCGCCCCCGCCGGGCTCCAGCTGCCGCTCTGGAGGACGAAGGGGACCTGCTCCACGCCCAGCGAGCTGACCTCGGTGTCGCCCACGGAGCCCGTGAAGTCCAGGGTGGCCAGCGCCTCCGCCCGCTGGCCTCCAGGCTCCACCCGCACGGTGATGCGGTCGAAGTAGGCCTGGCGCGAGGTGAGCGGGGCGGGCAGCCCCGGCAGGGTGAGCTCGAGCCCCTCCCGCTCCAGGCTCTTGAGCTCGGTGATGATCTCGGGCTCGGGCCCGGCGGCCAGCCCGAGCGTACGAGGCGCCAGCACCGCCACCGTGATGGCGGCCGTCGCGGCAATCAGGATGCCGCCCAGCCGGCTCCAGTCCTCGCTGGATCTCACGACCCGAGCATGCGCTGGGCCCGCTGCGCGGCGGGCGTGTTCGGCAGCCGCTGGATTACCTTGCGCAGCGTCTCCTGGGCCCGCTCCGGCTGCTTGAGCCGCAGGTACGCATCATGGAGGGAGAAGAGCGCCTCCTCCTCGTACTGCGTCCCCGGGTAGCGGCTCAGCATGGCCTCCAGCCGCTGGGCCACGGCGTTCCAGCGCTGGCGCTTGCGGTAGAAGGCGGCCACGTACAGCTCGTGCTCGGCCAGCCGGCGCCTGGCCTCGGCCTCCTGGACCTTCGCCTCCGCCGCGTACTGCGAATCCGGGTACTGGCGCAGGAAGTCCGTCATCGCCCGGAGCGCGGACTGCACCTCCGTCTGGTCCTTCTCCTCCGACGGCGGCAGCAGGAAGAAGTCCGAGGGCATGTCCTTCACGTGGGTGAGGGCCGCCCGGTACGCCGCGTAGTCCACCCGGGGGTGCGTGGGGTGGAGCTTGATGAAGGACAGGTACAGCTCGCGTGCCTCGGGGAACTGGTCCTGCTCGAAGGCCACGTCCCCCAGCTTCAGCTCCGCCTCCTTGGAGGCCTCCAGGTAGGGGAACTTCGTCTTCACGAACTCGAAGTACTTCTCGGCCTTGTAGAAGTCCCGGTTCTCGAGCGCCTCGTTCCCGAGGGCGAGGTTCTCCTCGGCCTTGGAGGCGTAGTCCGGGTCGCCGGCGTTGCGCTCGAGCGAGGCACAGCCGGTGGAGAGCAGCAGGAGGGCAGTCAGGCAGGAGACGGCGAGACGCATGGGCACCCGCGCAAGCTAATCGTCCAGCCCCGGCGGATCCAGCGATGGTTCACCGAGCAGCCGCTGGACGACTTCCTCGGAGAAACCCCGGCTGAGGAGGAGGCGTCCGGCCCTCGCGTGCTCCTTGGCATCGAGCCGGCGCCCGAGCATCCCCCGGCGCTCCAGCACCTGCCGGGCGGCGGCCAGCGAGTCGAAGTCCACGGCGCCGGTAGCGGCGGCCAGCGCCTCGCGCGCCTCCTCGGCCCCCAGTCCGTGGGCCTCCAGCCGATGGAGCACCGCCTGGGGCCCCAGCCGCCCCTTCTGCAGCAGCGAGGCTGCCCGCTCCCGGGCGAAGCGCGCGTCGTCCACGTAGCCGAAGCCCTGAAGCTTCTCCAGCACCTGGTCCTGCACCGGGATGGAGAACTTCTTGCGCGTCAGGTAGAGCCGCAGCTCGTGCCGGCTCCGAGCGCGCACGGCCAACAGCCGCAGGCACGCTTCTGTCGCTCGCTGCACGGCCTCGGGGCCATCCTGCTCCGTGTCCATCGCTTGCTCTCTAGCATGTGGTAACAGGCGCGGCATGCACCCTCTCATTGCTCGCTTCCTCAGCCTCGAGGCCGCCCGGGAGACACTCCGCAAGGAAAAGGCCGGAGAGCCGCTGGACGCCGAGGAGCAGCTCTTCGTCGCCGCCGCCGCCGCCCACCCCCAGCAGCGGGGTGAGGTGCTCGGCGTCGCCGGCCGCAAGCTCGCCTCGGACGCCCAGGCCTCGCTCGTGCTGCTGGCCACGCACACCGCGGCGCGCTCCATCGCGCAGGATTCCAAGCTCGCCTCCGCCACCGCCAAGGCCCGCGAGGCGCTCATCTCCGAGGGCGCCAGCGAGGAGGAGACGGAAGCCTTCATCGCCTCCATCCTCCTGGAGGAGGCCTTCGGCTACGAGGAGGAGGTGGACACCTTCGATGCCTCCTTCGTGGAGGAGGCGCTCACGGAGGTGCCGGCGCTCGCCGCCCTCACCCGCGAGGGCGTGGACGCCATGATGATGCGCTTCTCGCAGAAGGGCGCCACGGACACGGAGCGCACGGCGCGAGCCCACATCGCCAAGAGCCTCTTCGACATCGCCTGGTCCGAGGGCCCCGCGCCCATCAACCCCGAGCACATGGATCAGCTCGTGGAGGCGGAGATCGCCGGCCAGGACGAGGAGCAGCAGGAGGCCCGGCTGCGCGCCACGGTGGAGCTGCTGCAGCTCCTCTCCCAGCAGGGCCTCATCGGGCCCATGCGCCTGTCCCGCCTCCGGGCCCAGCTCGGCGACGAGGACGCCTGAGCCGGAACGCGGTGCCGCGCCGGAGGGAGACCTGGGAACCACTCCCCTCCCCCTCCGAGCAGGGGAGGGAGAGGGCCATCCCTTCCGGGATCAGAACCGCTCGATGCTGAAGTCGTCGTCGCCACCCTGCGCGGCGGCGGGCGGAGGCGGAGGACGCGCACCGGGAGCGGCGGGACGCCCAGCCGCGGCGGCGGGCGGAGGCGGAGGACGGGCGCCCGGAGCCGGCGTCGCCGCGCCCGGACGAGCCCCCGCGGCAGGCGCAGGCGGAGCCCCGGCCCCAGGCTGCCCCTTCTGCGCGAACTGCGCGGAGCCCGGCACCGGACGCTGCTCGCCGGACTTGCCGTCGAAGTTGTCCCACTTGGAGTCGGCCGTGCCGCTGACGCCAGAGAAGCGCAGCGCGAAGTCGTCCGGGTTCGTCGCCTGACGGTGCGCCTCCTCGTACGAGACGAGGCCGTTGCGCACCAGGCCCATCAGCGACTGATCGAACGTCTGCATCCCGTAGGTGTCGAAGCCCTGCGAGATGGCGTCGTGGATCTCCTTCGTGCGGTCCTTGTCCTCGATGAGCTCGCGCACACGCGCGGTGACGCGCAGCACTTCCACCGCGGCCACACGGCCCTTGCCGTCCGCGCGCGGGATGAGGCGCTGGCTGACCACCGCCTTGAGCACCGCCGCCAGCTGCAGACGCACCTGCTTCTGCTGGTGCGGAGGGAAGGCGGACACGATGCGGTTGATCGTCTCCGTGGCGTCCAGCGTGTGCAGCGTCGACATCACCAGGTGGCCCGTCTCCGCCGCGTGGAGCGCCGTCTCGATGGTCTCGTAGTCACGCATCTCGCCCACCAGGATGACGTCCGGGTCCTGGCGCAGCGCGCTCTTGAGGGCTTGCGAGAAGGAGAGCGTGTCCACGCCCACCTCGCGCTGGTTGATGATGGAGCGCTTGTCACGGATGAGGAACTCGATCGGGTCCTCGACCGTCATGATGTGGTTGGTCTCGTTGGCGTTGATGTGATCGATCATCGCCGCGAGCGTCGTCGACTTACCGGAGCCCGTCGTCCCCGTGACGAGGATCAGTCCGCGCTCCTCGCCGACGATCTTCTCGAGGATGGGCGGCAGGAGCAGATCCTTGATCGTCATCACCTTGAAGGGGATGACGCGGAGCACCGCGCCGATGGTGCCGCGCTGCTGGAAGATGTTCACGCGGAAGCGGCCCAGGCCGGGAACTCCGTAGGCGAGGTCCACTTCGTTGCTCGCCTTGAACTTCTCCTTCTGGAACTCGTTCATGATGCCGAACGCCATCCGCGCCACTTCCTCTGGCGGCAGCCGCTTGCCGTCCTTGAGGGGCACGAGGGAGCCGTCCACGCGGAACATGGGCGGCAGTCCGGCCTTGAGATGGATGTCCGAGGCGCCGCCTCGAAGAGCGATCTGGAGAATCTCGTTGAGTTCCATGGTCGGGACGGAATGCTAGCACCGCCTCCGGGCCGGGCGAATAGACCCCTCTTTCCAAAGTCCAAAAGCACAACGGCGGAGGCTCCCCAGGGGGAACCTCCGCCGCTGAAGTGCTCCCATGAGGAGCAAGCAGACTAGCGCTTGGAGAACTGGAACCGGCGACGCGCACCCGGCTGGCCGTACTTCTTGCGCTCGACGGCGCGGGCGTCACGGGTGAGGAAGCCGGCCTTCTTCAGCACCGGACGGAACTCCGGGTTGAAGGCGCACAGCGCGCGGGCAATGCCGTGGCGGATGGCGCCCGCCTGGCCGGACAGGCCGCCGCCCTTGACGTTCACCGTCAGGTCGATCTTGCCCTTCTGCTCGAGGACCTCGAGGGGCTGGAACAGCACCATCTTCGAGGTCTCACGGCCGAAGTAGTTGTTGATGTCGCGGCCGTTGATCGACACGACGCCGGTGCCGGCCTTCAGCCACACGCGAGCGGTGGCCTCCTTGCGGCGGCCAGTGGCGTAGAAACCATTCTCAGGGTTGATAGGCATGGGGTTCTGCTCTCGTCATCAAAGGTTGGGAGAAGGTTACGCCTCGACCGCGCGCGCGGCGGGCTTCTGCGCGGCGTGGGGGTGGGTGTCACCCGCGTAGACCTTGAGCTTGGTCATCATCTGCCGGCCCAGCGCGTTGCGCGGGAGCATGCGGCGCACGGCGTTGATGATGATGTCCTCAGGGTGCCGCTGGCGCAGCTTCTCGAGGTTGGTGATCTTCAGGGCGCCAGGGAAGCCCGCCCGCGGGTGGCGGTAGTAGAGCTTGTCCTTCTCCTTGGTGCCCGTCACCTTCACCTTGGCGGCGTTGATGACGATGACGTGGTCCCCGGTGTCGATGGACGGGGTGTACATCGCCTTGTGCTTGCCCTTGAGCAGGGTGGCGATCTGGCTGGCGGCGCGGCCCAGCACCTTGTCCGAGACGTCCACCACGTGCCACTCGCGCTTGATGTCAGACGCTTTCGCGCTGTAGGTCCTCTGCGACATTGTTTGCACTCCAAAACTCTGCTGCGGCGGCCGCGTGCGCAGGCCGCCTGACATAGTCGAACCAACCACGGGTCCTTCCTGAATACTCCAGGGAGAGGCCCGGAAAGGCCGACCCTCTTAGGAGGAGCCAGGGGGCAAGTCAAGGCCGGGCCGCACTCCGAGGCAACAAACCCCACTTTCGCCCTATCTCGGGGCTGGTCCCCCGCCTGCCCCCTTGGCCTTGAAGCGCTCCTTCAGGTTGGCGAAGAAGTTCTTCTCCTGCTCGGTGGGGGCGCCCGTCCGGGGGGCCTCCAGGTCGATCTGCTCCACCACCTCGGCCGGCAGGTCCTCCAGGAAGCGGGACGGCGTACAGGGCACGTCCTTGCCCCGCTTCACCCGGATGGCGGCTCGCGTCAAATAGAGGAGCTCCTTGGCCCGGGTGATGCCCACGTAGCAGAGCCGGCGCTCCTCCTCCAGGTTCTGGGGCTCGCCCTGCATGCCCTTGTGGGGCATCAGGTCCTCCTCCATCCCGATGAAGAAGACCAGCCGGTACTCCAGCCCCTTGGAGGCGTGCACCGTCATCAAGGTGACGCGCCGGTTGCCCCCGGGGACTTCCTCCTCCTCCTGCCGCGTGTCCAGGCTCAGGCGGTTCAGGTACGTCAGCAGGCTGGCCTTGGGCCCCTCCCGCTTCTCGAAGGCCTCCAGCGAGTTGAGCACCTGGTCCACGGACTTCAGCTTCTTGTCCGCCGACGTCGCCGAGAGCGCCATCGAGCGCGCCGCCTCCTTGAAGCCGATCTCCTCCAGCAGCTGGCGCGTCACGTGCGCCAGGTTGCCGCCCTCGAACAGCCCCCGGTAGCGCTCGATCATCCGGAGGAACTCGCGCACCTTGCCGCCCGCGCCCGCCGGGAGGTCCTCGTACTGCTCGCTGCGCTCCATCGCCTCCCAGAGCGACACGCCCTGGTTGCGAGCGTGCCCGTTCAGCCGCTCCATCGTCACGTCGCCGATGCCTCGCGCCGGCACGTTGACGATGCGCAGCAGGCTCACCTCGTCCTTCGGGTTGGCGATCACCTTGAAGTAGGCGATGACGTCCTTCACCTCGCGCCGATCGAAGAACTCGCTGCCGCCCACCACCTCGTAGGCGATGCCCTTCTCGCGCAGCGACTCCTCGATGGGCCGGGACTGCCCGTTGGTGCGGTAGAGGACCGCAATGTCGTCCGCGGGGATGCCGTGGGCGATGTGCTTCTCGATCTCCCGCGCGACGTAGCGCGCCTCCTCCTCCTCATTGGGGCACTTCACCACCTTGATGCGCTCGCCGCCCGCGCGGTCCGTCCACATGCGCTTGGCCTTGCGCTCTGGGTTCTTCGCGATGACGGCGTTGGCGGCGTCCAGCACCACCTGCATGGAGCGGTAGTTCTGCTCCAGCCGCACCTCCTTCGTGCCCGGGAAGTAGTTGTCGAACTGGAGGATGTTCTTCACCTCCGCGCCACGCCAGCTGTAGATGGCCTGGTCGTCGTCCCCCACCGCGCACACGTTCTTCGCCTCGCCCGCCAGCAGCCGCAGCAGATCCATCTGCGCCAGGTTCGTGTCCTGGAACTCGTCCACCAGCAGGTAGCGGAAGCGCCGCGTGTACTTCTGCTTCAGGTCCTCGTGCTCGCGCAGCAGCCGCGCCGGCAGCACCAGCAGATCGTCGAAGTCCACCGAGCCCTGCGCCTTCAGCGCCAGCTGGTAGCCCGGGTACACCATGTGGGTGATGAGATCGTAGTCGTCCCCCATCCCCTCCGGCTTCGGGGACGGCGGCTGCCCCGAGTTCTTCGCCTTGGAGATGAGCGTCAGCACCTTGCGCGCGTCGAAGGCGCGATCGTCCACCTTATGATCGCGCATGGCCCGGCGGATGAGCGCCAGCTGGTCCCCCATGTCCGCGATGGCGAACTTCTTGGGCCAGCCCAGCCGGTGGATGTCCTCCCGGAGCATCTCCGCACCAAAGGCGTGGAAGGTGCACACCAGGACACTTTGTGCGCGGGGGCCCGCCATCTTCACGAGCCGCTCCTTCATCTCGGTGGCGGCCTTGTTGGTGAAGGTGACGGCCAGGATGTTGCGAGCGGTGGCCCCGAGAGGCCGCTCGTTGAGCAGGTGGACGATGCGGTGCGTGATGACGCGCGTCTTCCCACTTCCGGCGCCCGCCAGCACGAGCAGGGGGCCTTCGAGGGTCGTCACCGCATCGCGCTGAGGGGGGTTGAGCTTCGAGAGGTCCATTGCGCGCCGCGCGGGGATACCTTTTGATCGGCTCGTGAGCGAAATCAAATCGCATCTGCCCCTGCTCCTGCTCGCCCTGATGCCGGGCTGGGGTTGTAAGGACGACAGCCGCGACAGGGCGGAGACTCCCACCGTCTCGGAGGCAGCCACCGCTCCCGCACCGTGCGTGTACTTCAAGGACCTGGCCCCCTTCCTGCCCGACGCCCTGGAGGGCTTCACCCACGCCTCCACCGAGGGCTCCACCGGCAAGTACGGCGAGGTGTCCGTCAGCGAGGCCGAGCGCACGTTCACCCGAGGTGAGGATCGCGAGGTGAAGGTGCGTATCGTGGACACCACGCTGGGCGGGAAGATCGCCAAGGCCATCAAGGCGGCGGCCGAGGACGCCAAGCAGCGGCCGGAGAGCGATCCGACGGCGCCCATCTTCTGGGACGCGGCGGTGGGCTTCGTGCGCTACGACGCGACGGAGGCGACGGCCGAGGCGAACCTGCTGGTGGGAGACCGGTTCGTGGTGGCGGTCACGAGCCGAGGCTTCCCGGGCACGGTGGAGGTGCGGCGGGTGGCGCGTGGCATCGACCTCGCGGGGCTCGCCCAACTGCGCTAAGTCCCCGGTAACGGAAGGAGTCTCTCGAGTGAAGGAGAAAGGAACGCGCGCGCCCACCCCGGAGATGGTGACGGAGGAGGCCGCGGCGCGAGAGGCGGTGGTGGCGCTGGGCAAGCGGGAGTTCATGGACCAGTTCCAGAAGCTGGCCAAGTCGTTCGCCTCGGATCCAGGCAACCCGGGCTCGTACGCGTGCGAGGGGTGCCAGCGCTGCGCCAACTGCATGTTCTGCAAGGACTGCGACAGCTGCTACCACTGCACCCACTGCGTGCGCTGCGAGCTGTGCAACAACTGCTCGCACTGCGTGGACTCGAAGAGCTGCCACGCGTGCGCCTACTGCGTGCAGTGCGAGAACTGCACCGGCAGCGCGTACCTCATCCTCTGCCGCAGCCTGCAGGACTGTAACTACTGCTTCGGCTGCGTGGGCCTGTCCAAGAAGGACTTCCACATCCTCAACGTGCCCTTCTCGAGGACCGAGTACTTCAAGGTGACCCACCGGCTGCGCAAGGAGCTGGGCATCCCTTGAGCCCCACCGGAGAGCACGGGCGAGCCGAGCGGGCCGCCCGTGTCCCGGGCCCGGACTACAGCGGCGCGGCGAACGACTGCGTCCAGTAGTGGGTGTAGGGGCTGCCGGACCGGGAGTAGTACCCCACGCCCAGCTGCTTGAAGCCGCCGTTCATGATGTTGTTGCAGTGGCCCGTGCTGGCCATCCAGCCGTTCACCACCGCGGCCGGCGTGGCGTACCCTGCTCCGATGTTCTCTCCCGCGGAGCGCCAGCGGTAGCCCGCAGACGTGATGCGCTGGGAGAACGTCGAGCCGTCCGAGCCCACGTGGCTGAAGAAGTTGTTGTCCCCCATGTCCTTCGAGTGCTTGCGCGCGGCGCAGCGCAGCTTCGTGTCCAGCGTGAGCGCGGGCACGGGGGGCTTGGAGACGCCACCGCACGTGGCCCCCGCCGCGCGCTTCTGGTTCACCAACGTGAGGACCTGGTTCTCGAAGTCGGTCCACGCCGTGCTCCAGTTCGCCACGTCATCGCAGTACGCCAGGGCCGCGAGCTCGCGCTCCACGGCGGACTCGCGCTCTACCCGCAGGCCCTCTCCGAGCACGCCCTCCGCCGTCGTCTCGACACGCTCCTCTGCTCCACAGCCAGCCAGCAGCACGGCGCCCACCAGCACGGAGAATCCTCGTTTCATCCTCATCATCCTTTTCTAGAATAGCAGTTTAATCTGCTTTTACTGAGCTACTGATCGCATGGCCAGGGGGGTGGCGTAAAGGCCCCGCCTCCCCTCCGCGCTGGAAGGCGACGCGGCTCCTTTGTGGAAGACTGGCGCCGCCATGCACGGAGTCCTTCGCTCATCGCTCGTGTCCCTGCTGTTGCTGCTCTGCGCCTTCGACGAGGCCTCCGCCCAGACGAAGGCGAAGTCGAACAAGGGGCTCGCCGAGCGCACTCCCGATGAGGCTCGCGTCGAGCGCGTCCTCCAGTCGCTGTCCCTGCGCGACAAGGTGGGGCAGCTGCTGCTCGCCTATCCGCAGATCAGCAAGGACGCGCCAGTCGAGGTCGGCGGCGTGCTCTTCGTCGGGGCCACGCTCCGCAAGATTCCCGAGGCCAGGGACCGCATCCGCACGTCCCGCGAGCGCGCCCGGGTTCCGCCCTTCTTCGCCGTGGACATCGAAGGCGGCAGCTTCAACCGCCTCAGCCGGCACCCCTCCATCCAGCAACTGCCGCTCGCGCGCGACATGGCGGGGCTGGCCGACTCCGAGGTGGAGGGCTGGGGCGTGCGCGTCGGCAAGGCGATGCGCGAGGTGGGGCTCAACATGAACCTGGCCCCCGTGTTCGACGTGGCCCCCTCGGGCCACATGTTCCGCAACGGCCGCGCCTTCTCCGGCAACCCCGAGGTGGTGAAGCAGAAAGCCACCGCCTTCGCCCGCGGCCTGGCCAGGTCCGGCGTGGCCGCCATCGGCAAGCACTTCCCGGGCTACGGAGATCTCGACGCCGACTCGGACCACGAGCGCGCCACCGTGGACTGGGACGAGCAGCGCGTGCGCACCGAGGCCTCCGTGTTCCGCTCCGCCAACCCGTTCCTCGGCGGGGTGATGATGTCCAACATCGTCTACTCGAAGTTCGGCCCCAGGCCCGCCATCCTCGAGCCGTCACTCGTCTCCCTGGCCCACGAGAACGGGTGGATCACCATCACCGACGACGTGGCCATCCGCGCCCTCGCCGAGCAGATCGGCGCCGAGCGCGAGGAGGTGGTGCGCCTGGCCTTCCTCGCCGGCAACGATCTCATCCTCACCACCGAGCCCCCCGACTGGAGCGGCGGCCTGGACTACTTCGGCATCCTCACGAAGCTGGCCCAGTCCGAGCCCCGCATGGCCGAGCAGCTGGACGCGGCCGTCCGGCGCGTCCTGCGCCTGAAGGATCGGCTGGGGCTGCTGGACGGCATGTAGGCGACACCTTCGTCCCGCCGCAGGGCATGCAGGCGGGCCGCGCAACCCACTGGTCAAGATCCCCCCTCCTCCGTTAGGGTGTTCTTCACCTGAGGAGCGCTGCAACGGGGCTGAACCCCGCCAGGCTCAGGTTCTGTAACGGCGCTCGCTGACTCGCGGCCGAGGGCCCGGGAGGCGAGCAGAAGCCCGCGCTCCTCCCCTCAGCCCCTGCCATCAGGAGCAACGCAATGAGGGCTGTCACCGACTTGACCAAGTTCACCGATTACCACGTCGCCGACATCAAGCTGGCCGACTGGGGCCGCAAGGAGATCGCGATCGCCGAGACCGAGATGCCCGGTCTGATGGCCATCCGCGAGGAGTTCGCCAAGACGCAGCCCCTCAAGGGCGCGAAGATCGCGGGCTCGCTCCACATGACGATCCAGACCGCGGTGCTCATCCAGACGCTGGAGGCCATCGGCGCCGAGGTCCGCTGGGCGTCGTGCAACATCTTCTCCACGCAGGACCACGCCGCCGCCGCCATTGCCGCCAGCGGCACCCCCGTGTTCGCCTACAAGGGCGAGTCCCTCGAGGAGTACTGGGACTTCACCCACCGCATCTTCGAGTTCGCCGACGGCGGCCCGAACATGATCCTCGACGACGGCGGCGACGCCACCCTGCTGCTCCACCTGGGCAGCAAGGCCGAGAAGGATCCCTCCGTCCTGTCCAACCCCGGCAGCGAGGAGGAGACGTTCCTCTTCAACTCCATCAAGAAGCGCCTGGCCGCCAGGCCCGGCTGGTACTCGAAGACGGCCGCCAGCATCCGCGGCGTCACCGAGGAGACCACCACCGGCGTCCACCGCCTGTACCAGATGGCCAAGGAGGGGAAGCTCATGTTCCCGGCCATCAACGTGAACGACTCGGTCACCAAGTCCAAGTTCGACAACATCTACGGCTGCCGTGAGTCGCTCGTGGACGGCATCAAGCGCGCCACCGACGTCATGATCGCCGGCAAGGTGGCCGTGGTCGCCGGCTTCGGCGAGGTGGGCAAGGGCTCGGCCCAGGCGCTGCGCGGGCTCCAGGCCCAGGTGTGGGTCACCGAGATCGATCCCATCTGCGCGCTCCAGGCCGCCATGGAGGGCTACCGCATCGTCACCATGGACTACGCGGCCGAGCACGCCGACATCTTCGTCACCGCCACGGGCAACTTCCGCGTCATCACCCACGAGCACATGAAGCGGATGAAGAACAACGCCATCGTGTGCAACATCGGCCACTTCGACAACGAGATCGATGTCGCCAGCCTCAAGCAGTACAAGTGGGAGAACATCAAGCCCCAGGTCGACCACATCATCTTCCCGGACAACAAGCGCATCATCCTGCTGGCCGAGGGCCGGCTGGTGAACCTGGGCTGCGGCACCGGCCACCCCAGCTACGTGATGAGCTCCTCGTTCGCCAACCAGGTCCTGGCGCAGGTGGAGATCTTCGCCAACCCCAACAAGTACAAGCCGGGCGTGTACATGCTGCCGCGGCACCTGGACGAGAAGGTGGCGCGCCTGCAGCTCACCAAGCTGGGCGCCCAGCTCACCGAGCTCACCGCTGAGCAGGCCAGCTACATCGGCGTGCCCAAGGAGGGCCCGTACAAGTCCGACCACTACCGCTACTAGTCCCTGCGGCTCCCGCCGCCCGAAAATGGGCCACTCCCAGCCGGGGGTGGCCTTTTTTCTTGCCCCCAACCCCTTGGAATCATTCACGTTACAGTAGCACGCAACTTCCTGCCCACATGTCGGATAATTAGAGCAAGCAGCCCACAACGCCCCCTGGGAGGTCGTCATGATGCGCAACGCCGGGAAGCTGATGCTGGTCGCGGTGGCCCTGTTCTCGACGGGTGCGTGGGCCGGTCCGCTGGCGCTGTGGGTGGGGCAGACGACGTTCCTCGGCTTCCCCGGCAAGGGCAGCAAGGTGGAGGTGTCTGACTCGTCGGTGATCGCGGTGCAGATCACCAAGAGCGGCGCGGAGATCCGCGCGGTGCACCCGGGCGTCAGCCGGGTGACGCTGCGGCTGCGCGACGGCGACACGCACGAGTTCAACGTGCACGTCACCCCGAGCGGCGCCGAGGTCTACTCCACCTCCCGCGCCGAGTCGGAGCACAGCGGCTTCAGCCTCTCGGACGCGCCTCCGGCCTCCAAGAGCCGCGCCGCCCAGGCCCGCAAGCCCGCGCAGGACAAGGCGGGCAAGGAGCTGCGGACCGCGGAGCGCGACGCGAAGGCGGCCCGTCCCAGCGCCTGAGCTCGCGCTCCCGCCGAGGAGCGGGCGAGGGTTTCACCACTGGACGCGTGAGCGTCCGGCTCCTTGTTTGGACGGGACATTTTTGTTAGCCCAGGGGCTCGTTCCCTCTCGAGTCCTCCCATGAGCCCTGGCATCCCCCTTCCGCGCGGGCGCGACAGCACTGCCTCGGAGGGGAGTTCCGCTCACGAGGCCTCCGTCCTCGAAGCGGCCGCGAGACTGCGCATCCTGGTCCACCTGTCGCGGCAGCTGGCGGAGGCCGAGCCCGATCTCGAGCTGGCCCTGGACACCGTCTGCTCACACCTCGTGTCGGTGCTCGGGGACGGCTGTGCCGCCTACCTCCTGCGGGAGGACGACACGTCGCTGGAGCCCATCACCATCCGCCACCGGGATCCGGTCCGGCGCGGGCTCATCGAGCAGGTCAACCAGGCGCGGCAGCTGCGCGTCGGTGAGGGCTTCGTGGGAAAGGCCGTCGCGTCGGGCCGCCCCATCTGCCTGCCGGAGGCCGATCCGACACTCCTGCAGAGCACCGTGGTCCCGGAGTACCGGGCCTATCTGGAGCGCGTGGGCGTGAGCAGCCTGATCGTCGTGCCCATGGAGGGGAAGGCCCGGGTGCATGGCGCTTTCTGGCTGGCGAGGGATCCCGGCAGTCCCCCCTACACCCAGGCCGACCGGGAGCTGATCGAGGCCGTCGCGGACTGCGCGGCCACCGCCCTGGACAGCCTCCGGCTCCATGCCGAGCTGCGTGAGGACCGCCGGCGGCTGGCGGAGGCGGCCTCCCGGATGAGCCGGCTCCAGCAGGTCACCGCGGCGCTGTCGGGCGCGGCCACTCCCGAGGAGGTGGCCACCGTCGTCGCGCAGATCGCGGTGGCCTCCATGGAGGGCGCCGCGGGCTCGCTCGTGCTGCCGGACGCGACCGGCACCGTGCTGGAGATCGCCGCCAGCGTGGGCCACGCCCACGCCCAGCACGTGCTGAAGCGCTTCCAGACCCTGCCCGTCACGGCGGACAACCCGGTGGCGGCCGCCTACCGCGAGGGGAAGGCGTTCTTCTTCGAGGACCTGGCGAGCTACGGCGCGCAGTACCCCGCGCTGCTCCCGTCCGCCTCCGAGGCCGGGTACCAGGCCGCCGCGGCGCTGCCGCTGCTGGCACGCGACGAGGTGCTCGGCGTGCTGTGGGTCCGCTTCGCGACGGCCCGAGCGTTCGACGAGAACGAGCGCGGGCTCATGTCCACCATGGTGGCGCAGAGCGCTCAGGCGCTCGAGCGCGCACGGCTCTACACCCAGGCGAAGAAGGCCGTCGCGCAGCGGGACGAGTTCCTCTCGGTGGCCGCCCACGAGCTGCGCACGCCGCTCACCACGATGAAGCTCCAGGTCCAGTCGCTGCAGAAGAGCCTGGGCCGCTTGCAGGCGCCCGAGGACAGCAAGTCCCCGCTCCTCGCGAAGGCCGGTGGGGTGGATCGCCAGGTCAAGCGTCTGGAGGCGCTGGTGACCGACCTGTTGGATCTGTCGCGACTCACGGCCGGCAAGCTCGAGCTGCGGCTCGAGGAGTTCGATCTCCAGGAGCTCGTGCGCGAGGTCCGCGAGCGGATGGCGGAGGACGCCACGCGCGCGGAGAGCCCCATCACCGTGCACGCCCAGGGCGCCGCGAGGGGACGGTGGGACCGGGCCCGGCTGGACCAGGTGCTCTCCAACCTCCTGAGCAACGCGCTCAAATACGGCGCCGGCAGGCCCATCGAGGTCACCGTCACGGCCGACGGGGACCGGGCGCTGCTGTCCGTGAAGGATCGGGGCATCGGCATCCCGCTGGAGGACCAGGCGCGCATCTTCGAGCGGTTCGAGCGCGCCGTCCCAGGCCAGAACTACAGCGGGTTCGGCGTGGGGCTGTGGATCTGCAAGCAGATCGTCGCGGCGCTCGGGGGGCAGATCCGCGTCGAGAGCCAGCCGGGAGAGGGCTCCACCTTCGAGGTCTCCCTGGCCACCCGCCAGGAGCCGTGAGCCGGCCTACAGGGCCCGGACGTAGAGGGCCTTGAGGTACTCGGTCTCCAGCAGCCCCGCGAGCACGGGGTGGTCCAGGCCCGCTCCTCGCCGCTCGAGGATCTGCACCGGGCGGCGCGCGTCCTCCGCGGCGGAGAGGACCATCTGCTCGAAGGCCTCGCGGCCCAGCTTCCCCGAGCAGGAGCAGGTGACGAGCAGCCCCTCCGGCTTCAGGCACTTCAGGGCCCGGAGGTTCAGCTCGTGGTAGGCGCGCAGCGCGGTGGCCAGGCCCTCGCGGCGCTTGGCCAGGCCCGGCGGATCCAGCACCACCGTGTCGAAGCGGCGGCCCGAGTCGGCGAAGCGCCGCAGCACGTCGAAGGCGTTGGCGTTGTCCACCGTCACGTTGGAGCGGCCATTGCGCGCGACGTTCTCGCGAATCCGCTCGGCGGCCTTGGCGTCCTGCTCCACGGCGAGCACCGTGTCGCACGAGCGGCTGAGCGCCAGCGCGAACCCGCCGTGGTAGCTGAAGAGATCCAGCGCCTCGCCGCGGCCCAGCTCTCCGGCGCGCAGGTGGTTGTCCACCTGGTCCAGGAAGGCCCCCGTCTTCATGTCGCCCAGCAGGTCCACCTCGAAGCGGTTCTCGCCCTCGTGGTAGGTGAAGCGGGCATCGCCGGAGCCGTGCAGCAGCAACACCTCGCGCTTCAGGCCCTCGAAGTCGCGGCCGGAGGCGTCGTCCCGGCACACCACGTGCGTGGCCCCGGTCTTCTCCACGAGGATTCGCGCCACCAGCTCCTTCCGGGCGTCCATCCCCTCCGAGAGCGTCTGGAGGGTCAGCCCCGCGCCATAGCGGTCCACGAAGAGGCCCGGCAGCAGGTCCGACTCGCCGTGCACCAGCCGCAGCCCGTCGCGGTGCTTGAGCGGCGCGCGGCGCGCCAGGGCGGCCTCCAGGCGATGGCGGATGAAGGCCTCGTCCACCGGCTCCTCGGAGGGCGGACGGCGCGTCAGCAGGCGCAGCGCCAGCGGCGAGCGCTGGGCGTAGAAGGCCTGGCCGATGGGGTTGCCCTGCGGATCCACCACCGCCACCACCGCCCCGCGCGTCTCCGTGGAGGGAGGCTCGGCCAGCTCGGTCCGGTAGAGCCAGGGGTTGCCGCGGCGCAGGCTCTTGGCGCCCTTGAGGCTCACGCGCGCGGTGGGAAGGGTTCGGGGGGGCATGGGCTCACTCCAGGCCGCGCGCGGCCAGCTC
Organism: Hyalangium gracile; assembly: GCF_020103725.1. Lineage (NCBI taxonomy): Bacteria > Pseudomonadati > Myxococcota > Myxococcia > Myxococcales > Archangiaceae > Hyalangium > Hyalangium gracile. The sequence goes on along the minus strand of NZ_JAHXBG010000007.1, from coordinate 28,534 downwards.
CTCGTCGTCCTCACCGCGCAGGTGCCCCACCTCGTGGTGCAGCGTCATCTCGATCTGCTCCAGCAATTTCGCCGGGGTGCTCGCCGCGCGCGCCAGGTTCCGGCGGTAGAGCACCACCGAGCGGCACGGTGTCTCCGTCCCATCACACGGCTCGCTGAGCGGCGGGCCACGGAACAGCCCCAGGATGGTCGGCGACAGCGGAGGCTCGCCCGACAGCAGATCATCGTCCGCGGGGAGCTCCTCGGCCGAGACGGGAACTCCCTCGAGATCCTTGCGCATGGCCTCGGGCAGCGCCGCCACGGCGTTCGCCACCGCCTCGCGGAACTCGGCCTCGGAGGGCATGGGCGGCGGAGGGAAGTCCTCGGGCGACAGCTCGCGGGCCTTGTCGAAGTGGGCCTGCGCCTGCTTCCATCTGCCCTCCCGCTCCAGGAGCAGCCCCAGGTGCTGGTGAGCGTGGGCCCCATGCTGCGGGTTGCCCAGCAGGGACGAGAACGCGGCCTTCGCCTCCGCGAAGCGGCACAGCTCGAAGAGGGCCAGGGCCCTCTCATACATGGCCTCGTGGTTGTTGGGCTCGTGCGACAGCACGATGGCGGCGCGCGCCAGGGCCTCCTCCGCCTGGCCGAGATCGTTGAAGGCCATGGCCGAGATGAGGGCGAACTGCACCACCATGTCCGGCAGCATTCCGGGCTTGGCCAGGCCCCGCTCCGAGTAGAGGAGCCCCAGTTCGTCCCGCTCGTGACTGGAGGGCAGCTCCACCACGTACAGGTGGGCCGCGCCCAGCAGGCCATCCGGCGAGTCCGGGTCGATGGCGAGCGAGCGGGCGAAGGCCATCTGCGCCTCCGGCACCTTGCCCAGCGCGGACAGGGCCATCCCCCGCTCGGCATGGGCCTCGGCGTTGTCGGGCTCCAGCGCGGCGGCCCGGGCCGCGCACGAGAGCGCCTCCAGGTAGCGCTGCTCGTCGTAATAGAGGCGCGCCGCGTCGAGCGGCGCCTTGCCGCCCGAGGAGCAGACGGGGAGCGCGGCCATGGCGTCCGAGTGCGCACCGGGCCCATGAGGAGCCGCCGGGGCGGAGTCCTCCACGGCGGGAGCGGGAGCCGTGGCCGCGGCGGGCGCGACGGCGGGCCCGGCATCCGGGACAGCCGCCACCGCGGCAGGCTCCGAGGAGGTCCGCTGACAGGCACCGAGCAGAAGGAAGAGGGCGAGCAGGCCGCGCCGCGACATGGCTCCCCAGGGTACGGCATCCCCACCGGCTCGGGAAGAATCGTCATGCCTGCCTGCTCGGTGCCGGATGCCTGGATGCCTGGCGGCTCGGGTCCGTCGTAGGGTGTGCCCCCATGAACCCCCTCTATCTGGCGTCCACCTCGAGCGCCCGTCGGGCCCTGATGGACGGGCTCGGCCTGCCCTACCAGGCCGAGGCCCCCGGCGTGGACGAGGACGTATCCCCCACCCTCTCCGCCCGCGAGGCGGTGCAGCTGCTCGCCGCGCGCAAGGCCCGCGCCGTCCACGCCCGCCACCCGGAGGCCTGGGTCATCGGCGCGGACCAGCTCGTCCAGGTGGGCACGGAGGTGCTCGCCAAGCCCGAGGACCGTGACGCCGCGCGGCGTCAGCTCGGCAAGCTCCTGGGGCAGACCCACGACATCTGCACCGGCGTGTGCCTGGTGGGCCCTGGAGGCCACGTGGCCGAGGCCCTGGAGGTATCGAGGCTCACCTTCTACCCCCTCCGTCCGGAGGAGCTGGAGCGGTACCTGGACCTGGGCGAGTGGCGGGGGTGCGCCGGCAGCTACCGCGTGGAGGGCGCCGGACAGGCCCTGCTGGCGCGGCTCGAGGGCGACCGCACCAACGTCCAGGGGCTGCCCATGCTCACCGTGGTGCGCATGCTGCGCGAGGCCGGGTTCTCCTTCTTCGAGCCGCGGACGCCGTGACGGCCGCCGCGCGCCCGTCTACTTGCCGATGACGGGCGGCAGGAGCACCCGGAGCGTGAGGCCGCGCCCGCTCTCGAAGCTCGTCGACACCTCGGCGCCGCCGCGGCGCAGCACCTGGTAGGACAGCGCGAGCGCGAGGTTGAGGCGCATGGTACGGCCGCCGCGGTCCAGCTCCACGCTCGGATCGAAGATGCGGTGGCGCTCGTCCTCGGTCAGCACCAGCGTCTCGTCCTGGAAGAGCACCACCGGCTGGGTACCTTCCAACGTGGTGAGGACCTTCAGCGCTCCGGTGCCCTGGGTCCGCTTCCGCTCGGTCGCGCAGAGGAAGGCCAGCAGGTTGAACAGGGCCGAGCGGAGCTCCTCCCTCGCGAGGAGCGCCATGCACGGCTGGGCCTCGGTGCTGACCTGGGCCAGGTGCCGCCGGGCCTGGCTCGGCAGTGCCTCCACGCAGTCCTGGAGCACCTCGTTGACGTCGACCGGCTCGGGAGTCGCGGCCTCCCGCAGGCTGGCGAGGCTCGCGAAGCCGGCCACGAGCTCGGAGATCCGCCTCACGCCTTCGAGCGTCTCGTCGATGGCCTCGCCGATCTCCCGGACGAGGTTCTCCGTCCGATCGCCGCGCTCGCCGGCATGGGTCAGGCCGCGGGCATGCTCCTGGGCCTGGGCCTCGGGCAGACCGCGGAGGTACAGGGCGGCGCTCTCCACCGCGCGCCAGAGCCCCCCCACCGCCGAGGAGTAGTCCTTCAGGGCATCGAGGTTCGCCCGCACGAAGGACAGCGGGTTGTTGACCTCATGAGCCACGGCGCCGGCCAGCTTGCCGGCCAGGGCCAGCTTCTCGGCGTGGACGAGCTGCTCGCGGGTGGCCATGAGCTCGGAGATCTTCTGGGCCAGCTCGTCATACAGGCGGGCGTTGTCCAGCGAGACGGCGAGCTGGCTGGCGAACACCGTGCCCCGCTCCAGCTCGGACAGGGCGAACTCCGGTGACGCCGAGCGGCGCAGCGCGACCAGGGCGCCCATGGTGCGGTCGCGCGCGATCAGCGGATACACGAGCGCGAAGGCATAGGCGTCACCCGCTCGGGTGGAGGTGACCATGGGGATGGAGGGAGCGGGCAGCCGGAGCGCCGAGTCGGAGTCGATCACGCGCTGGCCCAGCTCCGTGAGGAGCTCGGTGGAGGGGGTGGCCGCCTCCGTGAGCCGGTGGATGTCGAAGTCCTTGGAGTCCCCCCGCTGGAGCAGGAGGGCGACGTCATCGGCGCGCAGCACCCGCTGGGCCAGCGTCACCACCAACCGGACCAGGTCCGAGTGCTTGAGCGTGGACAGCAGCGCGCGGCTCGCCTCGTAGAGGGACACCACGCCCTGCAGGTGGTTCTTCTGCGTCGCCCGCTCCAGCAGGAGCTTCAGCTCCGCCGGATCATAGGGCTTCTGGATGTAGTCGTAGGCCCCGCGCTTCATGCAGGCCACGGCCGTCTCCACGCTCGCATAGCCGGTGGCGACGATCACCTCGATGTCCGGATCCAGCGCGCGCAGCGCCTCCACGGTCTGCATGCCGTCCATCCCCGGCATCTTGAGGTCCGTGACGGCCAGATCGAACTTCCGGCGCTTGAGGGCCTCCACCGCGGCGAAGCCGTTCTCGGCCGTCTCCACGTCGAAGCCTTCCTGGGAGAGCTCATACAGGAGCATGTCCCGGATGCCTGGCTCGTCATCGATGACAAGGACAGCGGCGCGTATGGTCATGGAAACTCTCCGGAAAGGGCGCGCTCGATCGTGCGGATCAGTTCGTCCAGTTCGACCGGCTTGAACAAGCAGGCCGCGGCGCCGAACTCGGTCACCCGCTGCTCGAAGGAATGGGACGCATCGGAGCTGCTGCTCACCACCAGGACCTTCTGGTGCGGCCGCAGCTCGCGGATCTTCTCGAGGACCTCGGGACCGCTCAGCCGGGGCATGTGGACGTCCAGGATGATGAGATCGAAGCTGCGCGCCTGGACGGCCTGGAGCGCCTCCCAGCCATCGCTGGCCGTCACGACCTCGAGCCCGAGCGGCTCCATCGTGAACTGGAAGAGGTCTCGGATGCCCTGCTCGTCATCCGCGACCAGGATGCTCTTCCCGGGCGGAAACGTCATGCGCTGACCGCCCCCGCCGCGGGGTCCACGGGCAGTGACACCGTCATCCGCGTGCCCTGCCCCGGGGTGCTGTCCACCTCGATGTCGCCCCGGTGCTGCTGGACGATCTCGTAGACCAGGCTCAGGCCCAGGCCCGTGCCCTCCCCCACGCCCTTGGTGGTGAAGAAGGGCTCGAAGATGCGGGGCAGCACGTCCGTCGGGATGCCCCCGCCCGTGTCCACCACCTCCAGGAAGACGCCTCCCTTCGGGTTCGGACGCGAGCGCACCGTCAGCGTCCCGCCGCCCTTCATCACGTCCAGGGCGTTGGTGCCCAGGTTCACCAGCACCTGCTGCAGCTGCGTCTTGTTGGCCTGGAGCGTGGGCAGCCCGTCGGCGAACTCCGTGATGAGCTTCACGCCCTGCGTCTTCGCCCGCGCCTCGATGAGGACGAGCGTGGAGCGCGCGAGCGCGTTCACGTCCACCGACTCGAAGTTCTTCTTCCCCGTCCGCGAGAAGGTCAGCAGCTCCTGGACCAGGTTCTTGCAGCGCAGCGCCTCGCGGACGATCGAGGTGACGGGCAGGCGCAGCGGATCCTTCTCCGGCACCCGCCGCTCCATGCCCTGCGCGAACCCGAGGATGACGGCCAGCGGGTTGTTGATCTCGTGCGCCACGCCGCCAGCGAGCTGCCCCACCGCGGCCATCTTCCGGCTCTGCACGAGCTGCTCCTGGGCATCCGCGAGCTGGCGGAGCCGCAAGGCCAGCTCCTCGTTGGCCTTCTGCAGCTCGCGCGTGCGCTCCTCGACGCGCGTCTCGAGCATGGCCTGGTTCTCGTGCTCCTGCCGCAGGAGCCGCTGGAAGGCCCTCGCGAGGATGCCGGACTCGTCCACGCGGTCGGCCGGCAGCTGGGACAGCGCCACGCGATCTCCCCGGGCGATGGCGTCGGCGATCCGCGCCATGGAGCGGATGGGCCGCACGAAGCCGGCCGCGACCAGGTACCCCAGGAGGATCATCACCGGCAGGAGCGCCCCGGAGGTCACCAGCGCCGCCCGGCCGATGGCGGCGGTCTGTCGCTGCTGCTCGGCGCGGGAGAAGGCGACGACCAGGGAGGCATGGAGCGTCTCGCTCACGGGCATGGCCACGTGCAGCAGGTGGTGCTCGTCCTTCGTCGTCAGGGCGCTGACTGGCAGCGGCACGACGGAGGCCGGGGGGATGGCGCCCCAGTGGGCCATGACGCTGCCATCCCGCGCGTAGATGACGGCGTAGGTGGCGTCCGGGCTCTTGGAGAGGGCACTGAGCCGCTCGGTGGCCGCCTCCGGGTTGTCGAACTCGATGGCCGCGGAGACCAGGGTGGCCATGACGGTGGCCAGGCTCGTGGCCCGCACCTTGAGGAGATCTCCCGTCTGGGACGTCAGCGAGCGGGTCAGCGACACCGACAGCACGAGCACCGTCACCAGCACCACGAGCGACACCAGGCTCACCAGCTTGACCTTGAGCGGCCTGGCGCTCACGAAGTTCTTCAGCGCGCTGATCATCGCAGCACCTCGCTCATGGCGAGCATCTCTGGCTCCAGCTCCGCGCCTTCGGCCTGGGCCTCGGGCAGGTTCACGAGCAGCGCCGCCTTCGTGCCCCGTCGGATGAGCCCGATGCTGAAGTGCTCTCGAATGTCGCTCTCGCGTCCAGAGAACGTCAGGATCTTCCTGCGCCGCGTGATGTCCATGAGTGTCTCCGAGACATCCGTGAGCCCCGGGCAGACGTAGGCGGCCGTCACCTGAGCGCGCGTGAGCTCCGCCTCGAGCTTCTCGGGCGAGGAGTACGGCAGGCCGATGACACGAACGGGGAGACCGCGAACCCGGACCGCGCGCGCGAAGTCTTGCAGCGCGGCGGTCATGTCGATCGCGTAGGCCGCGGACGCGACCTGTCCGTCGCGGTGGAGGACGGCGACCGTGACGGCCTCGCGCGCGCGCTGTTTCAAGGTCCGATCATAGGGAAGCACGCGGAGCAGCAGGGCCGCCTGCCGGCCAGGAGCCAGATCATCCGCGGCCCTGGCGATGGGAGCCCCCATCAGCATCGTCATCAGGAGCGTGGCCGCGCGGATCGGGAAGCACTTCATCTACACTCTCCCTAGCGCCAGTCCTCGCAACCCATCCGCTGGGGCCGAGGCGCCCTCGTGCAGCCCCATGTCTCATTGCTCAGTCCCATGCGCTGGCCCTCCTCACCGGTGTACGTGCTGTCGAGATTTTTTAAACAAGGGTGTATCACAAGACGACTCGTGCGCACCTAAAGTGAAACCACCGGAGCCAATTCGCCCCTTGATTACATGACTTGTTGTTCTTTCATGATGAACTGAAGGCAGATTGACACACGTGTCGACACATGGTTCAGCGAGAGGGCTGAGCCTCGGGTCAAGCCTCAGTGGCTGGTGAGGTGCGGACGCGGGCTACGAGGCACTCATCGCGGAGAAGCGAGCGCGGCCCACGAACAAGAGGTAGGCGGACACCCCGAGCCCTATCAGGCACACCGCCCCCACGTAGTAGGCGGGCGCCATGGGAGTCGTCTTGACCATGAGCTGCACCAGCGGTGGCGTCAGGCCGCCGAAGATGGCGTAGGCGACGTTGTATGAGAACGAGAGCCCCGAGAAGCGCACCGCCGCCGGGAAGGAGTGCACCATCACGGTGGGCACCACACCGACGACGCCCACGCACGCACCCGCCAGCACGTACAGCGGGACGAGGTGCTCCGGCTGCTGGGCCACGCCGCGATAGAGCAGGTACGACGCCGACAGCAGCGCCAGGCAGCCGGCGGCCAGGACCCGGCCCATGCCAAAGCGGTCCGTGAGCATGCCGAAGGCGATACACCCGAAGGTGAGGCTCAGCGTGGCCAGCGTGCCGGCCTCCAGCGCCCGCGTCGTGCTGACGCCAAACAGCGTCTGCACCAGCGTGGGCGTCATGAGGATCACCACCACGATGCCGGCGGTGAGCACCCAGGTGAGCAGCATCGACAGCGTGACGGAGAGGCCATGGCCGCGCAGCACGGCCTTGAGCGGCAGCTCCTGCACCAGGGCGCGACGCTGGCGCATCTCCTCGAACACCGGCGTCTCGGCCAGCCAGCGGCGCAGGAACACGGCGAAGAAGCCGAACACGCCACCGACGAGGAAGGGCACACGCCAGGCAAAGGCCTGCACGGCCTCCGGGGCGTAGAGCTTGTTGATCGCCGTGGCCACCAGCGAGCCCAGCAGGATGCCGAGCGTGAGGCCCGAGGTGAGCGTGCCGCACGCCAGGCCGACGCGGTGGTTCGGGACGTGCTCGGAGACGAACACCCAGGCGCCGGGCACCTCACCACCGACCGCCGCGCCCTGCATCATGCGCAGCACCAGCAGGGCCAGCGGCGCCGCGTAACCGGCGGTGGCGTAGGTGGGCAGCAGGCCGATCAGCAGCGTTGGCACCGACATCAGGAACACGCTCAGCGCGAACATGCGCTTGCGGCCCGTGCGGTCTCCAAAGTGCGCCATGATGATGCCGCCCAGGGGGCGCGCGAGGTAGCCGGCCGCGAACAGGCCCCACGTCTGCAGCTGGCGCAGCCACTCCGGCGTGTCGGGCGGAAAGAACAGCTGCCCGATCACCTTCGTGAAGAACACGAAGATGATGAAGTCGTAGAACTCCAGCGCACCGCCCAGCGCCGCCAGGGCGAGCGTCCTGACATCCCGCGCGGTGAGCGGCCGCGCCGCGATCGACTGCCCCGGTTCACGGGTCGACGGAGTCTGCATGGGGGGATGAGAGCGTGAACCCCACGAACCGGGCAAGGCTTTACGGGACTGTCGTCCGGCGGACTCAGGCGGACAGCTCGGCGAGGATCTCCCGGTAGGCGGCGCGGGCCTTCTCCAGCTCGCCCGGCTTGAAGCTCACCGCCGCCACCACCGGGTGGCCGCCCCCGCCGTAGCGCCCGGCGATGGCCGCCAGGTCATGCTTGCGCAGCTCCGGCCGCCACGGGTTCGAGCCCAGCGACACCTTGGCCCGGCTCGGCCCCTGCCCCACCCACAGCGTGTAGCGCGCCTCCGGGTACAGCGCGTAGGCGATGAACTTGTTCAGGCTGTCCACGCCCTCGTCCGCCAGATCGAAGAACACCACCCCGCGCTCGAACCTGGCCTTGGCCCGCACCTGCTCGATGTTGCGCTGGTGGCGCTCGAGCAGCGGCGCCAGCGGCTCGGCGATCAGCGGCGAGGCGGCGATCCGCGCCAGGGACTCCGTCTGCATCCGCTCGATGAGCTGGGGGATCAGGTCCGGCGACTTGTTGGCCTCCAGCACCGTCATGATGCGCAGCGCCGGCTCCTCCAGCGCCACCGCCATCCGCGGGCTCGGGAACTGCGCCCCGTCGATGATCTCCGCCCAGTGGATGAGGTCCGCCATCCCCGAGGCGTCCCACCCGAAGCGCTCCCGCGCCACGTCCGCCAGGTACTTCGTGCAGCTCTTGCGGTGCGGATCATGGAACTTGCGGCCGCTCGAGTCCGCGCGGAAGTGCGCCTCGTCCCCCGGCTGCTGGAAGGCGGAGACGTGATGGTCGAACCACCAGGTGAGCCGCCCGTCCTGGCTGTAGCGGAAGTCGACGATGGCGTTCTCGTCCCCGGTGAAGACCGCCGGATCGATGCCCTCCGCGCCCGGCTTATGAGCCAGCCCGCGGTACGTGAAGGTCGCGTCCGGCCGGAAGCGCTCCCGGTAGAAGCGCGTGAACACGGCCGCGCTGGCCGCCCCGTCGAAGCAGTTGTCGTGGAAGAGAACCTGAACGTTCATGGCGTTGAATGAAACGTTGAATCCTGGGCAGGAGGTTGAACGAAAGGTGGCAACGGAATGTGGCACCGCTGCCCCGGTTGAGCGGGAACTGTGGAAATTTTCCCTCCCGGTCTCAGTCCTTGGTGCGAGGTAAGTGTTCGATTTCCCACGAAATGGGGGCAACCAGGCGACTGGCCCGTTACTTGCTGGGTCTTAGGAGATCCACCCGGTGAACAACCCATGACGTCCAATGGGAGGAGCACCATGGCCAAGTCGGGGACAGCACGAAAGGGCGGTTCGGTCCGGCGCCAGGGGCGACGGGTGATGCCTGCGTTGCGGCGGGCAGTCCGTCGGGTGAAGCCCGCCCGGGCGAAGAAGAAGCGCTCGGCCCGGCCGGAGCCGCTCACCCTGGGAGAGCTCATCGCCGCGGCCTTCGACACGGCCGGTGGAGAGCTGCGCGAGGTCCTCAAGGTCGTCGCCTCGCCGCAGCTCGCCAAGGCGCTCGGGCGCCGCATCGTCCTGGTGTCCTGAGAGCCCGTGCGCGGCTGCGTCCCGAGCGACTACTCGATGACGTCGGCGGCGTAGAAGGGCTTCGTGGAGGGCTCACCCGCGAGCAGCCTCTGGAAGTCGTCGGCGTGCTCCGGGTTCACGAGGAAGGTTCCGGCGGGCGTCTCCAGACGCACCGGGTCGGCCATCTGCTCGCTGCCGTTCTCTCCCTGGAGCGAGGACTCCTGCGCCGTCACCGCGTGCTGGGACGCGGTGGCACAGCCTGCGAAGACCAGGAAGCAGAGCGCGGTGGAGAGCTTCATCCGTGTCCTCCCGAGGAAGGGCTCCGGGCTGCGGAGCGGGGGCGCCTCTCCTACGTCGACTCGTGCCCGCGTGACAAGCCCCCCAAACGGGCTCGACTGTGGACATATTCCGGGGGTCCGCTGGCGCTTCCGGCTCCTTGATCCCGATGATCGACACCCACTGCCACCTCGATGCCTCGCGGTTCGACCCGGACCGTCCCGACGTCCTCACCCGCGCGTGGGCCGCGGGCCTGGAGGGCATCGTGATTCCCGCCGTCGGCCCCGACACCTGGGAGCCGCTGCTGGAGCTGCCCCGGAGCGACGCCCGCGTGCAGGTGGGGCTCGGCATCCACCCCCAGCTGCTGCCGGAGCTGCCACCGGCGCAGGACGCGGAGCACCTGGAGCGGCTGGACGCGCTGCTGGCCCGGGGCGGCGCCGTGGCGGTGGGCGAGTGCGGACTCGATGGCCCTTCCCAGACTGGCGCGCCGCTGGAGCGACAGCTGCGGGTGCTGCGAGGGCACGTGGCGCTGGCGCGCAAGCACGGGCTGCCGGTGCTGATGCACTGCCACCGGCTGCACCCGGCGATGATCGAGTTCCTCAAGGAAGAGCCCCTCCCGGAGGCGGGCATCCTCATGCACAGCTACAGCGGAGGCGTGGAGCTGGCGCGCTTCTACGTGCAGCAGGGTTGCCACTTCTCCTTCGCGGGCCCGGTGACGTGGGCCGAGGCGCGCAAGCCGCTGGATGCCCTGCGGGCCATCCCCCCGGATCGGCTGATGGCGGAGACGGACTCGCCGGATCAGGCCCCCGCGCCCCACCGGGGGCAGCGCTCGGAGCCCGGCTATCTGCCCCGCATCATTGAGGGAATGGCCCGGGTGCTGGGCGAGCCCGTCGAGGCGCTTGCCCAGCGGACGACCGCCAACGCCCGCCGCTTCTTCCGGGAAGCCTTTCCCCCTCCTTCGCGGTAGGCAAGCGTCGCGTTATAGAGGGATTCCATGGACACGCAGCCCCCCACCGCCTCCGCTCCCGCCCCTGCCTCCACCCCGGCTCCGACCGCTCCCACGGCACCGGAGACGGGCGCCAACACGCTCGCCCGCCCCTTCAAGCTCTCGCGGCGGTTCGACCGGACCGGCCGCCTGCTTGGGGACCCATCGATGGAGCGGCTCGCGTCGGCCCGAGTCATCGTGTTCGGCGTGGGCGGCGTGGGCAGCTACGCCGTCGAGGGGCTGGTGCGCAGCGGCGTGGGCAACCTCACGCTGGTGGACCACGACGACGTGTGCGTGACCAACACCAACCGCCAGCTCCACGCCACGGTGAAGGGCGTGGGCAAGTCCAAGGCGGAGCTGATGGCGCAGCGCTGCAAGGAGATCAACCCGGACGTCCGAGTGGAGGCCAGGCGCGAGTTCTACCGCGAGGAGCTGGCCGAGCAGCTGCTGCAGCCGGGCCAGTACGACTTCGTGGTGGACGCCATCGACAACGTGAAGGCGAAGCTGCACCTGCTGCACCGCTGCGTGACGCTGGGCGTGCCGGTGGTCAGCTCGATGGGCGCGGCGGGCCGGTTGGATCCGACGGCCATCCGGGTGGAGGACCTGTCCGAGACGCACATGGACCCGTTCGCCAAGGACATCCGCAAGCTGCTCAAGCGCAAGTACGGGGTGGAGACGGACCGGCACACGGGCATCACCGCCGTCTACTCCATCGAGGCGCGGCGCCAGCCGGTGCCGCTGCGCTATGACGACGCGTCGGACGGCTTCCTCTGCGTGTGCCCGCAGGACAACGAGTTCCACACCTGCGATCACCGCACGCAGATCGACGGCAGCGTGGTCTTCGTCACCTCCGCCTTCGGGATGAACGCGGCGGGCGTGGTGGTGCGCCGGCTCGCCTCGACGCGCTGAGCGCCTCCTCTCCGCCGCTCAGTGATGGACCTCCGGCGGCCGGGGGAGCGGAGCGTCATCGCCCTCCTGGGGAGACTCCCAGGAGGAGCCTGCCCGTGGGAGCTCGAACCAGAAGGTGCTCCCCTTCCCACGCTCGGAGGCGACGCCCACGCGCCCTCCATGCCCCTCGGCCAGCCGCTTCACGGTCGCCAGCCCCAGCCCGAGCCCCTCCGCGCCGCCACTTTTCACACGGAAGTACGGCTCGAACAGGGAGGGCAGGTTCTCGGGGGGAATCCCCGGGCCCGTGTCGCAGACCTCCGTCCGAACGAAGGCGCCCTCATCCCTCACTCGAACGACGACCCGTCGGACCTCCGCGCTCCCCATGTATTTGATGGCATTGCGGAGCAGGTTGCCGAGCAGGCTCAAGTAGACCCCCGTGCTGCACGAGACGAGGACCGGGGGAACCGGCTCGCAGCGAAGATCGATGCCGAGCGGCTCTGTCTCGGCCGTGAAGCCCGCCAGCATGTCGGCAATGACCGTGCGGGGCTCGGTCCGAGCACCGGGATCCGGCCTGGCGCCGGAGCGTGCGAAGTCGAGCAGCGCGGTGGTGATCGCATCCGCCCTCGAGAGCCCCCGGATGATGCGGTTCACGGGCTCGCGGACCTTGTCCTCTGGATTCTTTCGGATCGCGAGCTCGGCGGCCATCCGGGCCGCTGACAGTGGGTTCCGGATGTCATGGGCGACGCGCCCCGCGAACTGCTCCAGCTCCGCGGCCCGCTCCTCGAGCGACCGGGTGTGTGCGTCGAAGAGCGCGCGGCGGGTGCGCGCCTCGCGGTGGAGCAACCACGCCACGACCACGGCCAGGATGCCGCAGACCGCATTGAGGCCGTTCGCGAGCCACGTGGTCCGGCGGCGGTTCTCATGGATGCTCGCCGCCAGCTCCCGGCCCCGGATGGCGTTGTACTCGATGGCACGCGTGACGTTCTCGAGGACACGCCCCCCCACCGGCTCCACCTCCTGAGCGAAGAGCGCGCTCGCCTCCGCCGCCGAGCTCGACTCGGCGGCCTTGCGCGCTCGTTTGACCGCGCTGTCGAAGCTCAGCCAGGACTCCTCCACGTCCATCCGGATCGACTGCTCTCCGGCGAAGACTGGAAGGATCAAGTACTCGTGCGTCCCCTTCTTCAAGCGCGCCAGGGCCTCATCCAGGGCGAGCCCCAGCTCGCGCCGATGGCCAGGCTCGTGGATGAAGCGCGAGAGGACCAGCTCGGTCTCCAGCACCGACCGACGGACGAGCGCCAGGTGCTCGATGCTCGGGGCCGAGTTGTAGATGATCTCCTCGGAGAGCGCCCCCACCGCCGCGGAGGAGCGCTGAACGATGATGTTCGCGGCCAGGAAGCTCCCCACGACGGCCACGAAGGCCAGGGTGAGCATCTTCCCGGAGAGATCGTTCCCAGGCGGCAGCGGAGAAGACATGGTCACTCCATGCGCGCGGCCCCTTTCCGAGTCAAGCGCGAGGGCCACGAGCCGTTCCATTTCCCTCACGCCTTCGTCAACGGCCAGACCAGCGGCACGAGGAGCGTCAACAGGACGAGCATCAACCCTGTCAGGGGAGTCCCCACGCGGAGGAAGTCCTGAAGCGGTAGCGACCGGGGCCGTACGATGCCACGAATGGCGCCTCTCGTCAGGACGAGCCCTGCGTCCCCTCGACGGCGCCCCACGGAGAAGGCATTCGGTCTGACCCGTGCTCGCTCGGCCAGCGGAGCAACCCACGCCGCTGGCCGAGCGGAGGCTGTTGGAACTCTACGGCTTGAGGATCCACTCGGAGAACTCGAGGTTGTCGAGGATGAAGTCCTTCGAGAGCGAGTCCCCCCGGAACACGAGCCGTACGGAGTCCACGTTGTTGTGGGCACCGAACGCATCGAGGGGAATGCGGATCGTCCCCATGTGACGCAGGGTCGGCGTGTTGGAGGCGGTGCACCCGAAGCCCGCGCAGATGGAGGTCGGCTGCGCGATCGGGCCGTGATCAGCCACCCTGAGTTCGGGGGACCAGACGCCTCCGTTGCGGAGCTGGACCCTGAGGTCATCGCTGGCCGTGCCACTCCCCTGCCCCAGTCGAAGGCTCAGCCACTTGAAGGAGGAGGCGTCACGCTTTCCGCTCGGGATGGCCCAGAGGGCGTAGCTGGCCTCGGAGGCGGCCGTCACGCGCAGGGCCCGCGTCTTGTTCGCGTAGAGGGTGGGGCTGGAAGCCAGGTTGAGCACCTCCCCGTTGATGCTCCCGCCGAGGGTCACTCCGTCCCCGATCGTGCTCAGGCCGAGGGAGCCATCCTCGAAGTGATCGATCACGCGGCGGTAGAACCCGTCGCTGTACTGGCTGACGATCTTGCCGGACCAGCCGTTCGGCACGGCGTTGCCGCGGATGTAGTCCTCGTACCACGTCACGTCGTTCGAGTTGTGCGCCTTGAGGAACGACAGGACATAGCCCCGCGTGAGCGCTCGCTGGTTCTCGTCGAGGGCCACCCCGTCAGTGAACCCCGCGTGGCTCGCTCCGCCGATGAGCTTCATGGCCTTGTAGAGCACCTCGTTGTTCCACGTCGTGTCGAACTGCGGGCCCTCGTCGCCCGCGTTGTCGTACTGCCGGTAGACCCCGGACGGATCCACGTCTCCGTCCCGCGTGCCAAACACCGACAGGTAGCCCGTGGCCGCCGACCTGCCACGCCCTCTCTGCACGGGGCGTGCTCAGGCACGAAGGCCGAACGCATCCGCCTCTGATGGAGGGGTTGCGCGCGCGGGAGCGACGCGACGAGGAGGGACCGGCAACTCTTGCCGGCAGCCGTTGCCAGCAGCGCTTGCCTGGACAGGCGGATGGCTCAGCGCAGGCGTCCGAAGAACTCGCGCACGTCCTGGATGAAGAGGTCGGGCTCCTCCATGGCGGCGAAGGTGCCGCCGCGGTCGAACTCAGACCAGTGCACGATGTTCTTGTTGTCCCGCTCGGCGAACCGGCGGATGGGCCGCAGGATGCCATGGGGGAACACCGCCACGCCGGTGGGCACCGTGGACGGCTTCACGTCCACCTCGAGGTCCGCCTGCTCGGGCGAGTCCGGCGTCTCCACGAAGGAGCGGGCCGCCGAGCCTGCCGTGTTCGTGAGCCAGTACAGCATCACGTTCGTCAGCAGGCGGTCCCGGCGGATCGCGTCCTCCGGGGTGGTGGTGCAGTCGGTCCACTCCTTGAACACCCCGATGATCCACGCGAGCTGGCCGACCGGAGAGTCCGCCAGCCCATACGCCAGCGTCTGGGGCCGGGTGGACTGGATCTTCTTGTAGCCGTACAGCTCGCGCATGTAGTGCTCGCCGAACGCCATCCGGGCCTGATCGACTTCGCTCAGGCCCACCATCTCGGCAGGGTCCCCCGACGGGAAGGTGATGAACCCGTTCGCGTGCACGCCGATGACCTGCTCGGGAGCGACCAGCCCCAGCTCGCGCGAGATCCAGGTGCCCCAGTCGCTGCCCTGGGCGCCATAGCGCGAGTAGCCGAGCCGCTTCATCAGCTCGGCCCAGGCCCTGGCCACCCGGCGTGAGCCCCAGCCCACCTCGCGGGTGGGCCCGGAGAACCCGTAGCCCGGCAGGGACGGGATGACCAGGTGGAACGCCTGCGCGGACGTGCCGCCGTGCGCTCGGGGCTGGGTGAGCGGCCCGATGACGTCCAGGTACTCCACGACCGAGCTCGGCCAGCCATGCGTGAGGATGAGCGGCAGCGCGTCGGGCTCGGGCGAGCGCACGTGCAGGAAGTGAATGGTCTGCCCGTCGATCTCGGTGGTGAACTGCGGGTGCTGGTTGAGCGCGGCCTCGTGGGTGCGCCAGTCGTAGGCGGTGCGCCAGTACTCGGCCAGCTCCTTCAGGTAGCTCACGGGCACGCCCTGGCTCCACCCCAGCCCTGGCACCTCGTCCGGCCAGCGGGTACGGCCCAGCCGGGCTCGCAGGTCATCCAGCTCGGACTGAGGCACCTCGATGCGGAACGGCTGGAGCTGCGGCTCCCTCTTCACGGACACGGTCGAATGCATGGCAACCCTCCTACTCCGTACACCGTACGGAGTAACCATGCCTGAAACTCCGTTCGATCTACAGAGTTTCTGGACGGGGCCATAATGCCGGGGTGAGCGAGTACAGCGGCAGCGGTGATCCTCAGCGGAGCATGGAGCTGTTGTGGGGGCTTCAGCAGCCTCCGAAGCGCGGCCCCAAGCAGCGCCTGACGGTGGAGCAGATCAGCCAGGCGGCCATCCGGGTGGCGGATGCGGAGGGCCTCGCGGCGCTGTCGATGCGGCGGGTCGCGGACGCGCTGGGGGTGGCCCCCATGTCGCTGTACACCTATGTACCGAGCAAGGCGGAGCTGATCGACGTCATGCTGGACGCCGTCTACGGCGAGCTGCCCAGGCCCGAGAAGGTGGCCGGGGGCTGGCGCGCCAGGCTCGAGCGGATCGCCCGGGAGAACTGGGCGCTCTACCACCGCCACCCCTGGATGCTGCAGATCGCGATGAGCCGCCCGGTGATGGGGCCCCACCTGATCGCCAAGTACGACTACGAGCTTCGCGCCGTGTCGGAGCTGGGCCTCACGGAGGTGGAGATGGACTCCGTGGTCAGCCTCGTCAACGGACACGTCGAAGGGGCCGCGCGCCGCGCGGTGGAGGCCACCCAGGCCGAGCAGCACACCGGCATGTCCGATGCGCAGTGGTGGGAGGCCCACGCTCCGCTGCTGGAGAAGGTCTTCGACGCCAGCCGCTATCCCACCGCCGCCCGGGTCGGCGCGGCGGCGGGGGCTGCGCATGGCTCCGCCTACAATCCCGAGCTCGCCTTCGAGTTCGGGCTGCAGCGGGTCCTCGATGGCATCGCGGTCTTCATCCAGGCGCGCTCCGAGCAGCTGGCGCGGAAGTAGCGGCGAGGTGGCCCGTCGGGCTCCCGTGTCTGCCTTCGCTGTCTTCGTCTCCACCCGCCCGGGGTGGCCGCGGCCTCATCAGGCCGCGTGCACGGGTGCGATGGACCCGTCGACGTCCTCCGCGCTGGACGGGTTGTCGACCGCGAAGTCCTTGTCCTTCAGCGCGCCGCCGAACTCCCCCTCCACCTGACGGATGAGCTCGATGTTGCGCTTGTCCGTCTTCGTCAGGCGCTTGTCGGAGTAGGCCGGATCCGGCTTGTACCAGGGCATGTGCTCGAAGTGCTCCTGGAGCAGCTCGGATTTGAAGGAGCGCCCGCGCCTGGCGAAGATGGTGTTGCGCAGCAGTCGCAGATCCCGGAGCGACAGCTCGCGCAGCTCCTTCACCGACAGCACCTTGTCCAGTGAGGCCACCGTCTGCTCGCGCCGATCCGTGTCGACGGCGAACTCCCCCATGGCGCGGCTGATGAGCCCCAGCTCGATGCGCTCCTCGGCCGAGAGCTTGCTCAGATCGGGCGAGACCGGTTTGTTGTCCTCGGCTTCCAGGATCGAGGGGGGCGAGGGGGAGTGGTACCTGCAGTCCTTGGAGGCAAAGGCATCCTTCTCGAACTTCTCCTCCCACACGCGCTTCATCTCCCACTCTTCCTTGGGAGGGGCCCGGGACTCGTCCACCTCGCACGCGGTGATGAACTCGCCATCCTTCGCCTGGTAGAACGGGATGTCGCCCCACCACTTGCCGGCCTTGGCGAGCAGCGGATCCCGCATCTGCTCCAGGTCGGCGTAGCGCAGGCTCATCTCGGCCTGGGCGATGAGCTCGACGTTGCGGCGATCGTTGGGGCCCAGTCGCTTGTAGGAGAACTTCGGATCGGGCTTGTACCAGGGCTGCTTCTGAAAGTGCTCGCGCAGCCACGGCTTGCGGAAGCCGCCCCAGCCATAGCGGGCGAAGATGGTGTTGCGCAGGATGGACAGCTCGCGCAGCGAGAGCGCCTCCAGGCGGGGATTGCCCTTGCAGACGATGTACGTGGATGGCTCCACGTCGCCGGGATCGAACGTCCAGGCGCCCAGCTTCTCCTCGGTCATCTCGTCTTCACGGTGGACCGTGGTCCTGCCTTCCTTCCACCCACGCACGGCCTCGCAGGGGAAGACCGTCTCCGAATATCCGGGGATCTGATTGGCCGGAGCGGGGACGTACTCCGGAGGCTGCTCCGCCATGGCGGGGGCGGCGAGGACGAGGGAGGCCAGAGCGAGGAGACGCATGGAGCCACGATAGCTCTCCGCGCTCGTTTCCGAACAGTGTCGGAAATACTCCTCAAGGGCTTCTGCCACCCTTACGGCTCGCCTCCCACTGACGGACCTGCTTGACGCTCCCCCAGTCGAGGAACTTCAGGGTGCCCTTCTGGCGGCGATCGTACTCCTCGGGGCTCGGCTCGCCCTTGACTTCACGGGTGAGCTTCAGGGCTCCGGAGTCCACCGAGAAGAGCTGATCCCAGGCCACCAGCGCAGCCTGGCCAGTCAGAGGCCGATATGACCCGGCTA
Source organism: Hyalangium gracile (assembly GCF_020103725.1). NCBI lineage: Bacteria > Pseudomonadati > Myxococcota > Myxococcia > Myxococcales > Archangiaceae > Hyalangium > Hyalangium gracile. The sequence continues at coordinate 10,634 of NZ_JAHXBG010000007.1, read as the reverse complement.
TCCTGGGCCCTCGAGGTCCTCCAGATGGAAGCCACTCGCCCGTAAGCCGGAGCGGACAGGCTTGCCTGCGACACGGTGAGGTGCTTCAACCCGCCTCACCGTGTCGAGAGCGCGCTTCGATGGGAGGACAGGTTGATCCGATTCGTCGCCGACGGCGATCGGGGCCGCGTGCTCGGCATCGGGCTGTCCTTTGGCAACCTGGATGAGCTGCGGCGTGACCGCCCCATCGTCTTCGAGCTCTCTTCCTACGGCAGCTCGGGCCACCTGATGGGGTGGGACCGGTGCGCCGGCGGCTACACCGGGACGCAGCCGTGGACGAGGGGTACCCGCCTCGCCCCTATCGCCTCACGTACATCGTGGACGCGTGGACCGATCCCGTGTTCGCCGAGAAGATCGCCCGCGCGCGGCCTGACGAGCCCATCGAGCTGGGGAGCGACTCGTACACACCGGGTACCGTCACCGGACGCCTGTGGGTGTGGGGCCTCGAGGAGCGCGCGTTCGTGTGCGCCAGTCCGCCGGTGACGTCGGAGACTCCGCCGCTCACGCTTCGCAGACAGGCGCCTGGCAACCCCAAGGACATCTGGGATGAGCCTCTGCACAAGGCTCGCGTCGAGACCTTGCTCGCTGGAGTGAGGGCCGCCGCCGCTCGGCTCAGCTCGGTTCGCGTCGGCCCGCCCGGCCCCTGACTTCCGGACGGCGCATCCCGTTCCTGCGTGAGGCTCAGGAGCGTGGGCGACTCGGCCGGCTGAGCACGTACGTCGCGCCGATCAGCATGGACGCCCCGGCCATGGCCAGCACATGCCACTTCACGCGGGCGACGAACGCCATGAGCGACAGGCTCACGATCATCGTGCTGATCGCGGTGACCTTCACCTTGACCGGCACGATGCCGTGCTCATGCCACTCCTGGAGCCGAGGCCCGAAGCGCGGGTGCGTGTACAGCCAGTGATGGAAGCGGCGCGAGCTGCGCGAGAAGGCCCACAGCGCGACGAGCATGAAGGGCGTCGTCGGCAGCAGCGGCAGGAACGCCCCCAGCGCCCCGAGGCCGAAGCACACGAACCCGAGCGCCATGAAGAGGTGCCGGAACCGCGGGTCCCAGTTCTCCTTCATTCCAGGCGGTGGTCTCTGCTCCGGACTCGACATGTCCCCTGACCCTCGCCGAAGACCGGACGACCGGCAAGTCCCCTCGAACAGCCGAGCGACCGGAAGCGGACGGATGGACGATGGCGCACCGATTCCCTGGAAGCTGGCGAGGTCCAGGAGCATGCTGCCCCCAAGGAGGGACACACCGTGCAGCGTCGAAGACTCGGGAAGTCGGACATCGAGATCTCCGTGGTCGGACTGGGGTGCTGGCAGTTCTCCGAGGGCTTCGGCCTGGTGGGCGGCTTCTGGGAGGCGCTGCCCCCCGAGACGGTCCAGGAGATCGTCGACGCCTCCCTGAAGGGCGGCATCAACTGGTTCGACACCGCCGAGGCCTACGGCCATGGCCGCTCGGAGCAGGCCCTGGCCGGAGCGCTCGAGCGCCTGGGCAAGAAGCCCGGGGAGGTCATCATCGCCACGAAGTGGCTGCCCCTCATGCGTGGTGCCTTGAGCATCACCGAGACGATCGACGAGCGCATCGCGTGCCTGAGCCCCTACGGCATCGATCTGCACCAGATCCATCAGCCCTTCGCGATCGCGACCATCGAGGCCCAGGCCAACGCCATGGCGGACCTGGTCAAGGCGAGGAAGATCCGCACCGTCGGGGTCAGCAACTTCTCCGAGAAGCGGATGCGCGCCATGCACGCCGCCCTGGCCCGCCGTGGCATCCCGCTCGTGTCCAACCAGATGCCCTACAGCCTGCTGGACCGGCGCATCGAGTCCAATGGCGTGCTCGCCGCCGCCAAGGAGCTGGGCATCACGATCATCGCGTACTCGCCGCTGGCCCAGGGCCTGCTCTCGGGCAAGTTCCACGACGACCCGACGCTCATCCGCAAGAGCCCGGGCCCGCGCAAGTTCCTGCCGAGCTTCCGCCCCCGGGGACTGGCGCGCACCCGCCCGCTCATCGACGAGCTCAAGAAGATCGCCACCGCCCACGGCGCCACGCCCTCGCAGGTCGCCCTCAACTGGCTGGCCCACTTCCACGGGGACACGGTCGTCGTCATCCCCGGCGCCACCAAGCGGCGCCACGCGGAGGAGAACGTCGGCTCCACGGCCTTCACCCTCTCGCAGGACGAGCTGCGCCGCATCGACGAGGTGTCACGGCAGGTCCGCTAGCGCGCCTGGCGTCTCAGGCAGTCGATGAAGGCCCTCAGCGTCGCCGGCACCTGCCGGCGGCTCGGGTAGTAGAGGTGGAAGCCTGGGAACCTCGGGGCCCAGTCAGCCAGCACGCGTTGGAGCCGGCCCGCCTCGATCCAGGGCCGCGCATGTTCGTCGAACACGTAGGCGATCCCCACCCCGTCGATCGCTCCTCGCAGGAAGAGCTCCGCGTCGTTGACGATCAGCGGACCGTCGACGGCGATCTCGAGCTCCTCTCCGTCCCGCTCGAACTCCCAGCGGTACAGGCTCCCGTTGGAGTTCCAGCGCCAGTTGAGGCAGCGATGCGCGTGCAGCTCTCGCGGATGCCTGGGGACTCCATGGCGCGCGAAGTACTGGGGCGAGCCGACCGCCGCCATCTCGAACTCGCCGCCGATCTTCACCGTCACCATGTCCTTCTCCACCGTCTCCCCCAGCCGGATCCCCGCGTCGAACCGGCCAGCGACGATGTCCGTCAACGCGTCCTCCACCGCGATGTCCAGGACGATGTCGGGATAGGCGGCGTGGAAGGGAGCCAGCAGCGGCGCCAGGAACTGCACGGCGGCAATCCGGGGAGCGTTGATGCGCAGGCTCCCGGAGGGCGTGTCGCGCAGCTCGCGCACCTGGGCCACCGCCGTGTCCAGCTCGGAGATGGCGGGCACCACCCGCGCCAGGAGCCGCTCGCCTGCCTCGCTGAGCGCCACGCTGCGCGTCGTGCGGTTCAGCAGGCGAGCCCCGAGCCGCTCCTCGAGCTGGCGGATCGTTTGACTGAGCGCCGAGGGTGAGATGCGCAGGTGGGCCGCCGCCCGGGAGAAGCTCTTGTGCTCGGCGACCGCCACGAAGGCCGTGAGCTCGGCGAACTCGGTGCCCCGCATTCTGTACCTCCTGCTTCAAAGCCCATTCCGATTATGCCCGATGATCTAAATAGCCACGCGCCCGCATCCTTCCCACCAGGAAGCGGTCGCGTGGAGCGGCCGCCCTTCGGGAGGTCGTCATGAGCACGAAGCTTTCTCTGGATACCTATCGCCTGCTGGGCCGCTCGGGCCTGCGCGTCTCGCCCCTGTCCCTGGGCACGATGACGTTCGGCTCCGACTGGGGCTGGGGCTCGAACGAGGCGGAGTCGCGCCGCATCTTCGATGCCTACGTCGATCGCGGCGGCAACTTCATCGACACCGCCAACAAGTACACCAACGGCACGTCGGAGCAGTTCGTCGGCAGGTTCGCGGCCGACAAGCGCGAGCGGCTGGTGCTGGCCACCAAGTACACCCTGTCGATGCGGCCGGGCGATCCGAACTCCAGCGGCAACCACCGCAAGAACATGCTCCGCTCGGTGGAGCAGAGCCTGGCGCGGATGCGGACCGACTATCTCGACATGCTCTACCTCCACGCCTGGGACGCCACCACTCCGGTGGAGGAGGTGCTGCGCGCGATGGACGATCTGGTCCGCTCCGGCAAGGTGCTCTACCTGGGCATCTCGGATACCCCGGCCTGGCAGATCTCTCGCATGCAGGCCATCGCCGACCTGCGCGGGTGGGCGCCGCTCGTCGCCCTGCAGATCGAATACAGCCTGATCGAACGCACGGTGGAGCGCGAGTTGATCCCCATGGCGAAGGAGATGGGCCTGGGTGTCATCCCCTGGTCCCCCCTGGCGAGCGGAGTGCTGACGGGCAAGTACTCGAAGGCCGATCTCGATGCGGGCGGAGAGACGGCCGGCGTGGTGAGCACGCGAAGGAACGTGGCCGCGGGCAACGGCTCGCTCACGGCGCGAGGGCTCGCCATCGCCGAGGTGGTGAAGGACGTCGCGGCCCGGATCGAGCGCACACCGGCGCAGGTGGCCCTCGCCTGGGTCTTGCGACAGCCCGCCGTCACCTCGCCCATCATCGGCGCGCGGACGATCGAGCAGTTGGAGGACAACCTCCGGGCTCTCGACGTCGAGCTGCCCGGGGACGCGCTCGCGCGGCTGCAGGAGGCCAGCGCCGTGGAGCTGGGGTTCCCGCACGACTTCCTCAATCGGCCGATGACGCGTGGGGTGATCTTCGGCGACACGAGGCTCTCACCGCGAGGGTGAGGCTCGCTCAGAGCGCATAGAGGTGGTTGCCGCGAACCGGTACTGGCCTCGCACATGTGGGCACATTACCGCTTCCCAGTGGAGCGCCGGGGCTTGACGCTCTGCCAGGCCAGCCCCGGCAGCGTGGCGCGCATCCACTCCGGATCGAGCGGCGCGCCCGCCAGGAAGCGGCGACACGCCTCGTGGCTCGGCCCCAGCAGCACCACGTCGAAGGCCAGGGGGGACCAGGGCGGGAGCTTCCCCTCGGCGATGAAGCGGCTCAGGTGGAGGACCACGGGCGCCAGCAACTCAGCCTTCCGGGCCTGCAACGCCTGGATGGCCTCCGCATCGGCGCCGAACTCGATCGCCGTGGCCTGGTACATGAAGCGCCCCTCCTCCGGGTGGCCGAGGATCCACTCGAGGTGGCCGTCCACCAGGGCGACCACGGCATCCTCCGCCCGCGCCGTCGGCTGCACCCGCTCGGCTAGATGCGCGAAGAGCCGTTCGAAGGTGCGCATCAGCAGAGCCAGGATGAGGCCCGGCAGCCCATCGAACAGGTGGTAGACGCTCGAAGGGCTCGCTCCCGCCTCGCGGCGGATCTCCTCGATGCCGGTGCCGAGCACTCCCTGCCTCACGAAGCACCGCAGCGCCGCGTCCAGGAGTGCGTCGCGGCGCTTCAGGCCGTCACGTCTAGCTGGCTCCATCCTCCCCCTACCCTAGTGCGGAGCCCGGTCCGGGGTCGACCACCCCCGTCGTGCCATCAAATGAAAGTGGAATAAACTTCCACTTTGAGGACCGGCCTGTCAGGCTTCGGGTATGGCTGACCTGATCCTCACCGGAGCTTCCCGCGGTATCGGCCACGCCCTGGCCCTGGCCCTCGCCGAGCGCGGCGATCGGCTCGTCCTCGTGGCGCGCGACCGCGCCCGCCTCGATGCCCTCGTCACCGCCGTCCAGCAGAAGGGTGGGAAGGCCGTCGCGGTGCCTGGAGACCTCTCGTCGCTGGCCGAGGCCCGGGCGCTCGGGCAGCGGCTGGCCGACGTCGTGAGCCCAGGCGCGACGCTCGTCCACAATGCCGGGCTGTGGCCGTCCAAGCGGGTGCTCACGCCCGAGGGCCTGGAGACGGCCTTCGTCGTCAACCACCTGGCGCCGCTCGTGATGCAGCGGCCATTGCTCGATGCCCAGCGCCTTCGCCGCATCATGGTGGTGAGCGCGGGCCTCATCATCAAGGGCCACTTCGATGCCGCCCGGACACCGACCGGCGAGGACTTCTCCAGCATCCGCACCTACTGCAACACCAAGCTCTGCTTCGCCGTGGCCATGCGTGAGCTCGCCGCCGCCTGGCCTGGAATCGACGTCGTCGTCCTCCACCCGGGCGTGGTGCGCACGGACCTGGGGGCGCGCACGGGCCCGATAGGGTGGCTCCTGTCGCTGGTGAAGCGCAGCTGGGAGTCCCCCGAGGTGTGCGCCGCGCGCCTTGCCCGAATCCTCGCCCGTGAGCGGTGGTCGCCCGCTGGCGAGGCCCGATGGCTCCTCGAGGAGAAGGAAGAGCCGTGGCCCGCCGTCGCCGAGGACGAGGCCACCCGGCGCGCGGTGCGGGAAACCACGGCCCGCCTCCTCTCCGCCGCGTGACCCTCCGGAGGGGGAAACACCCCCCTTCCGGGGCGGAGGCGCACCTTCACGCTCCTTGTAAGAGGCTGCTCAGCCTGGAAACGGGCACCGGGCCCGAGTCCGCACTCGCGCCCGGTACGCCCCCTGCCGGTCGCGCTCGGTCCGAACTGGTCTGCTTGTCATACCAGTTGGGGACCAGTTCGCGCCCAGGGCGCCTCCCTGGCCAGACCGGCCCCCTGGCACGGACATTTGCCTCCAGGGGGCATGAAACTCTTCGGACCTGCTCAATCAGTCGCAGATGAGCTTGGGGTAGCAGCTCGAACGGCAGTCGGACAGGCAGGTCTCCCCCGGGGAGCAGATGCCATCGCCGCACCTGACGCACCCCTCATCGACCAGCCCGTCGCAGTCGTTGTCGACCCCGTCACCGCAGGACTCTCCCGTCGAGCCCGTGGCGTCGGTGCAGGTGCCGTCACACTGGATGGTCCCCTCGCGGCACATGTCGCTGTCGCCGCCGTCGCAGGCCTGGCCCACGTTGCCAACACAGCCACCGTTGGACCACGCCGTGGCGAGGTGCTCGTTGAGCCAGTCCACCACCGACTTGCCGTAGCGACCGGGCTGCTGGGAGATGGCGCGGTGGGCGGCGTTGTACGAGTGGTGCCAGTAGTCGTCGAACGGGATGGCGCACGTGGGGCACGCCCGATCCAGCGCGCTGCGGGACGGAATGAAGGTGCCCGCGTGGCTGTGCTGGTCGAAGACTCCCTGCCAGATGAGATAGCTGCCCGCGACTCCGGTGAAGACGCTGTCGTGCTTGCTGCCCGGCTCGAGATCATCCGCGCAGACGCTGGTACCGCAGAAGCGCTCCAGGTAGTGCGCCTTGTCCGGGTACGCATTGATGTCGATGTTCAGCCAGTTGAAGCCGTAGCCGAACGTGTCCGCGCCGCGGTCGGGGCAGAGGTCCTCCACGTCCCCATTGAGATCCCGATAGTCTCCGTAGCACTGGCCCGTGCCCGTATCGAGCGTCCCCTGCGTCCAGGCGATCCGCTTCACGCCGGCCGGCCAGCCTGTTCCGTCGCCCAGCATGAGCACGGCGGGGCCGGCCGCGCAGGTGTGCGCGGTGGGCTCGACAGGCTCCCGGTCGTAGTAGGTGAAGGCCGTGCCCTTGTTGAAGAAGGCATCCCAGTGGGCATCGTTGCACTCGAGGTCCGTCGTCACCGGGCCGGTCGGCTTCAGCCGGCAGGAGCGCTGCAACATCTGCTCGACGGCGCAGGTGTTGAAGTTCTTCTCCTTCTCCTTCTTCTCTCTCCACATGGAGCGCTGGAGCTCGTTGGTCACCTGCGCGCCCCGCAGCGGCGCGTCCCCGGCCACGATGAGGTTGACCGGCAGCGCGGATGACGGGATGCCCAGCCGGGTCCGCCAGGCAGTGTCGGACGTCCAGCGGGCCGTGGCCACGCGCGAGACGAGCCCTCCCAGGGAGAAGCCCATCACCGTGACGGGCCGCGCGGCGCCATCGTGGGTGTGGGCTCGATGGATGGCCTGCGCGAACTCGGCGGCCTGCTCGTGCACGTTCTGGCCCGTCTGGTACGGCTGGAAGAGCCACACGTCGTAGCCCTGCTGGTACATGCGGTTGAGGATCGTGTTGGACCAGCTGCCCAGGTGAGACGGATGACCGTTGTACTGCGCCCACAGGCTGCCGGCCGAGCGCGGGCCGTAGAGCGGCTCGTCGGAGTTGAAGGGCTCGGCGACGACGATGGGCTTGTCATACGCGCCGCTCAGGTACAGCCGCAGGATGCCGCAGCCCGAGACTTCGCCGCAGACCGGGTAGGAGGCATTCGGAGCCGGCGCGTAGATCACCGTGTTCGTGAGCACCGATTCCACCTGGCTCAGCTTCCGGGTGTCTCCGATCGCCTTGGTGTCCGGAGGCCCCGAGCCCGCCTCGCACCGCAAGAGCCAGTCGCTCGCGGCTCCCTCCGCGCCCACGGTGACGCTCACGTATCCGGAAGCATCCGTGGAGCCCGTTGCGCGTTCGACCTCCAACAGCTCGAGCGACACCAGCTCGGCCGTCACGGTCACCCCCGACATGGGGCGCCCGTATCCATCCACCACCGTGTAGTTGCACGTTCCCTGGCGGTACCCATACGCGGCCTGCTCCGGCAGGGTGAGAGGTGCCAGCGCCGTGGCGGGAGCACTCGCGGACTCGGAAGCGGCGGCTTGCTCCGAGCCGCAGCTCGCCAGCAGCACCGCCAACCCCAGGGCAGGGGCAATGCGGAAGCAACACAGGTGCCAGTTCATGAACGGATTCCTCGTGAGAGAGCGCGCCGGGAGTGGCGCTCATCCTTGGAACGAGAAGCCCGGAAAAATGTCGCATCGCCCTGGCAGCGCCAGCGCAGGGCCCGCTAAGGCACCGGAGCTCCCGAGGAGGCGCTCCACACGGCGAACCAGTCCTGGATGTCCAGCTCCAACGAGAGCGCGCCCGCGACCGAGGTGATTCGCTCCAGCCGCTGGGTGCCCAGCACGGGGATGATCCGCGACGGGTGCCGCAGCAGCCAGGCGTAGACGAGCTGGTCCAGCTCCGCGCCGTACTTGCGCGCCAGCTCCGACAGCACGGCGCGCACCCGACTCTCTGCGCCCCCCTCGCCCTTCAACAGCCGACCGCCGGCCAGGGGAGACCAGGCCATGGGCGAGATCCGGTGCTGCAGGCACTGGTCCAGTGTCCCATCCAGGAAGGGCTCGAGCCGGAGCGGGTGGAGCTCCACCTGGTTCGTCACCAGCGGCTGATCGAGCCGGCTGGCCAGGGCATCGAGCTGCGCCGGAGTGAAGTTGGACACACCCAGGTAGCGGACCTTGCCCTGTGACACGAGTTGGCGCAGCGCCTCGGCGACTTCGTCCGGGTCCAGCAGCGGGCTCGGCCGGTGCAGGAGCAGCACGTCCAGGTAGTCCGTGGCCAGGTTCCGCAGCGAGTTCTCCACGGACGCGATGATGTGCTGGCGCGAGTAGTCGTAGTGCTTGATGCGGTTCTGGGGCCGCGCGGGGTCCACCAGCATGATGCCGCACTTGCTGACCAGCTCCATCCGCTGGCGCAGCCCGGGACTGGCACGCAGCGCGGCCCCGAAGGCCGCCTCGCAGCGATACCCCCCGTAGATGTCCGCATGGTCGAAAGTCGTGATGCCCTGATCCAGGCAGGTCTGGATCAGCGCCAGCACCCGCTGGGCGTCGGCGTCCTGCTCGTCGTTCAGCAGTCGCCACGCGCCGTACGCAAGCCGAGAGACCTCGGGGCCTCCAGGAGCCATCTTCACACGCAGGGGCAGACTCATGGCGGGCCACCCTACCCCGCACTCAGCAGGGATGCCCGCTCCGTGTGAAGGAGACCTGGTCCGTGTCAGCTATGATGCGGCCCTGTCCCTCCGCCGGAGGTCCGGGCCATGGTCTCTATCAACGACGTCGATGGTTTCCTGGCGGCTGTCAGCCACCGCATCCTCTCTCGATACGGTGGAACCCAGATCTTCCTCTTCGGCCCCCAGGGCGAGCCCTTCTGGGCCGCTCGCCTCCCCGTCCGCCCGGAGGAGTCCCACCAACTGTCCCAACAAAGAGCGCTAGAATAAGAGGCACTGCCCGGGATTACTCATGTCCGGAATACACACCGGCAACACAAGACGCGCATCAACAAGGTCAATCATCAACGAGTAGTTCTCATAGAAGTTGTTTTCGTTGGCAACGCGCAAAGGAGGAACCACATTGGCGCGAAGCTCAACCCTTACGCTCGTGTTGGGAGATACCCAGGCTCCGACCTCATACAAAGCCTTTTCATATCCTCCCGTAGAAGACTGAGCCCAGAACTCCCGCGTGGCGAGATCCTGCCATTGGCCATTTGCTGTCAGGTGCTGCAGGGCAAGGATGAACGACATAGGCTTCGAAGGAAGCCCACTCGGGGAATAAGGGGGGTTGGCGATGGCACTGAGCACCACCTGGCCACGAACATATTGGGGCCGGATGTGGCTGAAAAAGCCAGGCAACCGCATAAAGACGTGGTGGGGCACCGTGCTCACCAGTACCTTGCTGAACAGCCCAGTGCCCATGTTTGCCGAGTCCGAAGGGCAGGTGAGGACATGATTGCCAGAGCCGCTCAACATTCTCCCATCTGGCCACTCCCAGCGCTGAGTGCGGCAACCCGTATATGGATCGACGACACAAACCTGAGAGGCTGTGTATTTGAACCAGGAGTTGCTTGGCGCAGCGCCAGTCGGCGGCCCACAGGAGATAGCGCTCTCATTTGACCAAGGGGTATCGAGACTCTGGACCGTGCAACTGGCGTTGTTAGGCCGACTCGTCCAGCTGCACATGTCCAGGAAAACCTCTTCGGTGTACTGAGATCCGAACGTGGCTGCATCTTCGGAAGCATAGGAGAACCACATCGGCTGATCACGATTGACACGCTCTGCAAAAGCAATCTCCGGACACAGTCCGAAAACGATGAATGTGGCCAGAGCCATCAAAGGGCGGTGAATAGACATAACTAACTCCTCTTCGTTGGAGGTTCGTCAACCGCCATCGCGGAAAGAAACGGTTCCTTCCGTTCTGGAGCGGATGCGAATGCGTGTTGGTGAGCGGGCTTCTGTCGGGGCTTACCCGGATGTTGGCGGTCATCGTGGAGCGCGGAAATCGGGTCATCGGTCGCACGACGGCCCCACTCCCCGGGCGCCCGGAGTGG